>NZ_JBDPLY010000013.1:0-224575 GCF_039871695.1 Actinomadura sp. B10D3
GGGCGGGTGGGGGATGGCGGAGGCACAGGGGGCTCCGGGGGATCGTCCCCCGGGAGAAATGCGAAGGGGCCCGCGGGGAAGCCGCAAAGCGGCAACCACACGGACCCCAGAACCAGTAGCGGGGGCAGGATTTGAACCTGCGACCTCTGGGTTATGAGCCCAGCGAGCTACCGAACTGCTCCACCCCGCGGTGATGTCTTAACTGTATTGGGCGGGGGTGGCTTAGGCAAACCGGTTCGGGCGCGGGGCGGGTCGGCGTGACGGCGTCTACCCCATGTGGGGGTAGCGGTGGTCGGTCGACGGGACGAACGTCTCCTTGATCGAGCGCGGGGACGTCCAGCGGAGCAGGTTGAACACCGATCCGGCCTTGTCGTTGGTGCCGGAGGCGCGGGCGCCGCCGAACGGCTGCTGCCCGACGACGGCGCCGGTCGGCTTGTCGTTGATGTAGAAGTTGCCGGCGGCGAACCGGAGCGCTTCGGCGGTGCGCGCGGCGGCGGCCCGGTCGGTGGCGATGACGGCGCCGGTCAGCGCGTACGCGGCGACCGATTCCATCTGGGCGAGCATCTCGTCGTACCGGCCGTCTTCGTAAACGTGGACGCCGAGGACGGGTCCGAAGTACTCATCCGTGAAGATCTCGTTCTCGGGGTCGCCGGAGACGAGCACGGTCGGCCGGACGAAGTATCCGACGGTGTCGTCGTAGGTCCCGCCCGCGACGACCTCGACGTCCGGGTCGGCGTGGGCCCGGTCGATCGCGGCCCTGCTCTTGGCGAACGCGCGCTCGTCGATCACCGCGCCCATGAAGTTGGACAGGTCGGCGACGTCCCCCATGGTGAGCGCGTCGACCTCGGCGGCCAAGTCCTCCTTGAGCCCACCGTCCCAGATGGACCGCGGGATGTACGCCCGGGACGCGGCGGAGCATTTCTGCCCCTGGTACTCGAACGCGCCCCGCACGAGCGCGGTCTTGAGGACGGCGCGGTCCGCGGACGGGTGGGCGACGACGAAGTCCTTACCGCCGGTCTCCCCCACGATGCGCGGGTAGCCGCGGAACTTCTCGATGTTGTTCCCGACGGTCTTCCACAGGTGCCGGAACGTCGCGGTGGACCCCGTGAAGTGGATCCCGGCCAGGTCCGGGTGCTGGAGCGCCACGTCCGACACCGCGAGCCCGTCGCCGGTGACGAGGTTGATGACGCCGTCCGGCAGTCCGGCCTCCTCCAGCAGCCTCATCAGCAGGACGGCCGAGTAGGTCTGGGTGGGCGACGGCTTCCACACCACCACGTTGCCCATGAGCGCGGGCGCCGTCGGGAGGTTCCCGGCGATGGCGGTGAAGTTGAACGGGGTGATCGCGTAGACGAACCCCTCCAGCGGCCGGTGGTCGGTCCGGTTCCAGACGCCATCACTGCTGATCGGCTGCTCGGCGAGGATCCGCCGGGCGAAGTGCACGTTGAACCGCCAGAAGTCGATCAGCTCGCACGGGCTGTCGATCTCCGCCTGCTGGACGGTCTTGGACTGCCCGAGCATGGTCGCGGCCAGCAGCGTCTCCCGCCACGGCCCGGCCAGCAGGTCGGCGGCCCGCAGGAAGATCGCTGCCCGGTCGTCGAACGACAGCGCCCGCCAGGCCGGCGCGGCGGCGAGCGCCGCGGCGATGGCGTCCCGCGCGTCGTCCTGGGTGGCGGTGCCGAACGTCCCGAGGACGGACGCGTGCCGGTGCGGCTGCACGACGGCGACCTTGGCCCCGCCGCCGAGCCGCCGCTCGCCCCCGATCGTCATGGGCAGGTCGATCGGCGCCTCGGCGGTCAGTTCGGCGAGCCTGGCCTCCAGCCGGGCCCGCTCGGCGCTGCCGGGCGCATACCCGCGCACCGGCTCGTTCACCGGCGTGGGAACGTTGGTCACGGCGTCCATGAAAGGAAACCCTCCTTAGCGGGAGACGAACGAACGGAGAAAGAAGGCGAGGTTGGCGGGCCGTTCGGCGAGCCGCCGCATGAAGTACCCGTACCAGTCGGCCCCGTACGGGACGTAGACGCGCATCCGGTGGTCCCGGGCGAGCCGCCGCTGTTCGGCGGTCCGGATCCCGTAGAGCATCTGGAACTCGTATGAAGAGGGCGACCTCCCGGCCGCGAGCACCTGCGCGATCTCGATGATCCGCGGGTCGTGGCTCCCGACCATCGGGTATCCGTCCCCCCGCATCAGAACCCGCAGCGCCCGCACGTATGCGCGGTCGATCTCACGCCGGCTCTGGAAGGCCACCGAGGACGGCTCCGCGTAGGCGCCCTTCACGAGCCGCACCCGCGAGCCCTCGCCCACCAGCTCCCGCAGGTCGCCCTCGGTGCGCCGCAGCATCGCCTGGATGGCGACCCCGACCCACGGGAAGTCGCCGCGGAGCTTGCCGAGGATCTCCAGCGTGGGGTCGACGGTCGTGTGGTCCTCCATGTCCAGGGTCACGGTCATGCCGGCCCGCCCCGCCGCTGCGCAGATCTCCCGCGCATGCTCAAGAGCAAGGTCGCCCGGTAGCGCCTGCCCGAGCGCCGAGAGCTTCACCGACGCGTCCGCGCCCGCCGCGAGCCCCCGCTCCTCGAACGCCGCGATCATCCGCAGGTAGGCGTCCCGCGTGGCGACGGCCTGGGCGACATCCCGGGTGTACTCCCCCAGGTGATCGAGGGTCACGGCGAGGCCGTCCTCCGACAGCGCCCGCACCACGTCCAGCGCGGCGTCAAGGTCCTCACCCGCGACGAACCGGTCGACGACCCCCCTGGTCAGGGGCACCGAGGTAACGACATCACGCATCCGCTCGCTACGCGCCGCGGCGAGAAGCACAGAACCGAGCATGGCGGCCTCCAACGTCGAAGAACACTTCGCACGCTATGAGCAACGCCCCCAACCCCCTATAGTCAAATGCCACTTTCAGCGGCCACTATCTTCATACAGATGTAAGAAGGAACCGATGGCACCCGACCTCCAAGAGATCGTGGAACAGGCGGCCGACCTCCTGCGTGCACCCGCGACCCTGGAGGACCGCGACTTCCACCTGGTCGCCTACGCCGCCCACGGCGACACGATCGACCCCGTCCGGACGGCCTCGATCCTGCACCGCCGCGCCACCGAGGCGGTCCGCGCCCGCTTCGAGCGCCACGGCATCGCCCGCGCGACGGGCCCGGTCCGCATCCCGGCCGACACGTCCCTCGGCCAGCTCGGCCGCCTGTGCCTGCCCGCCCGCTGGAACAACGTCACCTACGGCTATCTCTGGCTCCTGGACGACGAGGAGCGCATCACCGGCGACCAGGCGGCGAAGGCCATGCCCCTCTGCGAGCGCGCCGGCCTCCTCATGGCCCGCCAGGTCCGGGAGCGCGACGACGTCGGCTACAAGGTGGCGGACCTGCTCTCCGCCCACGCCGACGTCCGCACCCAGGCGGCCGACGACCTCACCGACGCGAAGGCGGCCGACCCGCCCCTCACGGTGGCCGTCCTGCGGACCCCGAGCCCCGAGCCCCTCAACCCGTGGCTGCTCCCCCACTCGGTCCTGACCGCGGTCTGGCAGCGCGACCACGTCCTGCTCATCCCGGCCTCGACGAACACCGCGACCACCCTCACCAGGGCCCGCCGCCTCCTGGAGGAACGCCACGCCCCCGTCCAGACCGGCCTGTACTCCCCCTGCCCCACCTTGGACGACGTCCACGAGGGCTGGCTCCGCGCCCGCGTGGCGGCCCGCACCGCCGCCCCCGGCGAGACCCGCGACTGGACGACATTGGGCGTCCTCCGCCTCCTCCGAACAGCGGGCGACGAGGCCCTGACCCAGACAACCCAAACCGAAGGCACAAAACGCCTCCTAGAAAACGAGGACCTCACCAAAACGGCCCGCACCTACCTAGACCTGGCAGGCAACGTCCAGCAGACAGCCAAAGCCCTGAACGTCCACCGCCAGACCCTCTACCACCGCCTGCGCCGCATAGAAGACCTGACGAAGCTGACCCTCACCAACGGCCAAGACCGCCTGACCCTCCACCTGGCCCTGACCCTCGCCCCGCACATCGACTGATCATCGCAACGAGACAGCCGAGAACTGCGCCCGCGCCACATCTCCCGACCGCAGCAGCGGCGGCGACAGCAGCCATGCCGGCCCGCGCCGGTACAGTGCCGCCGGGCGCCCGGTGTCCACCCGCCGCTCTCCCGTCGGCTCAAGGAACCGCTCCGCCCTGGTGACCTTCCGCCGGAAGTTGCTCGGATCCAGCGCCACATCCCACACGACCTCGTACACCCTCCGAAGGTCCGCGACGGTGAACGGCTCACGGCAGAACGCCGCGGCCACGGTCGTGTACTCAAGCTGCGACCGTGCCCGCTCCAGCGCCTCCCGGAGGATCACGTCGTGGTCGAACGCGAGGCGGCCCACCTCCTGGACAGGGACCCAGCGCGCCGCCCGAGCGTCCGTCCCCGCCACGGGCACCGGCAGATCAGGCCCGAGCGCCAGATAGGCGACGGTGACCACCCGTCCCCGCGGATCTCGCTCCGGATCCCCATATGTTCGCAGCTGCTCGAGATGCAGCCGGCCCCCGTCAAGCCCGGTCTCCTCCCCCAACTCCCGCCGGGCGGCGGCGTCGAGGGTCTCACCCGCCCGGACGTACCCGCCCGGCAACGCCGGGAGCCCGAGGAACGGCTCCTTCCCCCTCTCGATCAGCAGCACCTGCAGCCGGTCATCCCGAACCGTGAAGATCACCAGATCCACGGTCACCAAGGCGTCGTCGTACGAGGCATCTCGGACAAGGCCGACGCCGCCAAGGACGACGATCACCACCGCATCGCCTCATGGCATGCAGCGATGACCGTCCAGAAGCTCCTCCCCTACCTGAGAACCGCGCCCGACTAGTCAGGACTCGGCGAGGTCTGCATGCTGCGCGCGTAGGGCGCGTTTGAGGATCTTGCCGCTGGGGTTCTTGGGCAGGGAATCAGCGATCACCACGTACTTCGGCCGCTTGTATCCGGCAAGCCGTTCCCGCACGTGCACGGAGACATCATCCACCGTCAACTCGACGCCCGCCTTGGGCACGACAACGGCGGTGACGGCCTCGATCCAGTGCGGGTGGCTGATACCGAACACGGCGACCTCCGCAACACCGTCGAGTTCGTAGATCGCCTCCTCGACCTCGCGGCTGGCGACGTTCTCGCCGCCCGTCTTGATCATGTCCTTCTTCCGGTCGACCACCGACAGGTAGCCGTCCTCGGTCATGACGCCGAGGTCGCCGGAGTGGAACCATCCGCCGCGGAACGCCTCGGCGGTCTTCTCCTCGTCCCGGTAGTACCCCAGCGCCGCGTGCGGGCTCCGGTGGACGATCTCCCCGATCTCGCCAGGCGCCACGGTGCGACCGTCGTCGTCGACGAGCCTGGTCTCGACGTTGATCGCGGCCCGCCCGGCGCTCCCCGCCCGCTCCAGTTGCTCGTGCGGGCGCAGGATGGTCGCGAGCGGCGCCATCTCCGTCTGCCCGTAGAAGTTCCACAGCCGCACATCGGGCAGCCGCCGCAGCAGCTCCCGCAGGACCTCCACCGGCATGGCGGAGGCCCCGTAGTACCCCTTCCGCAGGCTCGACAGATCCCGCCTGTCGAAGTCGGGATGCCGCAGCAGCGAGATCCAGACGGTGGGCGGGCAGAAGAGCTTGGTCACCTTCTCCCGCTCGATCGTCTCCAGCAGCACCGCGGGATCGGGTCCGGGCAGGATGATGCTGGTGGCCCCCAGGTACACGTCGACCGAGAAGAAGCAGTCGAGCTGCGCGCAGTGGTACATCGGCAGCGTGTGGACCTCGACGTCGTCCGCGGCCATCTCCCCGTCGATGACGCAGCTCACGTACTGGCTGATCAGCGACCGGCTGGACAGCATGACGCCCTTGGGCCGCGACTCGGTCCCCGACGTGTACATGAGCCGCAGCGGATCATCGTCCCCGACAAGCACGTCCGGCGCGGTCTCGGGCCCGGCTTTCCACCAGGCGTCGACGTCCTCCCACCCGGAAGCAGGAGCCGCCCCCGACAGCGGTATCCACCCGCGCACGCCACCTTCGACCCCGGCAGTGGCCAGCGCCTTCTCCGCGGTCGGGGCGAGCGCGTCCTCCGCGATGATCCCGGACGCCCCGGAGTGCTCGACGATGTAGGCGATCTCCTCGGCGTTCAGCATGAAGTTGACGGGCACGAGCACGACGCCGAGCTTGGCGGTGGCGAACGCGAACACGGCGTACTGCCAGCAGTTGTGGCTGAGCAGCGCGAGCCGATCCCCTTTCCGCAGCCCCCGCTCCGCCAACGCATGCGCGGCCCGATTCACAGCAACGTCGAACTCCGCGTAGGTAACCCGAAGGTCCCCGCTGACCACAGCAAGCTTCCCGGGATACCGCCGCGCCGTCCGATGCAGCAGATCCCCCACGGCGTGCTGCCGAGCCCAAGCGACCGAGTCGACGCCCACGATGCCCCTTCCGTCAAACCCCCAGGTGAGGGCGTTCGGGAGAGAGGTTAACCGCACCCACCACCCCCCTCACCACCCCCGAAAGGGGGGAGCGGTCACCGCCGGACGCGATAGCGGACGTGCGTGGCCTCAGGGGTATCGATCACGTGGACGATCTCCAGCTCGGCCTCCGACGTCAGGACGTCGAACAGCCGGCGCCCGCGGCCGAGCAGCACCGGGACCAGGTGGATCTGCACCTCATCCAGCACCCCGGCCTCGATGGCGCGCTGCCCCGTGTACGCGCCGCGCACCTGCACGTCCCGGTCTCCGGCGGCGGCCTTGGCCTGCGCCATCGTGCTCTCGATCCCGTCGTTCACGTACGTCACCAGCGGGTATCCCCAGCGCGCGGCCGGACCGGGCGGCCGGTGACTGGGCACGAAGATCGGAACACCCCCGTGATCGCCGCCCCAGTGATCCATCAACTCGGCGGTCCGCCGCCCGGCGACGAGCGCACCGGCCGCTTTCCACTCGTCCTGGAATGCCGCGACCGTCTCGGACCGCACATCAGCCCACGCATGCAGCCGCTGCCCGTCCTCACCCCCAAGAAAGTCATCGGAATCGGCGACGTACCCGTCCAACGACACCGACATGTCGAGCACAGACTTGGACACCCCTGCCTCCTGAGAAGCGAATCCACCCTGGCGGGAACCTCCCCAGCCGTGACTTCACCTTCAGGCCTAGCACCAAGCGCAGCCAGCAACACGAGCAAGAACGTCCGAAACCTTGGCCCCCGTGTCGTTCAACAAGGGAAGAGCGCACCAGCAGACACGCAGGGAGCAAGCCCCGCCCCCAAAAGCGGGGGTCTAGGGGCGCAGCCCCAGGGGCGGGCGGTCGGGGGATGGCGGAGGCACAGGGGGCTCCGGGGGATCGTCCCCCGGGAGAAATGCGAAGGGCCCCCTCGGGGAGCCGGCAAAGCCAGCGACCAAGGGGACCCCAGGACCCGTAGCGGGGGCAGGATTTGAACCTGCGACCTCTGGGTTATGAGCCCAGCGAGCTACCGAACTGCTCCACCCCGCGGTGATGTCTCAAGTCTATGGCATGGGGCGGGGTGGTCGGGACGGGTGCGGCTCATTTGGTGCAGGCGGGGACGGCGCCCTGGCCGGTGTTGAGGGCGTCGATGGCTTTGAGGGTGGAGTCGAGGGTGTCGGCGCGGACGAGGCGGAGGCCGTCGGGGCGGGCGTTCATGGCGTCGGCGCAGTTGTCCTTGGGGGTGAGGAAGATGGTGGCGCCGGCCTGGCGGGCGGCGATCATCTTCTGCTGGATGCCGCCGATGGGGCCGACCTGGCCTTCGGGGGTGATGGTTCCGGTGCCGGCGATGAAGGCGCCGCGGGTGAGGGGGCCTTCGGTGAGTTTGTCGACGATGGCGAGGGAGAACATGAGGCCGGCGGAGGGGCCGCCGATGTCGCCGATGCTGATGTCGATCTTGAAGGGGAACCTGTACTGGTCGGAGAGGACGATGCCGACGACGGCGCGCTTGCCGGTGGGGTCGGCGACGGTCTTGAGGGTGGCCTTCTGCTCGGTGCCGGCGCGCTTGTAGGTGACCCGGACGCTGTCGCCGATCTTGTGTTTGGCCATGGCGCCGGTGATCTGGGAGACGCTGGTGACGGCGGCGCCGTCGAGTGCGGTGATCTCGTCGCCGGGTTTGAGGACGCCGTCGGCGGGGCGTCCTTTCTGGACGCCGTCGACGACGGCGCGGGTGGTGACGGGGATGCGGAGCTGGTGGAGGGCGGCGGCTTCGGCGTTCTGCTGGGAGTCCCGCATCGCCTGGGTGTTCTCCTGGTCGACCTGCTTGGGCGACTCGTCCTTGGGGAAGATCGTCTCCTCGGGGACGATGGCGGTGTCGCCGGCGATCCAGCCGCGGAGGGCGGTGAACAGGTCGATGCGGCCGCCGGGTCCGCCGCGGTAGGTGACGGTGGTGAAGTTGAGGTTGCCTGAGACCGGGTAGGTCGGCCGGCCCTCGATCCTGATGAGGGGCTGTCCCTTGTCGTCGGTGCCGAGGGTGTTGCGCGTCGGTCCGGGCATCAGCGCGACGTAGGGGACGCGCATGACGGAGCCGATGACGGCGAGCAGGAGGACGAGCACGCTCGCGACGCTGAGCGTGGTGGCACGACGAGACATGCCGGAAACTCTATGCGGTTCGGGCGCTCAGCAGGCTCCGACCCACTCGTCGCCGCCGTCGGCGAAGGTCTGGTGCTTCCAGATGGGGACGGTGGCCTTGAGGTCGTCGATGAGGCGCCGGCAGGCGTCGAACGCTTCGCCCCGGTGGGGGCAGGACGCGGCGACGACGACGGCGATGTCGCCGATCTCCAGGTCGCCGACGCGGTGGAGGGCGGCGAGCCCGAGGACGGGGAAGTCGGCGGCGACCTTCTCCATGACGGCGCGGAGTTCGCGTTCGACGGTGGGGTGGGCGCTGTAGGCGAGGGCGGTGACGGCGCGGGCGTGGTCGGTGTCGCGGACGGTGCCGACGAACAGGGCGGTGCCGCCGGCGCCGGGGGCGCCGACGGCGGCGTAGACCTCGTCGACGGACAGCGGGGTGTCCCGGACGCCGATCAGCCTGATGACGTCTCCGCCGGTCTGCGGGGCGCTGTGGCTCACGTTCCGCAGGCTACCTCGCGGCGGGGCCGCTCCTACGAGTGCGTGCCCGGTTCGTCAGGTTCGAGGGTGCCGGCGAGGGCCTCGGCGAGGGCGGGGACGAGGTCGGGACCGGTGAGGACCTCGTCGTCGGCGTCGTGGCGGCGGAGCCGGAGGGCGGAGTGCCGGGCGCCGTCGCGCAGGACGCCGACGACCATGCGCACGTCCTCGCGTCCGGGGTGGGACGCGGCGTAGGCGGCGGCCTCGGCCTCGTCCTCGGGTATCTCGTCCTCGGCGCCGGGCGGCAGGACGACGCGTTCCATGACGAGGGCGCAGCCTTCGACGGCGTCGGGCCAGGCGATGGTGGCGAGGGCGTCCTCGACGGTGTCCCTGTCGGGGAGGGCGGGCTGTTCGAGCGCGGCGAGGGTGTCCGCGTCGGGGTTCAGGCCGAGCTGGTCGGCGAGGTCGGGTTCGGCGCGGCGCAGTTCGGTGCTGCGGACGAGGGCGTAGAGGCGGGGGGCGGTGTCCCAGCCCTCCTGAGCCGAATGACGTTCCAGGTCCAGCACGACTTCTTCCAGAAGACTCACGGGCCCATCTTTCCCCCTTCCGGGCAAGACGAATGCGGGAACCCCCGTGCCAGTCGGTAAGTTGCATCTACAGCACCGGCGGGCGGCCGGTGGGCGAGATCTCGATCGGAGGGGCCTCTTGACCTTCCGGACTCCCGGTTTCGGGCGCCGGCTCGGTTCCGGACGTACCCGGCTCGCGCTGCCGGTTCTGGTGGCGCTGGCCGTGCTGCTGGTCGTCTTCATGGTCTTCACGACCATGTACACGGATCTGCTCTGGTATCGATCGATCGGTTTCTCCTCGGTCTACACGACGCAGTTGCAGGCCAAACTCGTCCTCTTCTTCGGCGCCGGGCTGCTGATGACGGCGGTGGTGGGCGCGAACGTGCTGGTCGCGTACCGGCTGCGCCCGGCGTACCGGCCGCTGTCGGTCGAGCAGCAGGGCCTGGAGCGGTACCGGGCGGTGATCGATCCGCGGCGGCGCCTGATCTCGGGCGCGCTGCTCGGCCTGCTCGGTGTGCTGACCGGCTCGTCGGTGGCGGGCCAGTGGCCGGTGTGGCTGGCGTTCCTGAACCGCACACCGTTCGGTGTGGAGGATCCGCAGTTCCACAAGGACGTGTCGTTCTACGTCTTCACGTACCCGTTCCTGCGTCTGGTCCTCGGCGTGGTCTTCGCGACGGTGATCTTGTCGATCATCGCGGCGGTGATGGTGCACTACCTGTACGGGGGGCTGCGGCTGCAGGGGCCGGGCGACAAGGCGAGCCCGCCCGCGCGGGCGCACCTGTCGGTGCTGTTCGGCGTGTTCATCCTGCTGAAGGCGGTCGCGTACTGGTTCGACCGGTACGGGCTGGTGCATTCGGAGCGGGGCGTGGCGACGGGCGCGGCCTACACCGATGTGAACGCGCTGCTGCCGGCGAAGACGATCCTGTTCGTGATCGCGCTGCTGTGCGCGGGGATGTTCTTCAGCAACCTGCTGCGGCGCGGCATGATGCTGCCCGGCGTCGGGTTCACGCTGCTGGTCCTGTCGGCGATCCTGCTGGGCGGGGTGTACCCGCTGCTGATCGAGCAGTTCCAGGTGAAGCCCGACCAGCTGGCCAAGGAGCGCCGGTACATCGAGCGCAACATCAAGTACACCCGGATGGCCTACGGGGTGGACGGGGCGAGGGTCGTCCCGTACGGGTCGCAGCCGGTGACCGACAAGAAGAAGCTGCAGGAGGAGGCCGACAGGCTGGGCGGCGTGCGCGTCCTCGACCCGAACGTCGTGGGCGAGACGTTCCAGCAGCTGCAGCGGATCCGCCCGTTCTACCGGTTCCCCGACACGCTGGACGTGGACCGCTACCAGGTGGCCGGCAAGCCGGTCGACACGGTGGTGGCGCTGCGGGAGCTGTCCGGGGCTCCGGCGGGGCAGCGCAGCTGGGTGAAGGACCACATGGTCTACACGCACGGCTACGGGTTCGTGTCCGCCTTCGGTGACCGGTTCGCGTCCCGGGAGCCGAGCTTCATCACGCGGGACATGCCCGCGTCCCCGAACCAGCAGATCAGGGTGGCGCAGCCGGAGATCTACTTCGGGGAGCGGTCACCGCGGTACTCGGTGGTCGGCGGGCGCGGCCAGCAGGAGCTGAACTACCCGGACAACAGCCAGTCGGGGCAGCAGAGCAACACCTACGACGGGCAGGGCGGCGTTCCCATCGACTCGTTCCTGCACAAGCTGCTGTACTCGGCGAAGTTCGGGGACAAGAACCTGCTGCTGTCGGGTGCGATCAACAAGGACGCCAAGCTCCTCTACGACCGGTCGCCGCGGGAGATGGTGCAGAAGGCCGCGCCGTGGCTGACGCCGGACGGCGACCCGTACCCGGCGGTGGTGAACGGCCGCATCCTGTGGATCGTGGACGGCTACACGACGTCCAACAGCTACCCGTACTCGGAGGAGATGAGCCTCGGGGAGGCCACCCGCGACACGATCACCGACACGCGGTCGGCGGTGGCGCGGCAGGCCAACGACCACATCAACTACCTGCGGAACTCGGTGAAGGCGACGGTGGACGCCTACGACGGCACCGTCCACCTGTACCAGTGGGACGAGAACGACCCCATCACCAAGACGTGGATGAAGGTGTTCGACGGGACGGTGCAGCCGCGCTCGTCGATCCCGCCGGAGCTGGAGTCGCACTTCCGCTACCCGCAGGACCAGTTCAAGGTGCAGCGGAAGGTCCTCACGAAGTACCACGTGACGGACCCGTCGGCGTTCTACAACGGCGAGGGCTTCTGGGAGGTCCCGCAGGACCCGAGCGCCAAGGGCAAGCGGCAGCCGCCCTACTACCAGAGCATCCGGATGCCGGGGCAGGACGCGTCGTCGTTCTCGCTGACGACGGTGTTCAACCCGCGGGGCAACCCGCAGCTGGCGGCCTTCATGGCGGTCGGGTCGACGCCGGGACGCGACTACGGGCAGATCGAGATCCTGCAGATGCCGCGGAACGCGCAGCCTTCCGGGCCGGGGCAGGTGCAGAACTCCTTCGAGACGGACTCGAAGGTGAAGAACGACCTGTTCTACCTGAGACAGGGCGGGACGAAGACCGTCCCGGGCAACCTCCTGACGATCCCCTTCGGGGGGAGCCTGCTGTACGTCGAGCCGATGTACACGAAGGCGGCGGGCGGTTCCGAGCAGCAGCCGTACCCGATCCTCGGCAAGATCCTGGTGCGGTACGGGGAGAGCATCGCCGCGGCCGACACGCTGGAGGACGCGCTGAAGCAGGTCCTCGGCGGGGCGAGCACGGCGCCGTCCAACCCGACCGGGCCGCCGTCCGGGCAGCCGCCGTCCGAGCAGCTGAGCGCGGCGGCGCAGAAGGCGATCGCCGACCTGCAGAAGGCCGTGACGGACTACGAGAACGCCCAGAAGAAGGGCGACTATCCCGGCATGGGCGACGCCTGGAAGCGGATCAAGGACGCGCAGGCGGCGCTGGCGGCCGCGGGCAAGGCGGCGCCCAGCCCCTCGCCGAGCGCGACCCCGAGCCCGTCCGGTTCGCCGTCGCCGTCGGGTTCGCCGAGCGCCACGCCGCCGTCGGACTGAGCCGGTGGGCCGGGGGCCCGGCCTACCGGCGGCGCTTGCGGGCGCGCCGGATCGCGGCGGCGGCGCCGATCGCGGCGACGGTCGCGCCCGCGGCGGTCGCCATGGTGGCCTCCTTGCCGCCGACGCGGCGCCCGACGACGGCGTGCCGTCCCGCGGTCTCCTCCATCACGGCGCGGAGCGCGGCGGCGTTGTCGTACATCGGCTTCCAGCCGGCGGCCCGCAGCCGCGCGCAGTCCACGACCCACGGGTAGGCGACGTAGTGCAGGTCGGTGGCGGGGGCGGGGGTCATGCCGAGCCGGTGCAGCCGCTGCGCCATCCCGAAGGTCAGCGCGGCGGGCAGCTCGATGGGCCGCTTGCCGGTGATCTCGCTGACCTCCTCGGGGCCGAGCCAGCCCTCGCAGCCGACCGCGACCGGCCCGGCCACCTCGCCGGTGACGACGACGTCGAGGGCGGACGCGAGGTCCTCGATGTGGCAGAACTGCCAGCCGGGCGTGCTGCCCTTGACCGACAGCAGCCGGGGCGACTCGAAGTGCCGGGTGATGACGGTGTCGACGCCGGGCCCGGCGAGCGCGGCGGGGCGCACGACGGTGACGTCCAGCCCCGGGTGGGTGAGCGGCGCGGCGGCGGCCAGCTCCTCGATCTCCAGGTGGTCGCCGGCGATGGAGGTACTGGCCTCGGCGAGCAGGGGCGCGTCCTCGTCGAGCGGCACCTCGTTGTCGGGCCCGGCCCCGTACACCATCGCGGACGTGACGAGCACGACCCGGCGGACGCGGGCGGCGGCCGCGGCGGTGACGACGGTCTGCGCGCCGCGGACGTTGTGGGTGCGGCGCTCCCGGGGGTCCACGTCCGGGGAGTGCTCGATGTCGAGGTTGACGATCACGTCCACGTCGGAGAGCCGTCCCGACAGCAGCGGGTCGCGGATGTCGACGACACGCCATGTGACTCCGGGCACGTCGCCGCGGTGCCCGTCGATGGCGACGACCTTGCGGATCTCTTCCCGTTCGGCGAGCCGGGCGGCCAGCAGCCGCCCCGCGCCGGTGCCCGCGCCGGTGACGGCGACGACCGGGCCCTTGCTACGCCGAGGGCGAACCTTGCCCGTTGCCACGGAGGTGCCCCCTTCCTTGTGTACGCGACCTTGCCGGGACCGGCTAACGTTGCGGATATGAGCCCATCATGCATCCCAGGGGCAAACCGATGAGTGACACTCCGTTCGGCTTCAACCGTCCCGGCAACGGTGACGACGACGACCGGCCCCAGGATCCATTCAAGGGCATGGGCGGCGACATGGCGCAGTTCGCCGACATGCTGCACCGGTTCGCCGACATGATCGGCGCGCAGGGTGCGGGCGGCGCGGGTGGCGGCCCCCTGAACTGGGATCTGGCCAAGAACATCGCCCGGCATTCGGTGGTGGAGCAGGGCGACCCGTCGGTGGTGGACACCGAGCGCCGCCAGGTCGAGGAGGCGCTGCGCCTGGCCGAGCTGTGGCTGGACGAGCGCACGACGCTGCCGGCCGGCATCCGGACGCCGCAGGCGTGGAGCCGGTCGGAGTGGATCGAGCAGACGCTTCCCGTGTGGGCGAAGGTGTGCGACCCGATCGCGTCCCGCATGGTCGAGTCGATGGGCGGCGCGCTCGGCGGCGGCGAGATCCCCGCCGACGTGCAGGCGATGGCGGGCCCGCTGATCGGGATGGTCAAGCAGATGGCCGGGGCGATGGTCGGCGGCCAGGCCGGGCAGGCGCTCGGCGCGCTGGCCCGCGAGGTGACCGGCTCCGCCGACGTGGGGCTGCCGCTGGCGCCGGACGGCGTCGGCGCGCTGCTGCCCGCCGGCGTCGAGGCGTTCGGCGAGGGGCTGGAGGTCTCCGGCGACGAGGTGCGGCTGTACCTGGCGCTGCGCGAGGCGGCGCACCAGCGGCTGTTCACCCACGTCCCGTGGCTGCGCTCGCATCTGCTGGGCGCGGTCGAGGAGTACGCGCGCGGCATCACCGTCGACCTGTCGGGCATCGAGCAGGCCGTCCAGGGGCTCGACCTCAGCAACCCGGAGGCGATCCAGGAGGCGCTCGGCGGCGAGATCCAGCTGCAGCCGGAGGAGACGCCGCGGCAGAAGGCGGCGCTGGCGCGGCTGGAGACCACGCTCGCGCTGGTCGAGGGCTGGGTCGACACGGTCGTGAACGAGGCCGCGGAGGGCCGGCTGCCCGGGTCGGTGAAGCTGGCGGAGGCGGTGCGGCGGCGCCGTGCGACCGGCGGCCCGGCGGAGCGGACGTTCGCGACGCTGGTCGGCCTGGAGCTGCGGCCGCGGCGGCTGCGGGAGGCGGCGGCGCTGTGGCGGTCGCTGACCGAGGCGCGCGGCACCCAGGGCCGGGACGCGATCTGGGACCATCCCGACCTGCTCCCGACGGCGTCCGACCTCGACGATCCCGAGGGGTTCGTCCACGGGCACGACGAGATCGAGGGCCTGTCCGACCTCGATCTGTCCAAGCTGACCAAGGAGCCGGGCGACGACGCGAAGCCCGGGGACGCCAAGCCCGACGACGCCAAGCCCGACGACGCCAAGCCCGACGACGGCGGGCCGGATGACGGCAAGCCCGGCGACGGCGCCGAGGGCCCGGACGGCGACGGCGGGCCGCGCGCATGAGCAGGTCCCGTCCGTCGCGCGTGAGCGGCTGCCGGTACGAGCCGGGCTCGTCCACGAGCGTGATCAGGCGGCGGATCGCGCGCGCGAGCCTGTGCTGGCAGCGGCCGATCGACCAGGAGCGCCGCCGCCGCCGTCCCGACAACTCCCGCTATCCCCGCGTCGGCCGCGCATGAGGCGGGTGTCGCGGCGGGGCCGCAAGCGATCGGACGCGCGGCCGCCGGACCGGCAGCCTCCGGCCTCCGACCTGCCCGGCGACGGTTCGCCGGCCGCGGGCCCCGTCCGCCGGACTCCGGACGCGGAGCCGCCCGCGCCGGCGCCCGGCGATCGGCGGCGGAGACCGGTCGAGCCGTCCGCGGAGCCCGACGAGGGCGCCGTGCTCCGGTCCCCGGACGCGCCCGGTTCGTGGTCGCTGACGCCGGGGTTCCTGTACAGGGACGCCGTGCGGGTGCTGTCGTCCTGGCAGGCGCCGGACGACCCGCAGGAGCGGCTGCGGCTGCGGTTCCTGCGCCACCTGGAGGAGCATCCCGCGGACGGCCTGTGGCGCGAGTGCGCGGACGGGCACATCACGGCCAGCACCGCCGTCCTCGACGACTCCCGCACCCGGGTGCTGCTGACCCTGCACTCGAAGATCAGGGCGTGGCTCCAGCTCGGCGGGCACTGCGAGTCCGGCGACCTGTCGCTCGCGGGCGCGGCGCTGCGGGAGGCCACCGAGGAGTCCGGCATCCCGGGCCTGCGGCTGCTGCCCGAGCCCGTCCAGCTGGACCGGCACGAGGTGCGCTGCCATCCGCAGGGCACCTGGCACCTGGACGTCCAGTACGTCGCGGTCGCCCCGCCCGGGGCCCGGCCCGCCGTGTCGGACGAGTCGGACGATCTCCGCTGGTTCCCGGTGGACGAGCTGCCCGAGTCCGCCGACGAGGCCGTCCGGCGGCTGGTGGCCAGGGCGGTTCCGCAGAGCTGCTGAGGCGTCCGGTGCGGGCCGCCGTCAGCGGCCGAGCGGATGGCCTTCCAGGAGGGCGCGGGTGTTCTCCCACCCTTCCAGCCCGGGGTCGAGAAGCCGCAGGTCGTCGAGGGTGCGGAGGCGATGCCAGGCGGGTCCCTGCGGCACCGAGCCGGGACGGGGGGCGGCGGCGCGGAGCCGGGTGAGCGCGTCGGGGGTGTCGAGATCGACGTCCAGCAGGGCGGTGGCCAGCCATGCGGGCAGCGGGAGGCGGGCGGCGAGGGCGACCAGGCCGTGTCCGCCCGAATCGGCGCCTTCGGCGCGGCAGGCGGCGGCCGGGGCGGAGCCGAGCGCGCGGAAGAGCTTGCCGATCAGCAGCGGCGGCAGGTCGGGGGCGTCCGGCGCGACCAGCGCGGCGGCGCCGGCGCCGAGGGCGTGCAGGGCCGCGAACGCCCCGGCCGGGGAGGACTCGCGGAGGATCGGCGTGCCGGGCCAGGTGACGGCCTCGGCGTCCGGCTGGTCGGGCGGGTCCAGGACGAGGGCGGACGTCACGAGTTCGAGCCCGGCGACGACCTCGTAGGTGTCCTCCAGCAGCGCGAGCCGGAACTCCTCAGGGTCGATCCCGGGCGGCGCCGGGCGGGCCGGGGCGGGGCGGGCGAACACCGCGGCGAAACGCGCCGTGGGGCCGGGGGCCTCGGTCACCCGGCGGCCTCGTGCGGGAAGTCGTCGCCGGGGTGCAGGGCGTCGCCGTGGTGGATGCCGGTGACGTCGTCCTCGTGGCCGTCGGCTTCGAGGGGCAGGTGCGCGGCGGCGGCGACGCCCTCCAGGTAGCCGCGGGCGCGGTCGGCCTTCGGGTAGTGGCCGACCAGCTCCCAGAAGTCGGCGCCGTGCCCGGGGATGAGCAGGTGCGCCAGCTCGTGCACCAGGACGTAGTCGACGACCCAGCCGGGCATGCCGCGCAGCCGGGTGGACAGCCGGATGGTGCCGTCGTCGGGCGTGCACGATCCCCAGCGGGCGCGCTGGTTGGCGACCCAGCGGACGCTGACCGGGTCGGCGCGGCCGTCCAGGTAGCGGCGGGACAGCTCGCGGGCCCGCGCCTGAAGGTCGGCGTCGGTCGGCCGCCGGCGGCGTTCCCGCTCCTCCAGCCGGCTGAGGATGGTCGCGATCCACTGTTCCTCTTCGGCCTTGCTCAGCCTGGACGGAACCATCACCACCACCTTGTCGCCGTCACGGTAGGCGGACACGGTTCGCCTGCGTCTGGCGCTGCGGCGGACCTCAACGTTTGGGGGCACGCCAGAACCGTACTCGAAAATTTGCGT
The DNA here is from genome assembly GCF_039871695.1 of Actinomadura sp. B10D3. Lineage (NCBI taxonomy): Bacteria > Bacillati > Actinomycetota > Actinomycetes > Streptosporangiales > Thermomonosporaceae > Actinomadura > Actinomadura sp. B10D3. The sequence goes on from NZ_JBDPLY010000013.1 coordinate 17,561, forward strand.
CCGCCACAGGGGGTGTTTGACGTTACCGCAGGTCAACACCTATGTTTTTGACAGTTCTTCGAGGGTTCCCTAAACCCTGCAGAGGGCTTGATCGGCATGCCCGCCTTTACTCGCCGGTGAAATTCGGGCTGCGCTTCTCGCGCTGCGCGGCGAGCCCCTCCAGCATGTCCCTGGACGACATCGTGACCGGCTGCGCGAGCGACTCCCAGCGCAGTGCCGACTCCATGTCGCGGTGGCCGCCGTTCGACAGCGCGACCTTGGTGAGCCGGGTCGCGATCGGCGCCTGCGCGGCGATCCGCTCGGCGACGCCGATCGCCTCGCCGAGCACGGAGGCGCGCGGGAAGGCCCGGTTGACCAGGCCCTGCTCCGCCGCCTCGGCGCCGGTGAGGACGCGTCCGGCCAGCAGCATCTCGCGGGCCAGCGGCAGCCCGGCGACCTCGGGGAACAGCCAGGTCGCGGCCATGCCGGGGTGCAACCCCAGGGCGGTGAACGGGGCGAGCAGCTTGGCGTCGTCCGCCGCGTACCGCAGGTCGCAGGCCAGCGCGAGGCACAGGCCGGCGCCGACGGCGTGCCCGTTGACGGCGGCGATCGTCGGCACCTCGAGATCGCGGATCGCCAGCCACGTCCGGTAGAACCCGAGCATCCGGTCGCGCAGCGGCGGGACGGCGACGGCCCCGGTGTCGGCGAGCCAGGAGAGGTTGCCCCCGGAGCTGAACGCGCTGCCCGCGCCGGTCACCACGACGCACCGCAGGCCGGTGTCCTCGCGCAGCTCCGCGATGGTCCGTTTCCACGCGGCGGTCAGCTCGTCCGACATCGCGTTGCGGCGATCGGGATCGTTGAGCGTGAGGACGGCGACCCCGTCGGGCCGGCGCTCGACCAGCAGCGCGTCATCAGGCGTGTCGGACATGGCTGGCACCGTACCGTGCCCGCCCCGCCGCGCCCCGGCCGCCCCCGGCGCCGCGTGAGAAAGCGCACACTTACAGCATTCGCCCAGGTCACGGCGTTCCGTACGGTTTGACAAAGCCGATACTTGCGCTTGGTTGTGGCGTGAACGACAGTGCATCGTCGACAATGGTCCGCGTGAGCGATCTTCCCCGCCGCGCGGTGACGCGGTCAGCAAAGCTGGCGTCCCTCCCCATCGGCTTCGCGGGGCGCACGGCCCTCGGCATGGGGAAGCGGACCTTCGGGCGCTCGGCCGAGGCCGTGGCGATGGAGATCCAGACCCGGACCGCCGAGCAGCTGTTCACGGTGCTCGGCGAGCTCAAGGGCGGGGCGATGAAGCTCGGCCAGATGCTGTCGATCTTCGAGGCGGCGCTGCCGCCGGAGATCGCCGGGCCGTACCGCGCCACGCTGACCAGGCTGCAGGAGGCCGCTCCCCCGCTGCCCGCCGCGACCGTCCACAAGGTCCTGGAGGAGTTCCTCGGCGAGGACTGGCGCGACTACTTCGAGTCGTTCGACGACCAGCCGGCCGCGGCGGCGTCCATCGGGCAGGTGCACCGCGCCGTCTGGCACGACGGCCGGGCCGTCGCGGTGAAGGTGCAGTACCCGGGCGCCGGCAAGGCGCTGATCAGCGACTTCAACCAGCTCGCACGGCTCGGCCGGCTGTTCGGCGTGCTGATGCCGGGCCTGGACGTCAAGGCGATGCTCGCCGAGCTCAAGGAGCGGGTGGTCGAGGAGCTCGACTACACGATCGAGGCCGAGTCCCAGCGGCTCTTCCGGGACGCCTACCTCGACGACCCCGACTACTCCATCCCCGAGGTCATCGCGCAGTCCGGCGACATCCTGATCACCGAGTGGATGGACGGCACCGCCCTCTCCAAGATCATCAGCGAGGGCGACCAGGAGACCCGCGACCACGCGGCCCTGCTGTACTGCCGGTTCCTGCTGTCCGGGCCGAAGCGCTCCGGCATGCTGCACGGCGACCCGCATCCCGGCAACTTCCGGCTGCTGGACGACGGCCGGCTCGGCGTCCTGGACTTCGGCGCCGTCGACCGCATCCCCGGCGGCTTCCAGCGGCGGCTCGGGCTGCTGCTGCGCATCGGCACGATGGCCGACATCGACGAGGTCGAGGAGGCCCTGCGCCGGGAGGACTTCATCCGCGAGGGCGTGGAGATCGACACCGAGTCGCTGCAGGCGTTCCTCGCCCCGATCACCGAGCCGTTCGTCACCGAGACCTTCAAGTTCAACCGGGAGTGGCTGCGCGACATGGCCGCGCGGGTCACCGACCTGCGCCCGTCCAACGTCGTCCGCCAGCTGAACCTGCCGCCCGAGTACGTGATCATCCACCGGGTCCTGTCCGCGGGCACCGGCGTCCTGTGCCAGCTGGAGTGCGAGATCCCGGCTCGCGCCGAGTCCCTGAAGTGGGTCCCGGGCTTCGCCGACGACGAAGACACCGAACTGATCACCAACTGAACAGGCGGCCTCCGCTCGCTGCGCTCGCTGCGTCCGCCGCAGAACAGCGCCCCCGGCAGCAGGACACGCCCCGCCGCAGGACACGCCCGCCGCAGGACACGGGCGCCCTCGCTGTGGGGCATGTGCGGTGGGGCTGTGGTGGTCGGCCGTTGTCGGGCATGGCTGAGGCCCCGCGCGGTGATGGGAGTGCGCGGGGCCTCGGCTTTCGCGCGGCCGGTGAGTGGGGCACCGGACGCGCTCCAGGTGCCCGCCGGGAGGCGTGCCGTCCGCCAAACCATCCAAGAAAGGACGGACGGCGGCCTGCGACCGGGCGGGCCGTTGATCTCAGTGGTGGTGCCGCGGCGACGGCACCTGGGCGTGGGTCTCCCCCGTGGTCGGCGCGAGCAGGACGCGGCTCACGCGCGAGGCCCTCGTGCGGGCCTCCCGGCGGGCCCGGCGCAGCGCGCGGACGCGGGCGGCCAGCTCATCGGGCACGGTCGCCGGTATTCGTTCCCGAGACAGGTCCTGGCTGAGCAATGTCATCTCGTTCTCCCTCGCGGCCCGGAGGCGCGGTCCCCGCACGGGGGCCGCGCCTCCGGGGTCGGTCCGGTCGAGTGTCGTGGCGGGCATCAGTGCCTCACACCGCCACTTCGTCCGGGCGCGGGTGCTTGCGCGGGCGGCCGCGCGGCCGCTTGCGCGGGACGATCACTCCGCGGACGAAGAGCTCGCCGCCCCAGACGCCCCAGGGCTCCTTGCGCTCGAGCGCGCCGGCGAGGCACTCCTTGCGGAGCGGGCACTCCAGGCACAGGGCCTTGGCGAGCTCGACGTCGGCGGGAGCCTCGGCGAAGAACAGCTCCGGGTCGGTCCGGCACGGAAGCGTGAGGTCCTCCTCGCTCACTGCGAGAGCCCCCTGCATCACAGTCACCCTTGTTCCTCTCGTTGGATCTCAACGGGCGTGTCGGTGGGTTGTCCGGGCAAAGAAGAAGGCCGCGGATCCGGTCTGGATCCGCGGCCTGGGGGCTTGCCGGTCGTCTGGCTAAACCGGTCGCCTCCAGGGGTACGGACCCGACACGCCACCCTTGGCGGTGACGCCCACGTGGGCCGTGGCCGGAGCCGGGACGCTCATGTCCTCGAGAAGGTGTTCGAAGACACTCCGCCCCAGGTCATCCTGGATTCGCTGCTCAAAGCGCTGCTCGCGCCAATTCGTGCCGCGCAGGTCACGCAGTCGCGAGCCGTACACCGCGCCGTGCGCGGACAGGCCGGGCTCCGAGACGCGCGAGATCGAGGCACCAGGGCATGCGGCGATCCAGGAAGACCTGAGTTTCATCAACGTGTTGCTCACCGGATCGCACACCACCTCTCTGGTTCCTCGGGCCGGGGCCGGCGGATCCATGATCCACACCGGTCGGCCGGTTGATTGCTCGCGACGAGCGTACGGGGATCCCGCGAAATCAACAAGGTATTTTTGACCTGCGGGTTTGTGGGTCAGTTCACCCTTGTTCCGCAGAACCGGGGGCGCCGGCCGAGCGTCGAACCCTCACGGGAGCCCCATATGGAGCGATCATCTCACGGGCGGGAGTCGGAGACCCGGATCAGGCCCTCCTGCATGACGGAGACGACCAGCTCCCCGGAGTGGGTGAACACCTGACCGCGGGCGAGGCCCCGCGCACCCCCCGCGAACGGCGTGTCCTGGTAGTACAGCAGCCAGTCGTCGGCGCGGAACGGCCTGTGGAACCACATGGCGTGGTCGAGGCTGGCGCCCATCGTCCGCTGGTCGCCCCAGGCCAGGCCGTGGTTGAGCAGGACGGTGTCGAGCAGCGTCATGTCCGAGGCGTAGGTCATGAGGCACACGTGCAGCAGCGGGTCGTCGGGCAGCTCGCCGTCCACCTTCAGCCACACCTTGGACTCGGGGGTGGCGAGGGACGGGTCCTTCGCGGCCTCCCAGGTCAGCGGCGTCGCGTGCCGGATGTCGAACGGGCGGCGGCTGACGAACTCGCGGGCGCCGACCTCGCCGAACAGCGGGGTGAGGCGGGTCAGCCCGTCCGGCAGCGTCTCGGGCTCGGGCGCGTCCGGCATCGGCGCCTGGTGGGACGGCCCGTCCTCGGCGATCTGGAACGAGGCCGACAGCGTGAAGATCGCCTTGCCGTGCTGGACGGCGGTGACGCGGCGGGTGGTGAAGGAGCGCCCGTCCCGGACCCGGTCGACGGTGTAGACGAGCGGTACCAGCGGGTCGCCGGGACGGATGAAGTAGGCGTGCAGGGAGTGCACGGGCCGGTTCGCCGGGACGGTGCGCCCCGCGGCGACGAGCGCCTGCCCCGCCACCTGCCCGCCGAAGACGCGCTGCCGCCGCTCCTCGGGGCTGCGGCCGCGGAAGATGTCGTTCTCGATCTGCTCCAGGTCGAGCAGGTCCAAAAGATCCTTCAGCGATTGCTTCACGGCCGCCAGTCTTCCCTATCGTCCGCAGTGAGCCGGATCTCACCCCGGAACGCGCGCCGTCAGTGGCCGCAGAGGGTCAGGACGGCGTCGCCGTAGCGGTCGAGCTTGACCTTGCCCACGCCGGGGATGCGGGCCAGCTCGTCCATCGACTCGGGGCGGCGCTCGGCAATCGCCTGGAGCGTCGCGTCGGTGAAGACGACGTAGGCGGGGATCTTCTGGTCGGCGGAGACCTGGGCGCGCCAGTCCTTGAGGGCGAGAAGGAGCTCCTCGTTGAGCTCGGAGGGGCAGTCCTCGCAGCGGCCGAGCTTGCGTTCGACGGCGGCGGTGAGCGGGCGGCCGCACACCCGGCACGGCTGCGGGCCCTTGGCCGGACGCCGTTTCGACCGGTCGACGCGGGCGGGCATGTGCGTGGTGGTCTTGCCGGTGAGGCCGTCCAGGAAGCGGGACGGGCGGCGCATCTGCGAACCACCGGGAGAGCGCGCCAGCGCCCAGGACAGGTTGAGGTGGACGCGGGCGCGGGTCACGCCCACGTAGAGCAGGCGCCGCTCCTCCTCGACCTGCTCGGGCGTCTTGGCGTAGACGATGGGCAGCGTGCCTTCGGCGAGCCCCACGAGGAACACCGCGTCCCACTCGAGGCCCTTGGCGGCGTGCAGGGACGCGAGCGTGACGCCCTCCAGGGGCGGCGCGTGCTGCGCGGCGGCGCGCTCCTCCAGTTCGGCGACGAAGTCGGGGAGGCCGGCCTTGGGGTTGTCGGCGGCCATGTCCTCGGCGAGCTGGGCCAGGGCCGCGAGGGACTCCCAGCGCGCGCGGGCCGCGCCCGCTCCCTCGGGCGGCCGGTCGGAGAACCCGGCCCCGGACAGGACGTGCCGGACGGTCTGGATCAGCCCCATGCCGTCGGTCTCGGCGTCGCCGCCCGCCCGCGCCGCGCCGCGCAGCCGCACCACGGCCTCGCGCACCTCGGGCCGCTCGAAGAACCGCTCCGCGCCGCGCAGCACGTACGGGACGCCCACCGCGGCCAGCGCCGACTCGTACGTCTCGGACTGCGCGTTGATCCGGTACAGGATCGCGATCTCCCGCGCGGGGACGCCCTCCTCGATCAGCTTGCGGGCGCGGCGCGCGGCGTCGTCGGCCTCGGCGACCTCGTCGTCGTACTCGTTGAACACCGGCTCGGGCCCGTTGTCGCGCTGGGCCCGCAGCTCCAGCCGGTGCCGGACGCCCTTCGCCTGCCCGATGACCCCGTTCGCCAGCTGGACGACCTGCGGCGTCGAGCGGTAGTCGCGGACGAGCTCGACGACCTTCGCGCTCGGGTGCTCGCGGGTGAAGTCGAGCAGGTGGGACGGGGACGCGCCGGTGAACGAGTAGATCGTCTGGTTGGGGTCGCCGACGACGCACAGGTCGTCGCGGTCGCCGAGCCAGGTGTCGAGCAGCATCTTCTGCAGCGGGTTGACGTCCTGGAACTCGTCCACGACGAAGTACCGGTACTGCTCGCGGACCTGGCCGGCGACCTCGCGGTGCTCGGTGAGGACGGCGGCGGTCAGCTCCAGCATCCCCTCGAAGTCGAGCAGGTTGCGCTCGCGCCTGAGCTGCTCGTACATGGCGTAGACGCGGGCGATGTCGACGACCTCGGCGGGCGGCCGGCGGCCCGCCTTGGCGACCGCGGCGGGGTAGTCCTCGGGGCGGTTCTGGGTGACCTTCGCCCACTCGATCTCGCTCGCGACGTCGCGCAGCTCCGTCCGCCCGAGGGAGAGCCGGCAGGCCCGCGCCGCGTCCGCGACGAGGCCGATCTTCGAGTCGATGATCTTGGGAGGTTCGCCGCCGACGACGCGCGGCCAGAAGTAGGTGAGCTGCCGCAGCGCCGCCGCGTGGAAGGTGCGGGCCTGCACACCGGGCGCGCCGAGCTGCCGCAGGCGGCTGCGCAGCTCCCCGGCCGCGCGTGTGGTGAACGTCACGGCGAGCACCCGCTGCGGCGTCACCACGCCGGTCAGGGTGGCGTAGGCGATCCGGTGGGTGATGGCCCTGGTCTTGCCCGTGCCCGCGCCCGCGAGCACGCATACCGGGCCCTTGACCGCTTCGGCGACCGCCCGCTGCTCGGGGTCGAGTCCCTCCAGCACCGACTCTGCTGACATCCCTCCATACTCGCAGCCCGCCCCACCCGTATCAGCCGGCACGCCCACCTGTGGACAACCTCGGAATGCGCGCCGCTGGTTCACTGTTCATGCGAGGGCACAGATCGTCCGAACGAACGAACGAGGGAGACGCGGAAGCGATGGCGACGCCGACGACCGACCAGCCCAAGGGCGCGGCCGGTCAGCTCACCATGTACACGACGTCCTGGTGCGGCTTCTGCCGCCGCCTGAAGAACCAGCTGGCCCGCGACGGTATCGAGATGGCCGAGGTCGACATCGAGCGCGACCCGAAGGCGGCCGAGTTCGTGATGAGCGTCAACGGCGGCAACCAGACGGTTCCGACGGTCCTGTTCCCCGACGGCACCGCGGTGACCAACCCCAGCGCCAAGGCGGTCAAGGCGAAGCTCGCCTCCCTCGCCTGACCACGCGACGAGCCCGGCGTCCACCGCGGACGCCGGGCTCGCGCATGTCAGAACGGCTGCATCTTCGGGAGCTCGCCGCCGTACCAGCGCATGATGAGCTGGGCGGCGATGGACAGCGGGCCCGGGGCGACGATCTCGCCCGCGTCGATGGCGGCGCGCAGCTCGTCGCGGGTGTACCAGGCGGCGTCCAGGATCTCCTCGGGGTCGGGCCGCAGCGGGAGGTCGCCGTCCGTGCGGGCGGTGAAGCCGAGCATGAGGCTCTGCGGCAGTGGCCACGGCTGGCTGCCGAGGTAGCGGACGTCCCGCACGGGCAGCCCGACCTCCTCGTTCACCTCCCGCGCGACCGCCTGCTCCAGCGACTCCCCCGGTTCGACGAACCCGGCGAGGATCGAGCGGCGGTCGGCGGGCCACTGCGGGCCGCGGGCGAGCAGGATCCGGTCGGACTCGTCCGTCACGAGCATGATCACCGCGGGGTCGACGCGCGGGAAGTGCTGCGACCCGTCCTCGGGGCAGACGCGCACGTGCCCCGCTGACGTCACCTGCGTCTCGGTGCCGCAGCGAGGGCAGTACCCGTTGGTGTTGTGCCAGTGCTCCAGCGCGACGGCGTGGGTGAGCAGCCCGGAGTCCTGGTCGTCCAGGAGGGCGCCGACGCGGCGCAGCCCGGCGGGCTCGGCCCCCTCGATGGCGGGCAGCGGCCCGGACACGCCGAAGTAGGCGGTGCCGCCGTCGTCCGCGCCGAGGAGCCAGCGGTCCCCGTCCGGTGCCTGCTCCGGTGGGAGGAGGACCAGCGCGGGGCTGGGCTCGTAGGTGACGAGCGACCGTCCGTCATGGACGACCAGCACGCGCGTCTTCGGGTCGGCCCAGGCGGTCTCCAGCCACGCGTCGTCGCGGCGGTTGAGCGCGACGCGGTCGAGCGTTCCACGCGCGAGCGCCAGCCACTCCAGTGGGGCGTTGGTCACTTGTGCTCCCTTCCAGGCGGTTTCAGCGCAGCGCGGTGGCGAGTTCTTCCCACAGGTACGCGGCCGCCTCGGCGCCCTTGAGGAGCAGCGGGATCTCGACCTTCTCGTTGGGGGCGTGGATGCGGTCGCCATCGAGGCCGACCGCGACGAAGATCAGCGGTGCGTCCAGGATGTCGGCGAGGTCGGCTTCGGGGCCGCTGCCGCCTTCGCGGGTGAACAGGACCTCGGTGCCGAAGGCCCGCTCCAGGGCGCGCCGCGCGGCCTTGACGCCGGGCGAGCCGATCGGGGAGAAGCAGGGGCGGACGCCGCCGCCGGGGATGCGGACCTCGGCCTCGACCCCGGGCGGGGTCCGCTCGGCGACCCACCTGCGGAACTGGTCCTGGACCGTGCCCGGGTCCTGCCCGGCGGCGAGCCGGAACGAGATCTTGGCGTGCGCCTCGCGGGGGACGATCGTCTTGCCGCCCGGCCCGGTGTGCCCGCCCCACATGCCGTTGATCTCGGCGGTCGGCCGCGCCCAGACGCGTTCGAGGGTGGTGTAGCCCTTCTCGCCGTGGGCGGCGCGGCTGTTGCCGGCGGTGCGCAGCCACTCGTCCTCGTCGAACGGGAGCCGCGCGAACAGCTCGCGCTCCTCGTCCGTCAGCGGGACGACGTCGTCGTAGAAGCCGGGGAGGGTGACGCGGCCGTCCGCGTCGTGCAGCGAGGCGAGCAGCTCGGCCATCGCGTGCAGCGGGTTGGGGACGGCGCCGCCGAACGAGCCGGAGTGCAGGTCGCCGTCCGGGCCGCGCAGGGTGACCTCGGCCTCGGTGAGGCCGCGCATGCCGGTGCACATGGACGGGACGTCCTCCGCCCACATCGTGGTGTCGCTGATGACGACGGCGTCGCAGGCGAGCCGGTCGCGGTGGGTGCGGAGCAGATCGGCGAAGTGCACCGACCCCGACTCCTCCTCGCCCTCGACCAGGAGCTTGACGGTGACCGGCGGGGCCTGCCGCCCGGACGCGGCCAGCAGCGCGCGGATACCGAGGGTGTGGAAGAAGACCTGCCCCTTGTCGTCGGACGCGCCCCGCCCGATGAGCTGGTCGCCCTTCTCGACGGGCGTGAAGGGGTCGGTGTCCCACTCGTCCAGCGGCTCGACCGGCTGGACGTCGTGGTGGCCGTACACGACGACGGCGGGCGCGTCCGGGTCGTCGGCGGGCCATTCGGCGTAGACGGCGGGGTGCCCGCCCGTCTCCCAGACCTCGACGATCGGGAACCCCTGGTCGCGCAGGTACCCGGACAGCCATGTCGCGGACCTGAGAACGTCGCCGGTATGCGCGGGGTCACCCGAGATGGACGGGATCGCCAGCCACTCCTTGAGGTCGGCGACGAACCGGTCCTTGTCGGCCCGGATGTAGGCGGCTATGTCGTTCACCTGCAAGCCCCTCCGCTTTTCGTGATGTCAGCGCATGTCGTAATGTCAGGCTGAGCTTCTTCCGTCCCGGCTCTCCGTCCGCCCCCCGCGTCACGGGATTCCCGAAGACAAGAAACTCACAGTAAGGGATCCCGTTGCCTGGTTCCTGGGAGTGGCCTTGATCCTCATCGACCCGCCCCTGTGGCCCGCCCGCGGCCGCGTGTGGTCCCACATGGTGAGCGACGTGTCGTACGAGGAGCTGCACGCGTTCGCGGCGGAGCTGGGGATGCCGGTGCGGGCGTTCGACCGCGACCACTACGACGTCCCGTCCGGCCTGTACGAGGCGGCGCTGCGCCAGGGGGCGGAAGCGGTGGGGTGCCAGGAGCTGCTGCTGCGGCTGACCAAGGCGGGGCTGCGCCGCCGCAAGGTCCGCCAGCCCCAGGTCTAGGCGCTGAGGAGCATCAGCTCCGTGCGGATGTTCGCCCGCGCCCGTTCCTCGAAACGGTCGTGCGCGGCGGGCGTGTGGAAGAGCCGGGGCAGCGCGAGCAAGCCGTTGAGGACTTCGGCCCGTCCCGCCATGAAGAGCTCGTCGGGGACGAACGCGTACTCCTCGCGCACCGCGGCGGCGTAGGCGGCGTACCGGCCGGGCTCGGCCCCGAGGATCGCGAGGTCGGCGTCGCAGAGGACCTGCCCGTCCGCGTCGTCCTCGTCCGGCGCGTGCGTGGTGGTCAGCTCGACGAGCCGGACGACCTGGTCCACGTCCTGCCGCCCGAGGTCGGTGTCGGCGAGCATGCGGGCCGCCAGGCGGGCGCTGCGCTCCTCGTTGTCGGCGCGCTCGGGGTCGTAGACGGCGTCGTGGAACCAGGCGGCGAGCCGGACGAGGTCGGGCTCGGCCGCGTGCCCGGCCAGCTCGTCCACGAGGTCGAGGACGGCGGCGAGGTGCTCGCGGGTGTGGTACCGGCGGTGCGGCTCCCCGTAGCGCTCGTCCAGTTCCGCGCCGATATGTCTGGTGTGAGGTCCCGCCAGCGCGACCCACCGGTCGACAAGGTCCATGGCCCCATCGTGGCGGATCGCCGGGCGGCCGGGACACGCGATGTCGCCGTTCTTGCGTGCGACCGGCGCCCCGGCCGCTATGGTGATCACTGCGAGTTAGGCAAGGCTTACCTCACCACGAGGCGGCCGCGCTCGCGTCTGCTCACCCACGGGCTCACCACTCATTGGCGGAATGGAAAGGCCGGTCGTGGCCGCCTCTCTCTACCTGGTCGCCGGCAAGGCGACCGACTCGGTGACGCACGGGTTCGTGCCCGCCGCCGCGCGCCTGGGCCTGGATGTGACGCTTCTCACCGACCGTCCCGGCGCCCATCCGTTCGACGGCCCGGTCGTCGAGTGCGACGTCTCCGACTTCCGCGACATCATCGCCCGCATCGACGGGGAGCACGCGGCCGTCTTCTCCAACAGCGACTTCCTCCAGGCGCCCGCCGCCCTGGCCGCCGCGTACTTCGGGCTGCCCGCCAAGGACTGGCGCGCCGCGACCCGCGCGAAGAACAAGGCGCTTCTGCGGCGGCATCTCTCGTCCATCGACCCGGTCTTCTCCGCGGACGCCTTCCATGTGCCGGCCGACGCGCCGTTCCCGCTGGTGGTCAAACCGCGGGAGGGGGTGGCCAGCGAGGACGTGTTCCTCGTCCGGGACGCCGGGGAACTCGCCGCACGCGTGGAGGAGATCGCCGCGCGCAGGAGCGATCCCCTTGTCGCGGAGGAGTACCTGCCGGGGCACCTCTACACGCTGGAGACGCTCGGGGACGGGCAGGAGCTACGCGTCCTGGGGTCGTTCCGTACGACGCTCTCCCCGCCACCCTTCTTCGTCGAAGAGCGCCTGGAGTGGACGGCCCCTCCTCCAGAGACGCCACAGGTGCTGCGCCAACTGGAAGCTCTGGGAATCGGGTTCGGAGCCTGTCACACAGAGTTCGTCGTGCACGAGGGCCGCGCCCGCATCATCGAGGTCAATTACAGGCTCATCGGTGACCACTGCGACTTCCTGCTGGCCGATCTGCTGGGCGTGCCGCTCTTCGAGCAGATCCTTCAGGTCCACCTGGGCGCGGGGTTGCCGGGCCACCGGGTTCCCCAGCCGCGGCACGCCGTCGCGGAGCCGGTCATCGCGGACCGCTCGGGCACGCTCACCGCGGCCCCGGGACCCCTGACCCTGGACGACGGCCCGGTGCGGCTCGCCTACCGTCCGCAGCGCGCGGTGGGCGACTCCGTCGCGGTGACCCGCACCAACCGCGACTACCTGGGCACGGTCCGCGCGATCGGCCCGGGACCGGACGAGGTCGACGCCGCCCTGGCGCGGTTCCGCGCGTCCCACGACTGGACGATCGCGTGACCTCCGACGACGAAGACCTGCTCGCCACCCGTGTCCTCGACGCGCTGCTGCGGGAGGACTACGCGGGCCTGCGGCGGTTCGTCCGGAACGGTGCGCTGGAGCTTCCGGGCCTCCGGGTGCGCCTGGTCGAGGCACGCCCCGCCTTCCTCTCCGACGTCGTCGTGGAACCCGGGCAGGGCCTGACGCTCCGGGACGCCTTCCACGCCGTCCGCACGGTGGCCGACCCGCGCGACGACACGGCGGCCTTCGAGCGCGAGTGCCTGGACGCGCTGGCGACCGCCAAGCTGCACGGCGACGCGCGGCCGGCCGTCCACCGGCGGCTCGCCCGGCTCCCGGACGAGCTGCGGACGGGTCCCGGCGCGTTCTACGAGACGCTGGCGGCCTACAACGACCACCCGGTACATCCGACGGGCCGGAGCCGCACCGGGCTCTCCCTGGCCGATCTGAGCCGCTACGCACCCGAGTTCGCGCCGTCGTTCCCGCTGCGCTGGGCGGCGGTGGGGAACCCCACCCTCGCCGGGACGCTCCCCGGCTGGTGGCCGGCCCCCGCAGACGTGGGCCTGGCCTCGGCAGGGACGCTGTTCCCCGTCCACCCGCTGGCGGCCCGGCAGGTGCGCGCCCTGCCCGGCGCCGTTCTCGCACCGGACGCGTTTCTCCAGGTCACGCCCACACTGTCCATGCGGACCGTGGCCGCGGCGCCGCTCGTCCACGTGAAGACGCCGCTCCCGACCAGCACGCTCGGGCTCCGCAACAAGCGCACCATCAAGCCCGGCACGCTCGCGGACGGCGCCCTGGTCGAACGCATCCTGCGGCAGGTGCTCCTCCACGAACCGGCGCTCCCGGTCGTCCTCGCCGACGAACAGACCTACGGGCACGCTGGCGACCCCCTGCTCGCCTATCTGGTGCGGCGCTTCCCACCCGATATCGCGCGCTCGCACATCGTCCCGGTGGCGGCGCTGCTCGCCGAAGCACCGGACGGGGGCCACGTGATCGAACGATGGGACGTCGAGGCACTGTTCGACGCCTACCTGGCGGCGTTGTTCTCCTGGAACGTCACGCTGTTCCGCTACGGCATCGCGCTGGAGGCGCATCAGCAGAACGTCGCCCTCGTCTTGGACGACGCCCCGCTCCGCCTCCTCCTCAAGGACAACGACGGCGCACTGGTCGACCCGTCTCGGCTCCGTGAACGGCTGGGGCCGCCATCCCCCGGCACCGACCCCCGCGACCTGGTCGACCACCGCATGACGACCTCCGATCCGGAAGCGCTGGCCCGAGTCTTCGTCACCATCACGCTGCACCTGTGTGCGGCCGCGCCCGCCCTGGGACTGTCCAAGCTCGGCCTGCTCCCGTGGCGCACCGGCCTGCGGATGATCCGGGAGCGGCTCGACGAGGCGCTCGGACGGGACGACGCGTTCCTGCGCTCGCGCACGCTGGACGCCGGCACGCTGCCGGGCAAGGCCATGGTCACCGCCGGAACCCTCGTCGACAAGGCGCGGACCGGCGCGGCGGACATCAACAAGCATTACGGCCCACCGGGGCCCAACTACCTACGGGACTCGACCTATCCACGGGACTCGATGTGCTGCTGACAGAACCGGCCCTCACGGCCGACGACGCCACCGCGACCGCGCTCCTCAACTGCCTGGTCCGGGAGGTGTGCGCGCCCGAGCAGCAGGTCTGGCCGGACGGCGTGCACCCGGGGGGCGCTCATCTCATCGTCCGGCTGCCCCGCGCGGGCGTCGTGCTGCGCATGGGCCTGGCCCGTCCCCCGGCCGGCGCCGCCCACCGCCTCGTGCCGCCGTACGAGGAGCGCCGGGGGGACGAATGGGCACCGGCACCCTGGGACAGGCTGGCGAACCTGGTCGCCGGTGAACTGGAACTCGCGACGGGCCACCCGAACCCCGAATTCCTCGCGCAGGCGGCCGACAGTCACAGAGCGCTCACCGCCATCATCGCCGCCCGCGGCGAGCCTTCAGGGGACGCCTACATCGACTCCGAGCAGTCCCTTGTCGCGGGGCATCGCTTCCACCCGTCCCCCAAGGCCCGGCAGGGGTCCCCGTCGGAGTGGCTGCGCTACGCGCCGGAGACCCGGGCGCGTTTCCGCCCGCTCTGGCTGGCCGTCCCTGAACACCTCATCGCCGAAGAAGGCACCCCGGAGGCCTTCGAAGCCCTGGAGACCTACGGCCCTCCGGTGCCATCCGGCCGGCGGCTCCTCCCCGTCCACCCCTGGCAGTTCTCCCTGCTGGCCGGTAATCCGCTCCTGCAGAAGGCCCTGGCGGACGGCTCGCTGCTCAACCTCGGCCCATCGGACACCGAAGCAGTGCCCACATCGTCCGTCCGTACCGCATACTTGCCGGACGCCGACGTGTTCTGCAAGTTCAGCCTGGACGTGCGCATCACCAACTGCGTCCGCAAGAACGCCTGGTACGAGCTGACCGGGGCGATCGCCCTCAACGACCTCCTGCCGCCCATCCTCGAAAAGCTGGACGCCACGTTCCTCGCGGAGCCCGCCTACCGCAGCATCGCTCTCCCGGACCGCCGCCTGTACGAGGGCCTCGGCGTGATCCTCCGCCAAGGCGTCAAGTCCCTCCCGGGAACACCGCTCCTGGCAGGCGCCCTGGCCGACCCGTACAACAGGTGGCTCGCGGATCTGCCCGTCCTTTCAACCGCGGACGGCGCCGCAGCCTGGTGGGACGCCTACGTCGCCAAGGTGGCACCCCCCGTACTCAGCGCCTACCTCGACCACGGCGTTGTGCTGGAGCCGCACCTGCAGAACGTCCTCATCTGCGTCGACTCCACAGGTATACCGGTCCATGCCGCGTTCCGAGACCTGGAGGGCACGAAACTGACCGCGGGACGCTGGGACCTGACGCACCTCCCCTCCCGCGTGGCCGAAGGGCTCACCTACGAGCACGACCGGGGCTGGAACCGCGTCGTCTACTGCCTCCTCGTCAACCATCTGACGGAGATGGCCGCCGCGGTGGCCGACCTCCATCCGTCCCTGGAACGAACCCTCTGGCGGACGGCGAGAGAGCATTTCCGCGCCCACGACGACCACCCTCAGATCAGGGCGCTCCTGGCAGGTGTGCCGCTGCCCGCAAAGGCGAACCTCCGCACCCGCTGGTCCCGCACCGCAGACCGCGGAGCGACCTACGTCCCCGTCCCCAACCCTCTGGCAGCACCCCGACCACTATGAACACCGACTTCGCCCGGAACCTCGACAGCTACCCGGCTTATCTCTACAACCTGACCGGCTTGGAAACCCACGTCCTCGACATCCGCGCGAGCCTGCCCGGCACGGAACTCTTCTACGCCGCCAAAGCCAATCCGGACGTCGAGATCCTCTGCACGCTCGCCCCTCACGTCGACGGCATGGAAGTCTCCTCCGGAGGGGAACTGGCCCACGTCCGGGAGACGGTGCCCGGCGTTTCCATGGCCTTCGGCGGCCCAGGCAAGACAGACGAAGAACTCCATCTGGCCCGCACGCTCAAGGCGGACAGGATTCACGTGGAGAGCCCGAACGAGCTCGCCCGCCTGGCCGCTCAGGGACCTGCCGACGTCCTCCTCCGCGCGAACCTCCCGGTGCACGTCCCGAACGCCGCGCTCACCATGAGCGGCCCGTTCGGCATGGACGAGGACACCCTCGACGAATGCGCCCGCCTCCTGACCGAGAACCCCCACCTGACCCTTCGAGGCGTCCATGCACACCTGGCCTCCGGCCTGGACGCCCCCACCCTTCTCGACGTGGCCTACGAGATAGCCGAATGGGCGCTCCCCTGGCTGAAGGCCCGAGGAGTGGAGGAACCCGAGCTCAATGTGGGAGGCGGTATGGGCGTCGACTACTCGTCACCGGAAAGCCGCTTCGACTGGAGAACCTACGGAAACGGCCTGAGCACCATCCCCGCGAAAGTCCGCATAGAACCCGGCCGATCAATGACCGCCTATCACGGCTGGTACGTCACCGACGTTCTGGACGTGAAAACCACGCGAGGCGAGACTTACGTCATCCTCAGAGGCGGCACCCACCACCTGAGGACTCCGGCGGCGAAGGGCCACGACCATCCCTTCAAGGTCCTCACCGCGAACGGTCCGGAAAGCCCCGCCACCCTGGTCGGCCAGCTATGCACGCCGAAGGACGTCTTCGCCCGCGACTGCCTGGTCCCGCCCTTGATCCCCGGCGACATCATCGCCTTCACCATGGCCGGCGCCTACGCGTGGAACATCTCCCACCACGATTTCCTCATGCACCCGAAACCGGCCTTCCACTACCTGCGCTGACCCCGAAGGCGTTCAGGGGCGGGGGCTGCCGTACCAGCGCCACGACGTGAGGCGCGGACGGCCGGGAAGCTCTCCACGTCCCGTGGCCCAGAGCAGCGTCGGCCAGGGTTCGGTGTCGGTCGGCGCATCCGGGAACAGGCGGCCCAGGACGCGTGCGCAGAGGCCGGCGGGCGGCTCCCAGGGGAGCCCCAGGCCGTCCGCCAGGTCGTAGGTGTGGACGACGGTCTCCACGATGCCCATCGCGGCGAAGCCCTCACCGTCGGCGGCGCCGAAGATGTGGTGGGCGAGGACGTCGGGAGCGGCCGTCCGCACCATGGCGGAGAGCATCCCGCCGCACGCTTCGAGCACCTGGAGCAGGCCCGCAGGCCCCGCGTCCCGGTCGGCGTGGATCGCGTTGTGGGGACCGCCCGGCCGGCGGCTCTCCCAGATGAACGGGACCTCGCCGTCCATCGGCGGCTTTGACGGAGCCAACTGCGCCGCAAAGGCGAAGAGGTCGTCGCTGAGATGCTCGGCGGTCTCCCAGCACGTCCATTCGAGCGACCCGGCCTTGGCGTCCCAGGCGTCCGCGGGAGCCTCCCGCAATGTGGCGACGGCCGATCTGACGGCCAGGTCGAGGTCATCGGCGGTAACGAGGGCAGTTGAGTCAGGCACGGCACGACGGTACTCGACATGCCACGAACCACCCTTGGTCTACTGTCGGGATGGATTCCAGCGGTGCGATCCCCGACACAGGCCCCGGCGGCACGGTCATCCTGCTCAACGGCCCGTCCAGTTCCGGCAAGAGCAGCATCGCCCTGGAACTGCTCGACCTCCTCGACGGCAGCTGGTTCCACGTGCCGATCGACGCCTTCCACGAGATGCGCAACGAGCGTCCCCTCGCCGGCGGCGCCCTCCAGGCCGAGATCGACCGCACGGCGAAGGGCTACCACCGCGCCATCGCCGGGATGGCCGCGGCCGGGAACAACCTGGTCGCCGACTACCTGCTGAGCCGGCGCTGGCGGCTGCTCGACCTCCTCGACCTGCTGGTCCCCGACGACACCCTCCTGGTCGGCGTCCGCTGCCCCCTGCCGGTGCTGGAACGCAGGGAAGCGGAACGCGGCGACCGCGAGCCCGGCCTGGCGGCCCGGCAGTTCCACGAGGTCCACTCCCACGAATTGCACGACCTGGACGTCGACACCAGCACGCTCAGCGCACGCCAGTGCGCCGTCCAGGTCCGTGAGGCACTGGAGGACCGCCCCCGCCCGACCGCCTTCGCCACCCTCCGCGAGACCCTCCCCCGACCCTGAACCCCGGGACAGATATCTCGTCCTGACCCGGGTATGCCTGACTCGTCCGCCCCGCCCCCAGGACCGCCGAACAGGAGATGCGTGCAGGTGCTTGACCGGGTGCGCCACGTCGTGAGCCTTGGTGTCAGAGCGACCCGTGCCGTGCGGGACGCCGGCGCGTTGCGGCCCGTCCGGCCCGACCGGGCCGTGCGGATGCTGTTCCCCTACGCGCGGTTCGGTCCGGTTCCGGCGACGATCGGGGCGTTGTCCGCGCTGCGCTTCCCCGATCGGACGGCCCTGATCGACGAGCGCGGCGCGCTGTCCTACGCGGAACTCGAAGGGCGGGCGTCGGCGCTGGCCACCGCCATGAAGAACCGCCTGGGCGACGGCAAGGTCGGGGTCCTGTGCCGGAACCATCGCGGGTTCGTCGAGACGGTGCTCGCCGCGTCCCGCCTGGGCAACGACGTGGTGCTGCTGAACACCGACTTCTCCGGCACCCAGCTCGGCCAGGTCGCCGAGCGGGAGGGCATCGAACTCCTCGTCCACGACGACGAGTTCGGCGCGGCCGTCGACGAATCGGGCTTCTCCGGAAAGAGGCTGCTCGCCTGGGCGGAGGGCGACGGAAGCGAGACGATCGACACGCTGGTCGCCGCCACCGGACCCGAGACCGTCCGGCCGGAGGGGACCAGCCGCATCGTCGTGATGACGTCGGGGACGACCGGCACGCCGAAGGGCGCCCGCCACGACCTGTCGCTCTCGTCGGTCCTGCCGGCGGCGCTCACCCATCTGATGCGGGTGCCCGTCCGGTCGGGGGCGCCGGTCGTCGTCGCGCCGCCGCTCTTCCACATCCTCGGCTTCGCCTACATGACGGTCGGGCTCGGGATGGGGATGCCGCTCGTCCTGTCCCGCCGTTTCGACGCGCGGGAAACGCTGGAGACCATCGCGGACTGCCGGGCGGAGGCGCTGGTCGCGGTCCCGGTCATGCTCCAGCGCGTCCTGGAGGTGGAGGGCGCGCCGCGGACGCCGTCCCTGCGCGCGGTCGTGTGCGGCGGCTCCGCGCTGCATCCGCACCTGTCGGAGGCCTTCATGGACGCGTTCGGCGACGTGCTCGTCAACGTGTACGGCGCCACGGAGACCGGCTGGGCGACGATCGCGACGCCGCGGGACCTCCGGGAGGCCCCGGGCACGGTCGGCAGGCCGTCGCTCGGGATCACGATCAAGATCCTCGGCGCGGACGGGCGGGAACCGCCCGCCGGCGAGACCGGCGAGATCCACACCGGCGGCGGCCTGCGGTTCGCCGGGTACACCGGGGGCGGCGGCAAGGCCGTGCGGGACGGCCTGACGGGCACCGGCGACCTCGGGCACGTCGACGAGGCGGGGCGGCTGTTCATCGACGGCCGCGCCGACGACATGATCGTCTCGGGCGGGGAGAACGTGTTCCCCGGCGAGGTGGAGAGCCTGCTCGGCGGGCACCCGGACATCGCGGAGGTGTCGGTGACCGGGGTGGACGACGAGCGGTTCGGCCGGCGGCTCGCCGCCTACGTCGTGCGCGCCGCGGACGCCGAGCTCACCGAGGACGACGTCAGGGCGTACGTGAAGAAGCACCTGGCCCGCTTCAAGGTGCCGCGGGACGTCCGGTTCGTCCGCGAACTCCCGCGCACCAGCACCGGCAAGGTGAAGGGCACGTCCCTGACGGCTCGCTGAGGGCAGCGCCCGGGTCCAGGGCCGCGGGGCCCCGGGCGTGCCCGGCCCATGGGTCAGGCGGCGCCGCGGTTCTTGGCGGCCATGCAGATGCGGGCGAGGTCGTTGAGGGCGTCCGCGCGGCGCTCGTCCAGGGTCCGGCGGTCGCCGGGGCCCGCCTCCGCGAGCGTGTCGATGACCAGCGAGAAGACCGGCCACTCGGCGGGCCCGATGGCGCCCTGGAAGTCGACGCCGTCCTCGAGGTCGTCCAGGTCGAGGTTGCGGGCGAAGGTGGCGAGGGCGGCCTCGGCCGCGACGACGCCGATGCGCATCGCCAGCGCGGCCGGCTCGCGATCGAGGGAGCGCACGTTGCTAGAACCCATGTTCGACAACATAGAACACACGAGCGACACGCGTCGAACATTTGCTCGAAACGTTACCCGGCTATCGCCTGCTGGAAGAGATACGAGTGGGTGAAGTGCAGGACGCCGTCGACGGAGCTCGGGCGCATGCCGGTGGGCGGCCCGCCCGCCAGCTCGTCCCGCAGCGCGTCCCTGATCTGCTCCGCGACGTCCGCCGGAGTGTGGGAGAACTCCAGCCACGGGTCGAGCGGGCGCGCGACGTCGAAGGATTCCGTGCGCTTCACCTCCGCCCCGGCCGCCGTGAGGAGTTCGGTGATCCGCGCCTCGGTGAGCGTCGTCCCGTGGGAGGGGTCGCGGAGCCGCTCGATGCGGTCGAGGTCGCCCTCCAGGTCCGCCGGCCGGACGAGGTCGGCGACGATCAGCGCGGCGCCGGGCCGGCTGACGCGGACCATCTCCTTCACGACCGCCTCCGGGTCGGCGACCTGGTGGAGCGAGAAGCGGGTGGCGACCAGTGTGAACGACCGGTCGAGGTAGGGCAGGGCGGTGGCGTCGCCGTGCGCGAACGTGACGTTCATGAGGCCGGCGTGGTCGGCGGCCCGCTTGCCCTCGGCGAGCATCGCGGGCGTGAGGTCGAGCGCGGTGACGTGCCGGACGCGGCGGGCGATCGCGCGGGACACCAGCCCGGTGCCGGCCGCGACCTCCAGCACGACGTCGTCCTGGTCGATCTCGGGGTCCATGAAGCGCACGAGCCGGTCCAGATGGCGGGTGAACGCGACGTTCAGCTCCGGGTCGGCGAACCCCGCCGCCTGCTTGGAGAACTCCCGTACGACCTTCTCTTCATGGGTCACCGTCACGTCGCCTCCTCGGGATGGTTGCACGGATCATCCCCGAAACCACCCATTGTGAACAGGGGGCGGTGAGACTCCTCACGCGGCGGGGACGTCCTCCAGGAGAGCGGCGAGGCCGCGGGCGTCCAGCAGGTCCGCAGGCCGGACGGTCACGTTGGCGGCGACGTAGTGGAACGCCGCGCTGACCCGCGCGACGTCCACCCCGGCCAGCTCCGCCCAGGCCAGCCGGTAGGCGGCGAGCTGGACCGCGGCGAACCGGGCCTCGTCCCCGGACGGCGGCGCGCCGGTCTTCCAGTCGACCACCTCGTAGCCGCCGTCCCGGGACCGGAACACCGCGTCCATCCGGCCCCGGACCAACCGGTCGCCGATGATCGTCTCGAACGGCACCTCGATGTCGAGCGGTTCCCGCGCCGCCCACTCCGACTCCTCGAACCGGTCGCGCAGCCGCGCGAGGTGCGCGTCGTCGGCGGCGCCCTCGTCGGCCGCGCCGGGCAGCTCGTCGGGGTCGAGGAGGCGCTGCTGCCCCCAGCGGCCCTCCAGCCAGGCGTGGAACGCGGTGCCGCGGCGCGCGTACGGGGCGGGCGGGCGCGGCATGGGGCGGCGGATCTGGCGGGCCAGCGCGGCCGGGTCGCGGGCCAGCGACACCAGCGACGACACCGACAGGTGGGCGGGCAGCTCGACCAGGAGCCCGTCGCCGCCGCGCCCCCGGTCGCGTTCGGCGAGGAGCAGCTCGACGTCGCGCGCCCAGGCGGTCATGCGCGCGCGGTCGGCGGCGGACAGCCCGGCGTCCCCCGCCCAGTGGCGCGTCCGCCCGGCGATCTCGTCCTCGACCATGCGGGCGGCCTCCACGACCGCCTCGTACCGGGCGCGGGCGGACAGGTCGGACCGGCCGCGGTCGCCGGGGGCGACGGGCCACTGCGCCTCGTCGGGGTCGGCGAGCAGCGGGTTCTCGGCGCCCTCCTCCGGCGGGGGCGCCCACATCGGCACCGACCCGGCCCCGGCGACGCACACCGACCGCACCTCCTCCAGGAACGGCGACGGGCCGAGCGGCCGCCCGGACGCGCCCCACCAGTAGCCGGTGGTGATGAGCAGGCTGGAGGCCCGCGTGACCGCGACGTAGGCGAGCCGCCGCTCCTCCCGCAGGTCGCGTTCGGAGCAGGCCTGGTCGAACGCGGCGAGGTCGTCCTTCTCCAGGCCGGTGAGCGCGGGCAGGTCGGCGCGGTCGCCGCGCAGCATGAACGGCAGGACGCGCGGGTTCGCCGTCCAGCGGCTCGCGTTCTGCGGCGGCGACGGGAAGATCGACCCCTTGGCCGGGCCGCCGTTCTTCTGCGGGACGAACGACAGGCCGGGCACGACGACCACCGGCCACTCCAGCCCCTTGGACGCGTGGACGGTGAGGAGCTTCACGCTGTTGGTCTCGCCGACCCGGCCGGCCTCCAGTCCGAACTCCTCGGTCTCGGCGGCCTTGAGGTAGGCGAGGAAGGCGCCGAGCGTCGGGTCCTCGGCGTCGCCGGCGAACGTGGCGGCGGCGTCGATGAAGGCGTCCAGGTCGGCGCGCGCGGTCACCGGATCGAGCCCCGACCGGGCGGCGACCTCGATGTCGAGGCCGAGGGCGCGCTCCACCTCGCTGACGAGGTCGGGCAGCGGCAGGCCGACCTGGGAGCGCAGCGACCGCAGCTCGTCGCGGAGCCGCCGGAGCCGCCGGTACCCCTCCGGCGAGTACGCCCCCGGGTCGCCGAGGTCGTCGAGCGCGTCGACGAGGCTGCCGGTCTCCTGGTTCAGCTCGCTGACGAGCTGCCGGAGCGGGTCGTCGGCCGCGGGCCCGTCCGCTGGCCCGTCCGCGGGGGGCTCGGCCGCGTCCCCTGCCCGGTCGGCGGTGCCGGCCTCTTCCGCGGGCGCGCCCTCCGGCGGGGTGACGTCCCGCGCGGCCTCCTGGGCCAGCGCGCGGGCCCGCCGCCCGAGCGCGACGAGGTCGCGGGGGCCGAGGCGCCAGCGCGGGCCGGTGAGGAGGCGGGCGAGGGACGCCCCGGCGGTGGGGTCGTGGACGGCGCGCAGCGTGGCGACGACGTCCTGCACCTCGGGGACGGTGAGGAGCCCGCCGAGGCCGACCACCTCGACCGGGATCCCGCGCGCCTCCAGCGCCCGCCGGATCAGCGGGAACTGCGACCGCTTCCGCGCGAGCACGGCGATGTCGGAGTACTGGAGGGGTTCGGGCTGGGGCCCGCCGTCTGGCGCGGTGCCGGGGTCGGCGGCCATGAGGCCGGCGATGCGCGCGGCGATGCGGTCGGCCTCGTCCTCGACGGTGGGGAGGAGCGCGCACTCGACGCGCCCGCGCCCCTCGCGCCCGGCGCCGGGGACGAGGCGCGGGACGGCCGTCGTCTCGGCCCGCAACTCCTCCTGGATCTTGGCCGCGGCCTCCAGGATCTGCTCCCCGTTCCGGAACGACCGGCTGAGCTGGACGACCGGCGCCGGCACCGGCCGCCCCCCGCCGGCCGCCGGCCGCAGGGGGAAGTCGTGGGCGAACCGCAGCAGGTTCCCGGCGCTCGCGCCGCGCCACCCGTAGATCGACTGGCACGGGTCGCCGACCGCGGTCACCGGATGCCCCCCGGCGAACAGCGACCGCAGCAGGACGAGCTGCGCCTGGCTGGTGTCCTGGTACTCGTCGAGCAGGACGACGGAGAACCGGGACCGCTCGATCATCCCGACCTCGGGGTGCTTGTAGGCGATGCGGGCGGCGAGGGCCATCTGGTCGCCGTGGTCGATGACCTCCCGGTCGGCCTTCGCGCGCGAGTACGCCTCGACCAGCGGCATGAGCTGCTCGCGGACGGCGTGCTTGGCGAGGATGTCGCGCTGCGCCTTGAGCGGCTTCTTCACGGCGGCGAGCCGCTCGTCCAGCCAGGCCCCCACCTTGCGGACGTCCTCGGCCGTCCGCAGGTGCTCCGACAGGTCGCCGGCCAGCTCCATGACGGCCTTCGTGACCGTGTCGGGCTGCCAGTCGATGTGGTCCATGGGGCCGTTGTAGGCGTCGACGACCCGCGAGCAGATCTGCCAGGCGACGGCCGGCGAGATCAGCCGCATCGTCGGTTCGAGCGCCTCGCGCAGGGCGTGGTCGCCGAAGAGCCGCGCCGCGTAGGAGTGGTACGTGGAGACCATCGGCTCGCCGTCGAACAGGGCCTCGCCGCCGAGGCGCTCCAGCTCGTCGCCCGGCAGGACCTCGCGCAGCGTGTCGAGGCGCTTGCGCACGCGGACGCCGAGCTCCGCCGCGGCCTTGCGGGTGAACGTGAGGCCGAGGACGCGTTCCGGGCGCACGAAGCCGTTCGCGACCAGCCACACGACGCGTGCGGCCATCGTCTCGCTCTTGCCCGACCCGGCACCGGCGATCACCGCCATGGGCGCCATGGGCGCCTCGATCACCCGGGCCTGCTCGTCCGTCGGCTCCGGGATCTCCAGCAGCCGGGCGAGCTCTCCCGGCGTGATCACCCCACTCCCCCCGAGCTAGTTCAGTCGCCGACCTGCCCGCCTTCGTCGTGCACGGGACAGCAGGAGCGTACGGGACAGGTGCGACACTTGTCGTTCGCCCGCGCCTGGAAGACGTCGCCGGCCATGCCGGTCGCGACGATCTCGACGAGCTTCTTCGGCCACTCGGGGTCGGCGTCCTCGGAGGGCGGCGGCTGCTCCTGCTCCCGCGCCTTCGCGGTGAACGCGGCCTTCCCGACCTGGACGAGCTTGGCACCGCCCGGCTCGATCAGCCCGTGCCGCTCGAACGCGCCCAGCATCACCGCGTACTGGTACACGCCGAGCTGCGGATGCCGGGCGAGGTCGTCCTTCGGGACGGCGGTGGAGGACGTCTTGATGTCGATGATGACCGCGCGGCCCTGCTCGTCGCGTTCGGCGCGGTCGATGCGGCCCTTGATGACGACGCGGCCGAGGTCGACCTTGAACGACTCCTCCAGCGCGACGACCTCGTTGGGGTTGTCGCGGTGCCAGGCGAGGAACCTGTCGACCATCCGCGCGGCCTGCTCGCGCTGCTTGTCGGAGTACCAGGAGCTGCGGAACTCCAGGTCGTTCCAGATCTCGTCGAGCCGCTCGGCGACGTGGACCTCGTCGATGCCGTCGTCGGCGCCGGCCATCTCGGCGACCGCGTGGACGACCTTGCCCATCGTGCTGTACTCGTTCGGCCCGCCCTCCTGGGCGCCGACCGCGGAGGCGAGCAGCCAGCGCAGCCCGCACGTGGTGAACGCCTCGACCTGCGACGGCGAGATCGTGATGGGCTCGTCCTCGGCGAACGCGGGCCCCTCGCCGGACAGCGCGGTGATGGCGTACCAGTTCTCCGGTTTCGCGCCGCGCACGCCCGCGCGCGCCAGGCGGGCGAGGTGGGCGGCGGCGGCGCGGCGCAGCGGCTCCGGGCGGGACGGGTCCGCGACCGCCGACCGCAGGTCGGCCACCAGCGCGGACAGGGAGAGCCACCGGGTCTTCTCGTCCAGTTGGGACTGCTCGATCGCGCCCGGGAGCAGCTCGTTCAGGAACCGGGACGGCCTCTCCTCCGTGTCGTCGCCGCCGACCGCGGTCACGACCAGGCGCTTGCGCGCACGCGTCACCGCCACGTAGAAGAGGCGCCGTTCCTCGTCCAGCATCTTGGCGGCCAGGGAGGCGCCGGCCGCGGCGTCCCCGTCCGGTTCGGCCCCGGCCGCGTGCTCCATCAGCTCCTCGACGCCGAGCAGGGAGCCGCGCAGGCGCACGTCCGGCCAGACGCCCTCCTGGACGCCCGCGACGACGACCACGTCCCACTCCAGGCCCTTGGAGCGGTGCGCGGTGAGGATCCGGACGGCCTCGCCCGCGGGCGCCTGCTCGGCCAGCGTGTCGCCCGCGATCTCCTGCGCGGCGATGTTGTCGACGAACAGCTCGGGGCCCGCCTGGGGAAGCCGGTCGACGAACCGCGCGGCATGGTCGAACAGCGCGACGACGGCGTCGAGGTCACGGTCGGCCGCCGCGCCGCGCGTCCCGCCCTTGACGCTCTGCTCCAGCAGCACGTCGGCCTGCCCGCTCTCCTGCCACACGGCCCAGAGGACGTCCTCGGCGGTGCCGCCCTCGTGGACGCTGCGCCGCGCCACCTCGATCAGGTGCGCGATCCGTTCGGCGGGTGCACGGACCCGCTCGTGGACGAGGATGAGCTCGCGCGGGTCGTTCACCGCCGCCACAAGGAGCTCCCCCAGGGGCCGCTGACCGCCCGACAGCTCCTCCAGGTCGCGCAGAGCGCGCTTGAGGCGGCGCATGGCCAGCGCGTCGGCGCCGCCCAGCGGCCCGGTGAGCAGGTCTTCCGCGACGACCTCGTCCAGGAAGCCCTTCTTCAGCGCCGCGCGCAGCAGGACGAGGAACGGGCGGACGGCGGGCTCGGCGATCAGCGGGACCTCGTCGCCCGCGACGACGACCGGCACGCCCGCCTGGGCGAGGGCCCGGCGCAGCACCGGAACCTGCCGGACGGCGCTGCGCACCAGGACCGCCATGCGCGACCACGGCACGCCGTCGAGCAGGTGCGCCCGCCGCAGCTCGTCGGCGACCAGGGCGGACTCCTGGCTCTCGGAGTCGGCGATCACCGCGCGCACCTCGCCCTCGTCCAGGTCCTCCACGGGGCGCAGCGCGCGATGCTCGGCGGCCCCGGCCGACCCGGCGGGCAGGCGGCGCGCGATCCGGCGCGACGCGGCGAGGATCTCCGGGCCCATCCGGCGGCACGTCCGCAGCGCGACCACGGGCGCGGGGTCCCCGTCGAGCGTCGGGAACCGGTTCGGGAACTCCTGGATGCCGCGCACGTCGGCGCCCCGGAACCCGTAGATGGACTGGTCGGGGTCGCCGACGACGACGAGGTCGCGGCCCTCCCCCGCCAGGTGGTGCAGCAGCGCCTCCTGCGCGGGGTCGGTGTCCTGGTACTCGTCCACGAACACGACGTCGTAGGCGTCGCGCTCGCGGATCCGCACCTCCTCCTCCGCCAGCATGCCGGCGGCCATGTGGATCAGCTCGCCGTAGTCGTAGGTGGGGACGGGGTCGAGCAGGAAGCGGTCCACGTACCGCTCCATGAACCCGCCGATGGCGGCCCAGTCGTCGCGTCCCCGCATCCGCCCGAGGGCCACGAGGTCTTCCGCGATGTACTGCCGCTCGATCGCGCGCAGGGTGAAGTCGCGCAGTTCCTCGGCGAACCCGCGCGTGGCCAGGGCCGCCCGGAGCCGCTCCGGCCAGTCGCGCGCGCCGTCCGCCAGCTCCCCCTCCAGCAGCCGCCGCACTTCGAGCAGCTGCTCCGGCCCGGACAGCAGGCGCGGCGCCGGCTCCTCGTGCAGCACCGCGTCCCGCCGGATCAGCGCGTAGGCGTAGCTGTGGAACGTCAGCGCGAGCGGTGTCCGCGTCGTCCGGTGGAGGCGGCCGGTGATGCGCTCCCGCAGCTCGCCCGCCGCCTTCCGGCTGAACGTCAGGACGAGGACGCGCTCAGGGTCGACGCCGCGGTTCTCGATGCGGTCGACGACCGCCTCCACGATCGTCGTCGTCTTGCCCGTGCCCGGCCCCGCCAGCACCAGCATCGGCCCGCCGGCATGCTCGACCACCCGCCGCTGCTGCTCGTCGAGCACGGGCGGGACGGTCCGCGCGGGACCCGCGCGGCGCACGAGACGGTAGGAGGCAGATGGCACAACAGTTCATTGGAACAGATCGCCGGGGCTGTTCTGACCACAACGCACGCATGTCGCGCAGGAGAAAACCAACGCCCCGGCGTCAGGTCGCGGGACCCGTCCACCGGGCGCGGCCCATGTCGACGCGGCGGCCGTCCGGGCGCAGGGGCGTCCCCTCGGCGCGGTAGTTCTCGTGCGCCTCGACCTCCAGGCCGCTCGGCGGGTTGCCGTCCGCGCGGATCACCCGCCACCACGGGACGGCGCCCCCGTACAGCGACATCACCCGCCCGACCTGCCGCGGCCCGCCCCGCCCCACCAGCTCGGCCACGTCGCCGTAGGACAGGACGCGGCCCGGCGGGATCCGCTCCACCGCGTCCAGCACGGCCTCGGCGTACTCGTCAGGTTCGGACCACATCCGATCATTCTCCCGAACCCGGCCCACCGCGCAGGTACACCGCGGCGCCCGCCAGGCCGGACACCGCGAGCGCGCAGATCGGCAGGTAGGCGAAGACCCGTCCGCCCGAACGGTGCACGACCTGCGAAATCGGGAGCGGGGATCCCGGCGCGCGACACGCTGCGGGACGCAGCCCACCCGGGGTCAGGTCGGGGAGCCCGGCGGCCCGACCGGCCGACCGCCGCCCGGCGGCGGTCCGCCCATCGGCGGCCTGCCCGCGGGAGGCCCGGCCGGGTGCCCGCCCATCGGCGGCCCGGCCGGGGCGGGGGCGCCCATCGGGGGCCCGCCGGGAGCGGGTCCCGCCGCGAGCTTCGGGTGGCGGCGGCGGAACGTGATCGCGATCCCGGCCGCGGCGACCGTCCCGCCGATGCCGAGCACCAGCAGCACCATGATCACCGGGCGGACCCACACGGGCCGCTCGATGACCTCCACCGGGCCGGGGTCCTCCGCGCCGAACCGCTTCTCGGCGGGCTTGGCCCGCGCGGGGCCGGGCTGCGCCGAGGCCAGCGAGTCCGCCGCCGACAGCGCGCGGGCGGCGTGCACCTCGCCGAACCCGATCTCCGGGTCGTAGCCGCCCGAGGAGCCGCCCTTGGCGCTCTGCAACAGCGCCTGGGACACCAGCGCGGGCGCCATCTTCGGGTGCTTCGAGCGGATCAGCGCGGCGATGCCGGACACGAGCGCGCTGGAGTCGCTGGTGCCGCTGCTGACGAAGTACTTCCCGCCCGGCCCCGCGACGGGCAGGCCCGCGCCGGGCGCGGACAGCAGCACCGAGTAGTTCCGGTTGGAGAACGGCGCGCGGCTGTGCCCCGGCGCCGTCGCCGCGACCGCGATGACGCCCGGGTAGGACGCCGGGTAGGAGTACGGCGCGAACCCGTCGCCGTCCAGGGAGCCCGGGTCCTCGCCGTCGTTGCCGACCGCGGAGACCACGACGACGCCCTTGCCGATCGCGTAGCCGATGGCCTCGCGCTCCGCCGGCACCTCCTCGTCCTTGCCCAGCGACAGGTTGATGACGTCGGCGCCGTGGTCGGCGGCGTAGCGGATGCCGCGGGCGACCGCCTCGTCGGCCTTCTCCGACGTCCGGTAGCGGATGTAGCTGGCGTCCTCCTTCTCGCCGATCGCGCGGATCGCGAGGATGCGGGCCTGCGGCGCCATCCCCATGACGCCGTCGCCGCCGCCGGGGCCGTGGCCCTGGCCGGCGATCAGCGAGGCCATCCCCGTGCCGTGCAGCCGCTTGGGCTGCGTCCCGGCGTCGACCTCGGCGAGCATGTTGGGTCCCGTGGTGACCTTGCCGCGCAGGTCCGCCTGCTCCGGGTCGACGCCGGAGTCGACGACCGCGACGGTCACGCCGGCGCCCCTGGTGACCTTCCAGGCGGCGTCCATGCCGAGGAGGCCGAAGATCGGCTGCTGGCGGTCCCGGACCTCGTCCGCGTGCGCCTGGACGGGCATCAGCCAGCTCCCGGCCAGCATCGCCGCGCCCACGCCGGCCGCCGCGCCGCGCCGCCGCGCCCGCGTCAGCATCGCCACTCCGGCCGGTCGCAGTCGGGCAGCGCCTTGGCCGCCATCGTCCGCGCGATCGCGTTGCCGATCTGCGGGGCCGGCGCGAACGGCTCGCCCGGCCGGCGCTTGGTGACGGCGGACGCGGGACGCCCGTCGGCCTGGCCGGACGTCGTCAGGACCACGTACGGGCCGCCGCGGTCGATCGTGCGGTCCTGCCTGGCCTTGTCGGTGAACCGGGCGGACGCCGTGCCCGGGAAGGCGGCGGCGTGCAGCGCGGGCCGCACCGAGCCGGACCCGTCGGGGCCCTGCGAGCCGGGCAGCTCCTTGTAGGCCCGGTCGGCCTTCCACGGGTCGGGGAACGCCACCACGCCCACGGTGACCACGATCCCCTGGAGCTGGTCGACGTAGGTGGCGCGCAGGATGGCCCGGCAGCCGTGCTTCGCGACCGTCCTCGCGATCTCCTCGTCGACCGCCTGGGCGCAGCCGGTGTCGGGGACGATTCCGGTCCTGGAGGCGTACTCGACGCGGTTGCCCGGCGGGCGGTAGCTGATCTTCTGCGGGAAGACGCGCCGCGCGGGCCAGGCCCGCCAGCGGCGCGCGACCTCCTTGTCGGCCGCGATCCGCAGCTCGGCGGCCGTGGGGTCGCGGTTGAGGGTCGTCCACGCCCCGGTGAGGGACACCCCGGTGGTGACCAGGTAGCAGCAGCCGACGACCAGCGCCACGATCATCCACTGGCGCCCGTTCAGGCCCAGCACCGTCGGCCGGCCGGCCGTGCCCGCCGGGCGCGGCGGCGGGCCCGTCGGCCGTGGCGGGCCGCCTTGGGGGCCGCCCTGCGGGCCGGCGGGAGGGCCGTGGGGACCGCCGTAGGCGCCGCCCGGCGGAGGGCCGGCGCCGGGCGCGCCGGGGTACGCGGGCATGCCGGGCCGCTGCGGGGGCCGCGGCGGAGGCGGCTGCTGAGAAGGGGGCAGGAATGCCACAACAGTCAAGATTAACGGCGCATCGCGATATTCCGCCTGTCATCCAGGTAACGGCCCCCTCCGCCACGCCCTTGCGGCCCCGTGGGCCACGCCTTTGCGGCCCCGTCAGCCACGCCTTTGCGGCGGCGGTTTCGCGCGTCAGGCGGACGTTCGGGGGGAGCGGCGGATCCGGTCCGCCTCCTGGTGGATCAGGGCCTCGGTCTCCAGCAGCTTGGCCTCCGCCCGCTCCGTCCGCAGCCGCGCCCGCCGCTCCCGCAGGCTCGGCGCGCGCCGCCTCCCCGCCGCGCGGCGGCCCGTCCGGCCCCGCGTGAGACGCTCGAAAAGCCCCATGGCCCGTCACTCCTCATCACGAGCGGGCCGGCTCCCACCGCCGGCCCTGCGCTCCCGGACGGTGCCCTTTCAGGGGCGATCCATTCCGGTGTGCGCTGTGACATGGGCGAACCCGGCGGGGCGGGCCACCGGGAATGCGGGGGCACATGGCAAGGTTGTGCGGGTGAGGACGACGTCGTCCCGCCCTCAGTAACGCCAGCGTCAGCACAGGAGCATCCACCGTGTCGTTGCCACCTCTGGTCGAGCCCGCCCCCGAGCTCACCCGCGACGAGGTCAACCGCTACTCGCGGCACCTGATCATCCCCGACGTGGGCATGGCCGGGCAGAAGCGCCTCAAGAACGCCAAGGTCCTGGTCGTCGGCGCGGGCGGCCTCGGCTCCCCCGCCCTGCTCTACCTGGCCGCGGCCGGCGTGGGCACGCTCGGCGTCATCGACTTCGACGTCGTGGACGAGTCCAACCTGCAGCGCCAGATCATCCACCGGCAGTCCTCCCTCGGGAAGCCGAAGGTGGAGTCGGCCGCCGAGACCGTCCGCGAGATCAACCCGCTGATCGACGTGGTCGTGCACGACACCGCGCTCGACCGCGACAACATCATGGACATCTTCGCCGGGTACGACCTCATCGTCGACGGCACCGACAACTTCGCGACGCGCTACATGGTGAACGACGCGGCGGTGCTGCTCGGCAAGCCGTACGTGTGGGGGTCGATCTACCGGTTCGACGGGCAGGCGTCCGTCTTCTGGGCCGAGCACGGCCCCTGCTACCGCTGCCTCTACCCCGAGCCGCCGCCGCCCGGCATGGTGCCGTCCTGCGCGGAGGGCGGGGTGCTCGGCGTCCTGTGCGCGTCCATCGGCTCCATCCAGGTGAACGAGGCCATCAAGCTGCTGACCGGCATCGGCGAGCCGCTCGTCGGCCGCCTGATGATCTACGACGCGCTGGAGATGGCGTACCGGTCGGTCAAGGTCCGCAAGGACCCCGAGTGCCCGCTGTGCGGCAAGAACCCGACGCAGACCGAACTGCTGGAGGACTACGAGGCCTTCTGCGGCGCGGTCTCCGAGGAGGCCAGCGAGGCGGCGAAGGACTCCACGATCTCCGTGCAGGACCTCAAGAGCATGCAGGACCGTGACGAGGACATCTTCCTCGTCGACGTCCGCGAGCCCAACGAGTACGAGATCGTCTCGATCCCGGGCGCGACGCTGATCCCGAAGGGCGAGTTCCTGAACGGCTCCGCGCTGGAGCGCCTCCCGCAGGACAAGAAGATCGTCCTGCACTGCAAGTCGGGCGTCCGGTCCGCCGAGGCGCTCGCCGTGGTGAAGAGCGCCGGCTTCGGCGACGCCGTCCACGTCGGCGGCGGCATCCTGGCATGGGTCAACCAGATCGACCCGAGCCAGCCCACCTACTGATCCCGCTCCACCCCCGAAGGGCCCCGGATTCCGGGGCCCTTCGTCGTCGCGGCCGCCTTCACTTCGGGGGCGGGGTGTAGGTCACGCCGATCTCGGGGCCCATCTCGGTGAGCATGAGCTCGAACATGGGCTCGGCGTCTTCCAGGGCGAACTCCAGATGCCCGAAGACCTCCAGGCTGACGCTGCCCTGGAGCCTGACCCAGCACTTGAGGAACTGCTGGATCACGCCGAGCGGCAGGTCCACGCCGAGGACGTCGTCGCGGTAGCGACGGAGCTGGTCGCGCAGCGCGGGGTCGATCTCGTCGTCGTCCGGGACCGGGAACGGGCACTTGTTCCACAGCTCCAGGAACAGGGCCATGAACGTCCAGCCGAAGCGGCGGGCGCACTCCTCGGCGAAGTCGGTCTCCTCCTGGTGGCCGGCACCGCGCACGGGCGCCCCGAAGAGCAGCGCGTACTCGCGGGGATGGGCCAGGGACCAGGCGCGGAACTGGCGGGAGACCGTCAGGACCTTGAGGCTCATGTCGTCGTGCGGCACGTCCTTCATCACCGCGTGCAGCTCGCCGGTCAGCTCGCTGAACAGATCGCCGACCAGATGCCGGAGCAGCTCGCTGTGGCTGCCGAAGTACCGGTAGAGGGCCGGCGCGGTCATGCCCATCTCGCGGGCGATGGCCCGCAGCGTCACCGCCTCGGCGCCCTCCTCGACGAGGATCCGCCGGGCGGTCTCGGAGATCTCCCTGACCGTCGCCGCGCGCATCCGGTCACGTCGCGATTCCACTGAGCCGCCTCTTTCCCTGCTCTGCGGCCGTGCCCGGCCACCTTCGCATGATTCCTCAGAAACACCCTTGACGGAAGCTAACACTGTATGCGAAGTTAACATCGTTCGCAGTTTACAGCGTTCACGAAGATTAGTCGATGTAACAGGATGTAACAGGGCAGGGGAACGGGTCATGTTCGAACGTTGGGGAAGGTGGGTCCACCGGCGCCGCCGCTGGGTCCTCGCGGTCGCGGCGGCGGCCCTGGTCTTCGCGGGAGTGTGGGGGACGGGCGTCTTCGGCGCGCTGTCCTCGTCCGGCGGCTTCGACACGCCCGGCAGCGAGAGCGCGAAGGCGGCGCAGATCGCCGAACGCGACCTCGGCCGGGACGCGGCGGACGTCGTGATCCTCTACGAGGGGAAGACGACGGTGGACGACCCGGCGTACCGGGCCGCGGTCGAGAAGGCGCTCGGCGCCCTGCCCTCGGACAAGGTCGCCCGCGCCAGCACCTACTGGACGACCGGGGCGCCGCAGTTCGTCAGCGGCGACCGCACCGCCACCTACGCCGTCCTGCAGCTCGCCGGCTCCGACCCGGCCGCCCGGCAGGACTCCTACGACGCGATCGCCGACGACCTGGACCGGGCCGGCGGCGGCCTGACCGCCAAGGTCGGCGGCGCGATCGGCACCGAGGTCGCGATCAACGAGCGCGTCTCGGCCGACATCGGCCGGGCCGAGGGCATGGCCATGCCGATCCTGCTGGTGCTGCTGGTGCTGATCTTCGGCGGGCTGGTGTCGGCGAGCCTGCCGCTGCTGGTCGGCGGGCTGGCCATCCTCGGCTCGTTCACCGCCCTGCACGCGCTCACCTACGTGACGGACGTGTCGATCTTCGCGGTGAACATCACCACGTTCCTCGGCCTCGGCCTCGCGATCGACTACGGGCTGTTCATGGTGAGCCGGTTCCGCGAGGAGATCGGCCGGGACGGCGCCACCGGCCCGGACGCGCTGGCCGCCACCATGGCCACCGCCGGGCGCACCGTCGCCGTCTCCGGCGTCACCGTCGCGGTGTCGCTGTCCGGGCTGCTGCTGTTCGACCAGAACTTCCTGGTCTCGATGGGCTACGGCGGCATCGCCACCGTGTTCGTCTGCATGGTCGGCGCGCTGACCGTGCTGCCCGCCCTGCTGGCCGTCCTCGGCCCGAAGGTGAACGCGCTGCCCGTGCGGCGCCGCCGGCGGGCCGCCGAGAGCCGGTTCGACGGCTGGTGGGGACGCGTCGCCCGCAGCGTGATGCGCCGTCCGGTGATCTACGTGGTCGCGACCGTGGCGCTGCTGCTCGCGCTCGGCGCCCCGTTCCTGCGCATCAACTGGGGCGGCGTGGACGCCAAGGTGCTGCCGGACGGCACCGAGGCGCGGGTCGTGTCCGAGACGCTGGAGACCGGCTTCGCCCGCAACTCCACCAGCCCGATCGAGGCCGTGGTGACCGGGACGTCCGACCAGGCGGCGATCCAGGCCTACGGCGCCCGCCTGGACGCGGTGCCCGGCGTCACCGGCGCGACGGTGACCGGCTCGGATGGGACGACGACGCGGATCGCGCTGCGCTACGAGGCCGACCCCAACTCCGGCGCCGCGCGCGACCTCGTCCAGCAGGTGCGGGACGTGCCCCCGCCGGACGGCGCGCAGGCCTACGTCGGCGGCGTCACCGCGGACGTGGTCGACCAGCTCGACAGCCTCGGCTCGACGCTGCCGTGGCTCGCGGTGGTCGTCGGCGGCGCCACGTTCATCCTGCTCTTCCTGGCGTTCGGGTCGGTGCTGCTGCCGCTGAAGGCCATCCTGATGAACATGCTGTCGCTGTCGGCGACGTTCGGCGCGGTCGTCCTGATCTTCCAGGACGGCCACCTGTCCGACGCCCTCGGCTTCACCGCCACCGGCTCGATCGCGCCCGCGATGCCGATCCTGATGCTGGCCATGCTGTTCGGGATCTCGATGGACTACGAGGTGTTCCTGCTGTCGCGGGTCCGCGAGCAGTACGACCTGACCGGGTCCAACACCGCGGCCGTCGCGTCCGGCGTGCAGCGCACCGGCGCCATCATCACCAGCGCGGCGCTGCTGTTCATCGTCGTGATCGGCGCGTTCGCGACGTCCGGCATCACGTTCATCAAGATGACCGGCGTCGGGATGGCCATCGCGATCCTGATGGACGCGACGATCGTCCGGGCGCTGCTCGTCCCGGCGACCATGCGGCTGCTCGGCCGCGCGAACTGGTGGGCGCCCGGCCCGCTCGCCCGCCTCTACGGCCGGTACGGGATCAAGGAGGGCGACTCCCCCGCCCCGGCCCGGCCGGAACTGGAGCCCGTGGGCTGACCTCCCGGGATCGCCAAGTGTTGGTGGCCGGCACGGAAAGTGCCGGCCACCAATGCGTCGAAACCGCTTGTGGTCCCCGTCACCCGGCGGAAGACTGAATCCCGTTCCACCGGCCGCGCCCTCGCGTGACGACTACCGCGACGGCCCCCGCCCGGCGGACCCCACACACCACCCGCCATGGGGATGTTCCTTGGAGGCACCATGTCCGCACAGGTGATCACCGATGCCGAGACGGCGCTCGGGCACCTGGAACGCCTGACCGACGTCCTGCGCGCCGACGGCTGGACCGTCGAGGTCGCCGCGCCCGAGGACCGCCGGCCCACGGCCATCGTCGTCAACCCGCGGATGCGGGCCCTGCACGAGCACGTCATCGCCGTCCGGGAGGAGTCCGGGGACGGCTGGGCCTACTTCTACGGCTGGGGCGAGAAGATCGCGCCGTGCACCGACCCGTTCGGGGCCGCCGCCGCGCTCGGACGCGTCCTCGCGTCCCGCGACAACTGACAGGGCATCCCGCGACAACCGACAGGCGTCCCGCTCCGGGTCACGCCGACTTGCGGCCGCGGGTCTTCGCCGGCTCCTTCTTCGTGCCGGACTTCGACGGCGACTTGCGCGCCGCGGGCTTCTTCGCGGACGTCCCCTTGCCGGACGACGCCTTGCCGTCCTTCTCGCCGCGGCTCTTCTTGGCCGCCTCGACGCTGGCGCGCAGCGCGCTGAGCAGGTCGGCGGCGGGCTCCTCCTCGCCCTCCTCGGCCGGCCGGGCGACCTCCTTGCCCTCGATCTTCGCGTCGATCACGGCCTGGAGGGCCTCCCGGTAGGCGTCCTTGTACTCCGACGGGTCGAACTCCCCCTCCATCGACTCGATCAGCGACGTCGCCATCGACAGTTCCTGCTTGCGGATCTCGATGTCCTCGTCCAGGAAGGGGAAGTCGGGCGTGCGGACCTCGTCCGGCCACAGCATGGTCTCCAGCACGAAGATGCCCTCGCGGACCCGCAGCGTCGCGAGGGATTCGCGCTGCCGCAGCGCGACCTTGACGATCGCGACCTGGCCGGAGCTCTCCAGCGCGTCCCGCAGCAGCACGTACGGCTTGGCGCCCTGCTGGTCGGGCTCCAGGTAGTACGACTTCGCGAAGTAGATCGGGTCGACCTCGTCGTTCTCCACGAACTGCAGGACGTCGATCCGGCGGCTGGACGACAGCGGCAGGTCGGCGAAGTCCTCGTCGGTGAGGATGACCATCTCGCCGCTCGGCAGCTCGTAGCCCTTGGCGATGTCGGAGTACGGGACCTCCTCGCCGTCGACCGTGCACACCCGCTTGTACTTGATGCGCCCCCCGTCCTCCCGGTGCACCTGGTGGAAGGCGACGTCCCGCTGCTCGGTCGCCGAGTAGAGCTTCACCGGAATGGTCACCAGACCGAAGGAGATCGCGCCCTTCCAGATACTGCGCATGATCCGTCCTTACCCAGCACGTTCCCGCCCCTAGCGTCGCAACCCCGTTCGATTTGCGCCAGAACGAGCTCTTGATCCTTTTCTGCGGTGCGGGACCGGGTAAGACGCCGTTATGACCATGCCGTGGCCCGTTGAGCCGATGATGGCGTCCACCGGTGACCTCCCCTCCGACGGCGTGCGGTGGGGTCTGGAGTTGAAATGGGACGGCGTCCGCGTCCTGGCGCACGTGTCCGCCGACGGCGTCCGGGCCACCGGGCGGCGCGGGACGGAGGTGACCGGCCGCTACCCCGAGCTGTCGGCCCTCGCCGACCTGCTGCCGGACCACGACGTGGTGCTGGACGGCGAGGTCGTCGCCTTCGAGCAGGGGCGGCCCAGCTTCGAGCGCCTGCAGCGCCGGATGCACGTGCCCCGGCCCGACCCCCGCCTGATCCGCGAGGTCCCCGTCCGCTACGTGGTCTTCGACCTGCTGTACCTGGACGGCGGCCTGCTGTTCGACGTGCCCTACGCCGACCGGCGCTCGCTGCTGGCCGAGCTCGACCTGGCCGGCAGCGGCCCGGTGGAGGTGCCCCCGTACCTGCACGGCGGCGACAGGACGCAGGTCGGCGAGCTGCTCGACTTCACCCGCGAGCAGGAACTGGAGGGCGTGCTCGCCAAGCGCCTCGACTCCCCGTACCGTCCGGGCCGCCGCGTCGACTTCTGGCGCAAGGTGAAGAACTTCATGACGCGCGAGGTCATCGTCTGCGGCTGGAAGCCCGGCAAGGGACGGCGCGAAGGCGGCGTCGGCTCGCTGCTGCTCGGCGAGTACGACCTCAAGGGCCTGCTCGGCTTCGTCGGCCACGTCGGCACGGGCTTCACCGACCGCGCGCTGGACGACCTGTACGAGACGCTGTGGCCGCTGCGGCGCCCGACCAGCCCGTACGACGAGCCGGTGCCGCGCGAGTTCGCGCGCGACGCCCAGTGGGTTGAACCGCACCTCGTCGGGGAGGTCGCGTACAGCGCCCGCACCCGGGACGGCCGCCTCCGTTTCCCGTCCTGGCGGGGCCTGCGTGACGACAAGGACCCCCTGGAGGTCACGAGTGAGCAGTAAGAGGACCGCCGTCGAGGTCGACGGGCGGCAGCTCTCCCTGTCCAACCTCGACAAGAACCTCTACCCCGAGTTCACCAAGGGCGAGGTCATCGACTACTACGTCCGGGTGGCGCCGGCGATACTCCCCCACCTGAAGGACCGCGCCGCCACCCGGATCCGCTGGCCGGACGGCGTGGACGGCGGCAAGTTCTTCGAGAAGAACGCCCCCTCCCACACCCCGGACTGGGTGCGGACGGCCACGATCCCCACGCCCGGCAGCTCGACGGGCCGCGACACGCTCGACTTCGTCGTCGTCGACGACCTGCCCACGCTCGTCTGGTGCGCGAACCTCGCCGCGCTGGAGCTGCACGTCCCGCAGTGGAAGGTCGGCCCGCGCGGCAAGGTGCACGCCCCCGACCTCGTCGTCTTCGACCTGGACCCCGGCCCGCCCGCCACGATCGTGGAGGCCTGCGAGGTCGCCCGCCTGCTCCGGGACGTGCTCGCCGAGGACGGCCTGGACTCCTACCCGAAGACGAGCGGGAAGAAGGGCCTGCACCTCTACGTGCCCGTCGAGGAGCCCAAGGAGGCCGAGCGGACGTCGGAGTACGCCAAGGCCGCCGCGCAGCGCCTCGCCGAGGAGCATCCGAGGCTCGTCGTGGCGAAGATGGAGAAGCGGCTGCGCAAGGGCAAGGTCTTCGTCGACTGGAGCCAGAACAACCCGGCGAAGACGACCGTCGCCCCCTACTCGCTGCGCGCGGCGAGCCGCCCGTCGGTCTCCACCCCGATCACCTGGGACGAGCTGGAGTCGTGCGAGGACGCCACCGACCTGGTGTTCGGGCCCGACGACGTCCTGTCCCGGCTGGAGAAGCACGGCGACCTCCTCGAACCGCTGCTGGAGGACCACCGCCCGCTGCCCTGATCCGGGATTTCGCGTGCCCTATGTGTTCGAACCGGCACGCTCCGGGACCGGCATCCGCCACCATGGTCCGGGGACACCACGCGGGGCGGAAGGAAGAGCAGTTGTCGCAGAACCACCATTACGACGCCGTGGTGCTGGGCGGAGGGACCGCCGGAGAGCTGGTCGCGAGCGGTCTCGCCCGTGCGGGCCGGGACGTCGCGCTGGTCGAGAGCCGCCTCGTCGGCGGGGAGTCGCCGTACTTCGCGTGCGTCCCGTCCAAGTCGCTGCTGAAGTCGGCGCGGCGCGGCGAGACCTGGGAGATGGCCGTCGCCCGCCGGGACGCGCTGACCGGGCGCCGCCGCGACGACCCGGCCGTGGCGCGGATGGCCGAGGACGGCGTGACCGTGCTGCGCGGCCGGGGCCGGGTCCTCGAACCCGGCCGGGTCGAGGTGGAGGGTGTCGTGCACGGCTTCGGCGACCTCGTGGTCTGCACCGGCAGCGAGCCGGTGATCCCGCCCGTCGAGGGCCTCGCCGACGTCCCGCTGTGGACGAGCGGCGAGGCGCTCTCGGTCCCCGACCTCCCGCGCCGGCTGGTGATCCTCGGCGGCGGCCCGGTCGGCTGCGAGCTGGCGCAGGTGTACGCGGCGTTCGGGTCGCAGGTCGCGCTCGTCGAGTCGTCCGGCCGGCTGCTCACCGCGGAGGCGCCGTTCGCCGGGGAGGTGCTGGCCGACGCGCTGCGCCGGATGGGCGTCGACCTGCGCCTCGGCGCCGACATCGGCAACGTCGAGCGCAAGGACGTCGGGCTCCGGCTGTGGCTGTCGGACGGCGGGACGCTCGACGCCGACCGCATCCTCGTCGCCGCCGGCCGCAGGCCGCGCGTGGAGGGGCTCGGGCTGGAGAAGCTCGGGATCGCCGTCACGCCCGGCGAGGGCATCCCGGTGGACGAGACGTGCCAGGTGACGTCCGATTCGGGGGGTGTGTGGGCGGCCGGCGACGTCACCGGTATCGCGCGCACCGCGCACGCCGCCCGCTACCAGGCGCAGGTGGCGCTGTCGAACCTGCTCGGGCACCGCCGCGAGGCCGACTACCGCGCGATCCCCCGCGTCGTCTACACCACGCCGACCGTCTACTCGGTGGGAATCTCTCCCAGGCAGGCGGACGAACTCGGCATAGACCTGCTCACCGCCGGGTACGACCTCGCCGCGACGGCACGAGCGGCGGTCGAGGCCGACGAACGCGGCCGGGTCGAGCTGTACGCCGACCGCTCGCGCGGGCTGCTGGTCGGCGCCGCCGCGGCCGGACTCTACGCCGAGGAGTGG
Organism: Actinomadura sp. B10D3; assembly: GCF_039871695.1. Taxonomy (NCBI): domain Bacteria; kingdom Bacillati; phylum Actinomycetota; class Actinomycetes; order Streptosporangiales; family Thermomonosporaceae; genus Actinomadura; species Actinomadura sp. B10D3. The sequence goes on from NZ_JBDPLY010000013.1 coordinate 57,246, forward strand.
ATGAGCGAGATCGCGCTGGCCATCCGCGCGGAGACGCCGCTGCGCCTGCTCGCCGACGTCGTCCACGCGTTCCCGACGTACGGCGAGTCGGTCGAGGCGCCGCTGCGGGAGCTGGCCGGCCGGTCCTGAGCCACCGAGGAGGGCGCCCGATGAGTGAGATCGACGACCTGGAGCAGCCGCCCGTCGAGGCGAACGAGGCCGACGCGGTCGAACAGCGGGCGGTGCTCGACGAGGACGAACGCGCCGAACCCGGGCCGCTGCCCGACGACGCCAACGAGGCCGACGCGGCGGAGCAGCTGATCGAGGTTCGGCTGGACGAGGACGACTACCGGTGACCCGGGTCGGCCCGGGTCACCGGCGGCACGGTACGCGCGGAGGGCCGGGGCGACACCGTCCCGGGCCTCCGCGGGAATACACTGACCTGCGCGAAGGAACGACGGCGGGCTTCGCCCGTGACCAACGGAGTTACCCACGCGTAGGATGTTGAGATTGTCTACCCGCGGCGGACGACCCCCGATCCGCCGCGATGATCGGTGATCGGAGAGTGTGGTGACCGCGACCCCGGACGCCCGCCCCCGTGGCACAAGGCTGCCGCGACTGGCGCGCCGCAAGCAGTTGCTCGGCGCGGCGCAGGAGGTGTTCGTCGCGCAGGGGTACCACGCTGCGGCGATGGATGAGATCGCCGAGCGTGCGGGCGTCAGCAAACCCGTGCTCTACCAGCACTTCCCGGGCAAGCTGGAGCTGTACCTGGCCCTGCTGGACGAGCACGCCGAGGCCCTCGTGAAAATCGTCCGTGAGGCGCTGGAGGCCACCACGGACAACAAGCTCCGCGTGCAGGCGAGCATGCAGGCCTTCTACGACTTCGTGGCCGGCGACGGCGAGGCGTACCGGCTGGTCTTCGAGTCCGACCTGCGCAACGTGGCGCCCGTCCGGGCCCGCGTCGACCGCGCCAACCAGCAGTGCGCCGAGATGATCGCCCAGGTCATCGCCGAGGACACCAACGCCCCGGCCGAGGAGGCGCACCTTCTCGGCATGGGCCTGGTCGGCATGGCCGAGGTCAGCGCGCGCTTCTGGCTGTCCCAGCACCGGGCGATCCCCAAGGACACCGCCGAGAAGATCATCGCCCGGCTGGCCTGGCGCGGGATCTCCGGCTTCCCCCGCACGTCCGACCAGGGCTGATCCGCCGCCCGCGACCGCCGGGGTGCGCCCGCGCGCGGGAGTTCACCCTCGGCACAACGCGGTGGCCGCGCGTCCGGCGATCTCCGTGCGACCATCGGAGACGGGCCCGCCGGAGGTCGGCGGGACGTGCCGGACGACGGGAGCATCGCGTGCAGGTTCGCATCGGGGTCCAGAATGTGCCGAAGGAACTCGTGGTCGACACCGCGCTGTCGGCCGACGAGGTGCAGGACGCGCTGCGGGAGGCGCTCTCCGCCTCGGACGGCGTGCTGGTACTGAAGGACCGCCGCGCCGGGCGGATCGTCGTCCCCGCCGCGCGGGTCGGCTACCTGGAGATCTCCGAGGACGAGCAGCGCAGCGTGGGGTTCGGCACCCAGTACACCTGACGCGTTGACCCGGTTTCGAACGGACTTGACCGGGATTTTGTTTCAATCCGGCATGACGGGCATACCGATCTGCGACCACGGGCCGCCCAGGCCCACGGAAACAGAATGGATGATCGACATGCTCACGACGATCCTCTGGTTCATCGTCGTCGGTGCCGTGATCGGGGCCCTCGCCCGGCTGATCGTGCCGGGCCGGAACCCGATCGGCATCCTGCTGACGATCCTGGTCGGGATCGCCGGCTCCATCCTCGGCGGGGTCATCGCGGACGCGCTCGGCGCCGGCACGATCATCGCGATCGTGTTCGCGGTGCTCATCGCCGCGCTCGGCGTCGCCGCGCTCACCGCGCTGAACGACCGCGGCCGGGGCCGGCGCTCCGGCTGGCGCACCCGCCGCCGCTCGTTCTGACCCAGGAGCACCCCGGCGCGGAAGCCCTCGCCACCTGCGGGCGGGGGCTTCCGCGTGCCGGGGACGAGCGGCGCGGGCGCCGGAATGTGTCCGGATGTGGCCGCGCCGCCGGGCCGGCGGACGCGGCCCGCCGCCGAGCCGGACCGCGGCGGATATGGCCTGGCGGAGCGGGGCGGGAATACAGGAAACCGTGGAAACGTTGGGTCCAGTGATCGGCTATTGGTGTATGGAATCAACGGTCGGTACACTGTGTGGCGGAGTGTGACCGCACGCAGCCACAGCGAGTGACTGCTCTCAACCCCTGACTGCGGTCGCCGAGACATTTTGATCAACGGCTGGTCCCTCCCGCGCGAGCGCGCGGCCACAGGAACGGCGGACACGTCGGCGACGGCGAAGTCCCGCCGGCGAGCCGCGCCGCACCCGGGAGCGGAGACCCCGCATATTGGAGGCTGAAAGCCCTGACTACCTTTCGTGAACTCGGGGTCGTCCCCGAGATAGCAGACGCCCTCGAAGCCGAAGGCATCGTGGAGGCGTTCCCCATCCAGGAGCTCGCCCTGCCGATCGCGCTCGGCGGGCACGACATCATCGGCCAGGCCCGCACGGGCACCGGCAAGACCCTCGCGTTCGGCGTCTCGCTGCTGCAGCGCATCGAGCACGGCGGCCGCGAGCCGCGGGCGCTCGTGGTCGCCCCGACCCGCGAACTGGCCCTCCAGGTCACCGACGACCTGCTCGTCGCCGGCGGCAAGCTCGGCACCCGCGTCCTGTCCGTCTACGGCGGGCGCGCGTACGAGCCGCAGATCGACGCGCTCCGCGAGGGCGTCGACGTCGTCGTCGGCACCCCCGGCCGCCTCCTCGACCTCGTCAAGCAGAAGCACCTCGACCTGTCCAAGATCGGCATCCTGGTGCTGGACGAGGCGGACCGCATGCTCGACCTCGGGTTCCTGCCCGACATCGAGCGGATCATCGAGCGGATCCCGGCACAGCGGCAGACGATGCTGTTCTCGGCGACGATGCCGGGCGAGATCGTCGCGCTGTCGCGCCGGTACCTGACCCGCCCGACCAACGTCCGGGCCGAGTCGCACCAGGAGTCCGACGCGACGCCGCAGGTCGTCCAGCACGTCTTCCAGGCCCACCAGATGGACAAGCCGGAGATGCTGGCGCGCCTGCTGCAGGCGGAGGGCCGCGGGCTGACCATGGTCTTCTGCCAGACCAAGCGGGCCTGCGACCGGGTGGCCGCCGACCTCGCGCAGCGCGGCTTCGACGCCGCCGCCGTGCACGGCGACCTCGGGCAGAGCCAGCGGGAGCGGGCGCTGCGCGCGTTCCGCAACGGCAAGATCGGCGTGCTGGTGGCCACCGACGTGGCGGCCCGCGGCCTCGACGTCGACGACGTCACCCACGTCGTCAACTACGAGTGCCCCGACAGCGCCGACACCTACGTGCACCGCATCGGCCGGACGGCCCGCGCGGGCAAGAAGGGCGTCGCCGTCACGCTGGTCGACTGGTCCGACCTCACCCGGTGGAAGCTGATCAACAGCACGCTGGACCTGCCGTTCGCGGCCCCGGAGGAGACCTACTCCACGTCCCCGCACTTCTTCGGGGCGCTCGGCATCCCCGAGGGCACGAAGGGGACGCTGCCCACCGACAAGCGCAACGGCCGCGCCGGGCTGGACGCCGAGGAGCTGGAGGACATCGGCGAAACCGGCAAGGTCCGCAGCAACGACCGCGACCGCGACCACGACCGGGAACACCCCCGGCCGCGCCGCCGCAAGCGCGGCCGGACCCGCACCCGGGGGGGCAAGCCGGTGGAGACGGCCGCCGCGGAGGCCGAGACCGGCGCCGACGGCACCGTCGTCGACGCGGTCGCCACCGAACGCAAGCGCAGCCGCACCCGGCGCCGCACCCGCGCCGGCAAGCCGGCGGCGCCCGCCGCTGAGACCGCCGAGGCGTCCCAGACCGCCTGACCGGGCCGGCCCGACCGGGCCGCCCGGCCGTCCGCGAACGAGCAGCCGCGAGACTCCCCGCTCAGTCTCGCGGTTGCGGTGTTCCCCGGCCCCGCCGCGTTCCCTGGTCCCGCAGCCGCAGGGCCGTCCGCGGACGGTCGGTGATGAGCACGGCGACGCGGGGGTCGCGCAGGAAGCGCCGCATCACCGGCTCGGCGTTCACCGTCCAGATCATGGCCGGGATCCCGGCGCGCCCGCACTGGCGGAGCACGCCCACGCGGGCGAGCCGGTGGTTCAGCGCGACCATGTCGGCGCCCGCCCGGCGGACCAGGCGCAGCGGCGCGAAGTCGTGCGCGGCGCCGCGCTCCCACAGGTTGCGCCCCACCGACAGCGCCGTCCGGACCTCGGGGAAGCTCCGCTTGATCTCCACGAGGGACGTCACCTCGCCGGTGGTCACCACGAAGTTCTCCGTCCCGAACGCCTCCAGGGCGAGCGCGACGGTCTCGTGCTCGCAGCCGCGCTCCTTGAGGTCGAGATGCCCCCGTGCCCGGCCTGCGATGATCTTGATGGCGTCGCCGACCAGCGGCACGGGCCGGACCGCGAGCTCCTGGACCCGGTCGTAGGTGAGCCGGTTCAGCCGGATACCGCCGACGTGGGGGTCGTGGTGGACGACGAGCCGTCCGTCGCCCGTCCGCCGGATGTCGATCTCGACGTACTCGGCACCGGACGCCGCGGCCTCGCCGAGCCCCGTCAGACCCGCCTCGTCACGGCGGTGCGCGGAGATGGCAGGCGTGGGATGCACGCTGGTGACGCTACCACCGGAGATTTTTCACCGAAGCCCGCCCACGACCATTGACTATGGTGGACACCCGTGAGTACGCCCCGGTTCGTGAGCCTGCCCCCCGGTGTTCGCCGGACGACCGCCGAGACCTCCCGCGGTCCCTTCGCCGCCCTGGAGGCGCTCCCCGGCTCGGGCGTCGCCGAACGCTGGCCCGCCCTCCTCGTCCCCGGCCTGACGGGCAGCAAGGAGGACTTCCTCGGCGTCCTGCAGACGCTCGCCGCGTCCGGCCGCCGCATCGTGGCGATCGACATGCGCGGCCAGTACGAGTCGATCGGGCCCGACGACCCGTCCGCCTACACCCGCGCGGCCCTGGGCGCCGACATCGCGGCCGTCCTGGAGGCCCTCGGCCCCGACCCGGTCCACCTGGTGGGCCACTCCTTCGGCGGGCTGGTGTGCCGGGAGGCCGTCCTCGCCGGGGCGTCCCCCGCGTCGCTCACGCTGATGAGCTCGGGTCCGTCCGCCGTCACGGGGCAGGCCGCCGCCAAGGCCCGCGCCCTGCGCGACGCCCTCCCCGAGCTCGGCCTGGAGCAGATCTGGGCGCTCTCCCTCGAACCCGACTACGCGGGGCACGGCGTCGAGCGGGAGATCCTCGCCTTCCTCAAGGCCCGGACGCTCGGGAACTCCCCGAAGGGTCTCGCCTGCATGGCCGACGAGATCCTCACCGCCCCCGACCGCGTCGACGAACTGGCCAAGCACTGCGCCGACACGGGCCTGCGCACCCTCGTCCTCTACGGGGAGGACGACGACGTCTGGGATCCCCGTGCGCAGGCCGCGATGGCGGAGCGGCTCAACACGTCCAAGGTGGTCATCCCCAGCGCCGCCCATTCCCCCGCGTGGGAGGCGCCCGAGACGACGGCCGCGGCCCTGCGGGACCTGTGGGCCGGCATCGAGCGCACCCAGAAGTAGCCGCCCCGACCGCGCTTTGACCTGAAGTGCGGTTGAGGTCTTAGGGTCCTGCGCATGAGCGAGTTCCTGGTGACCGGAGCGACGGGACGCGTGGGACGGCATGTCGCCGCCTCGCTGGCGGAGGCGGGGCACGGCGTCCGGGCGCTGGTCCGCTCCGCCGGCGCCGCGCTGCCGGACGGGGTGGAGGCCGTCCAGGGCGATCTGACCTCCCCGGAGGCGGTCGAGCGCGCGGCGCAGGGCGTGGACGGCGTCTACCTGATGTGGCCCGCGCTGCCGGTCGACGCCCGCATCGTGGACGCTCTGGCGCGGCACGTCCGGCATGTCGTGTACCTGTCCACGGACGTGGCCGACCTCGCGGACGGGGAGACCGCCACGTCCTTCCACCAGGAGATCGAGCGCCTGCTCAGGAGGTCCGGCCTGGACTGGACGTTCGTCCGGGCGATCGACTTCGCCGGGCCACCGCGGCTCCGCCCACGTGGTCACCGGCCCGGAGGCGATCACCCACCGGGAGCAGGTCCGGGTCATCGGCGAGGTCATCGGGCGCGACGTGCGCTGGGAGGACCTGCCGCCGGACATCGCCCGCGAGGAGCTGACGGCGGCGTGGGGCGACGCGGCGTTCGTCCAGTCCCGGCTGAAGGCGTGGGAGCGGTTCGCAGAGGAGCCGGAGCGCGTCACCGACACCGTGCCGCGGCTGCTCGGCCGCCCCGCCCGGACGTTCCGGCAGTGGGCCGAGGACCACGCCTCCGACTTCCGCTGACCGCCGGCGACCGCGCCGCCCGCACGTGGCGGGCGGCGCGGCGACCGGTCATCCGGTCTGGAAGTAGTGCCCCTTGTCGAGGTCGTCGAGGAGTCCGGGCCGGGTAGGCCGCCAGCCCAGGCCGGGGCGACCTGCCCCACCGCATCAGGGAGTCCCTGGACGAGCTCAAGGCCGTGACCGCGGGCGGCTGACCCTCAGGCGTCCCGGGCCGTCATCGCGAGCGTTCCGACTCGCGCCGGGTGAGCACCAGGGGGCCGTCCTCGGTGATCGCCACGGTGTGCTCGGAATGGGCCGTGCGCGAGCCGTCGGCCGAGCGGATCGTCCAGCCGTCGGGGTCGTAGACGATCCGGTCGGTCGTCCGGGCGAGCCAGGGTTCGAGCGCGAGGGTCAGGCCCGGCTGGAGCGTGAGGCCGCGCCCTGCCCGGCCCTTGTTCGACACGTGCGGCCCCTCGTGCATGGTGCGGCCGAGGCCGTGGCCGCCGAACTCGTCGTTGACCGGGTAGCCGTGGCCGCGGGCCACCGCCTCGATCGCCGCCGAGATGTCGCCCAGGCGGTTGCCCGGGCGCGCCTTCTCGATCGCCGCCTCCAGCGCCTCCTCGGTGGCGCGGATGAGCCGCAGGTCCTCCTCGGCGGCGGTCCCGACGACGACCGTGCACGCCGAGTCGGCCACCCAGCCGTCGATGCCGAGCGCGAGGTCCGCGCTGAGGACGTCCCCGTCCCGCAGCACGTAGTCGTGGGGCAGGCCGTGCAGGACGGCGTCGTTGACCGACAGGCAGATGACGTTGCGGAACGGGCCGTTGCCGAAGGACGGCGCGTAGTCCCAGTAGCACGACTCGGCCCCGCGACGCTTGATCATGGCGCGCGCGTGGTGCTCCAGGTCCAGCAGGTTGACGCCCACCTCGGCGAGCCGGCAGACCTCGGAGAGCACCTCGGCGACGAAACGCCCGGCGACGTGCATCCGCTGGATCTCCGCGGGCGTCTTCAGTTCGATCACGAGTACCTCACGTAGGAGTGCTGGTATTTCTATACCGTCACTGTAGTGCTTGACGGTATAGAAATACCAACCCTACGCTGGGCCCATGGTCCGCCAACCGCTCACGCCCGAACAGATCGAGGCCGGCCGGCGTCTCGGCGCCCTGCTGCGCCACGCGCGGGCGGACCGCGACCTGGCGGAGGTCGCGGGCGCGGCCGGCATCTCCCCGGAGACCCTGCGCAAGATCGAGACCGGCCGGCTGCCCTCCCCCGGGTTCGGCACGATCGTCCGCCTCGGCGAGGCGCTCGACGTGCCGGTGCAGGAGCTGGCGGCCACCTGGCTCGGCAGCGACGTGCCCCTGGAAGCCCTCTCCTGACCCGTCAGTTCACCAGCACGATCCTGCCCCTGGCGTGGCGGGTCTCGCTCAGCTCGTGCGCGGCCACGACCTCCTCCAGCGGGAAGGCCGCCGCGATCGGGATCCGCAGCCGGCCCCGCCCGGCGAGCTCGACCGCGACCCCGAGACCGTGCAGCGCCATCGGGTCGGCCGCGGCCCCCATCGCGTCCCCGGTCTCCTCGGCCGGCGCTCCGTGCGACATGTGCACGCCGAGGGACGCCGCGCCGAAGTCGGGCGCGATCGTCACCACCCGCGCCGGGTCCCCGGCGATCGCGATCAGGTCGGGCAGCGCCCCTCCGGCGCAGTCGAACACCGCGTCCACCTTCGGGGCCATCGCACGGACCCGCTCGACCAGACCCGTCCCGTACGTCGTGGGCCGAGCGCCCAGCGACCGCAGGAGGTCATGGTTGCGCTCGCTCGCCGTCCCGATCACGGTGGCGCCGCGGGCAGAGGCCATCTGGACGGCGATCGTCCCCACGGCACCGGCCGCGCCCTGCACCAGCACGGTGTGCCCGGCACCGACCCCGAGCCGGTCGAGGACGCGGGTGGCCGTCTCCACCGACCCCGCGGCACCGCCCGCCTCCTCCCAGCTCCACGCGCCCGGCTTCGGCGCCCAGTAGACCAGGACCGCGTGGTCGGCGTTGGCACCCCGCCGGCTCATCGCGGTCACGCCGAACACCTCGTCACCGATCGCGACACCGGCCACCCCGTCGCCGACCTCGTCCACCACGCCCGCGGCGTCGAAGCCCGTCCGGCACGGAAACCCGGTCGGCACGACGTCGCGCATCCGCCCGGAGCGGATCTGGACCTCACCCGGCGAGATCCCGGACGCCCGCACGGCGATGCGCACCTCGCCCTCCCCGGCGTGCGGCGCCTCCACCTCGGCCACCCGCATGACGGCGGGCGGCCCGTACTCGGAAAACTGAACGGCTCTCATGCCGCCGGACCGTAACGGAACACCCCGTCCGTTTAACTAAAGTGGGAGTGGTGACGGCCCAAGTGAGTGAGCTGCGCTCGGACGCGCGGGACAACCGCGCCCGCATCCTCGCCGTGGCCCGCATGGCCTTCGCCACCGACGGCCTCGACGTCCCGGTCCGCGAGATCGCCCGCCGCGCGGACGTCGGCCCCGCGACCGTCTACCGGCACTTCCCGACCAAGGAGGCCCTCTACACCGCGGCCTTCGCCGAACAGATGGCCCTGTGCTCCGCGGTCGTCGAGGAGGGCCTCGCAGCCCCCGACCCCTGGCAAGGCTTCTGCCTGGTCATCGAGAAGCTCATGGAGATGCACGCCCTCGACCGCGGCTTCTCCCGCGCCTTCACCTCGCGCTTCCCGGACTACTTCACCGCCGAACGCGACCGCGCCCTCACCGCGATGCTCGAACTGGTCCGGCGCGCCAAACGATCAGGCGACCTCCGGCAGGACTTCGTCCTGGAGGACGTCATCCTCACCCTGATGGCGAACGAGGGCATCCGCGCCGACTCCCCCGAGGCGAGGGTGGCGGCCTCACGCCGCCTGACGGCCCTCATGCTCCAGTCGTTCCGAGCGAACCCCGCCCCGGCCCCGCTCCCCCCGCCCGCCCGCCTTCCGCTCGTAGCCCGGTGAAACCAGGAGGCTCCGATCTGGACCGTGCCAGTAGAGTGCCCCAATGGCATGCCGCATCACCGAGTTGGTTCTCGACTGCCGGGACCCCGAGACCCTGGCGGACTTCTGGTGTCAGGTGCTCGGCTACGTCGTCCTTGACACCGACGACGACGGCAGCATCGAGATCGGCCCGCCCGGCAACGACCTGGCCGATCCCGGGCTCACGCTCGTCCTCAGCCCCAGCACCGACCCCAGGCAGGCCAAGCTCCCCCTCCACTTCGACGTCAACGCGGTCGACCGCGACCAGGACGAGGAACTCCAGCGCCTCTTCGCCCTCGGCGCCAGCACCGCCGACGTAGGCCAGACCGGCGAGGAACCCTGGCACGTCCTGGCCGACCCCGAGGGCAACGAGTTCTGCCTCCTCCGCCGAACGGTGAAACCGGCCCCCTACCAGACCTGAATCGAGACCGGCGGGTCAGGCGGTGAAAATGCCCGCGAATGACATCGCCGTCTCCGAGGACGCCCGGAGGGAACCGGCTTCACCTCGCTGCGAGCTGTCCCCGGGCTGATTTCCGTGCGGTCATGAATCCGGCGGCATGGCGTGCTGTCATCCCGGTCCACTGGCCCGGAACGTTGAGGTGCAGGTCGGGGGTGGTGGGCTGGTGCGTATGCACTAGAGGGCGGGTTTCTCTGGTTCGGGTGCACCAGGGGAAGACGGGGGCTGGGGACGATGCCGCGGTGGGGTGGCGGCGGGGAGTGTTGGTGGCGCGTGAGATCCGCGCTTTTCCCCTGCCCCTCGTGGTGTCTGGAGTGATCAACAGATGGCGAAATATCTGTACCGGGTCGGGCGGTGGGCATTCCGCCGACGCCGGCTCGTGGGGGCTCTGTGGCTGGGTGCGCTGGTGCTGGCGGTGGCCGCCGCCGCCTTGGCGCCGACCGCGGAGGAGGAAGACCTCTCCATGCCCGGCACCGAGTCGCAGAAGGCGTTCGACCTGCTGGACGAGCGGTTCCCCCAGAGCAATGCCCAGGGCGCCGAGGCTCGTCTGGTGTTCCAAGCCCCGGACGGGCAGCGGGTGACGGCCAGAGAGAACAAGGCGATCGTCCAGGACACCGTCGGGGCGCTGGACGGGGGTGAGCAGGTCGCGTCGACCACCGACCCCTTTGAGACCGGTGCGGTCAGCAAGGACGGCACCATCGCCTACTCCACGATTACCTACACCGTGGACGGTGTCGACCTGGCGGAGTCGGCGAAGAGCGCGCTGGAGGACGCCGCCGAGAAGGCCCGGGACGCGGGGCTGACCGTGGAGATCGGCGGGTCGGCCCTGGACGCGGAGGAGGCGCCGGGCGGGACGACGGAGATCATCGGCGTGGTGGTGGCGGCGGTCGTGCTGATCCTCGCCCTCGGGTCGCTGGTCGCGGCCGGGCTGTCGCTGCTGACCGCCTTCTGGGGCGTGGCGATCGCGTTCGGCGCGGTCTCCGCGCTGGCCGCTCCGCTGGGCCTGACGTCCACCGTCGCCATCCTCGTGCTGATGCTGGGGCTGGCGGTCGGCATCGACTACGCGCTGTTCATCACCTCCCGCTTCCGCGACGAGCTCGCGCGGGGCGTCGAGGCGGAGGAGGCCGCCGGACGGGCGGTGGGCACGGCCGGGTCCGCGGTGGTGTTCGCCGGCGCGACCGTCTTCATCGCCCTGGTCGGGCTGGGGGTCGTCGGGATCCCCGAGCTCACCAAGATGGGCGTGGGCGGCGCGGGGGCCGTGGCGCTCGCCGTCCTCGTCGCGCTGACCCTGGTGCCCGCGCTGTTCGGCTTCCTCCACCGCCGGATCCGGCCCCGCGCCGCCCGCGCGTCCGCCGGCCGGGCCGGGCTCGGCACCCGCTGGGCGCGGTTCGTGCTGCGCCGGCCGCTGACCGTGCTGCTGGTCGCCGGGCTCGGTCTCGGCGCCGTCGCCGTCCCGGCGCTGAGCCTCGAACTCGGCCTGCCCGGGGACGAGTCCAAGTCGGTGGAGACCACGCAGCGCCGCGCCTACGACCTGCTGTCGGAAGGCTTCGGTCCCGGGTTCAACGGCCCGCTGACCGTGGTGGTCGACATGGCGGACGCCGCCAACCCGCGCGCCGCCGCCGAGCGGGTCGCCGACGCCCTGCGGGGCGTGGACGGGGTCGCGTCGGTCGGTGACCCGGTGCTCGGCAAGGACACGGCCATCCTCACCGCGATTCCGCGGACGGCGCCGAACAGCGCCGAGACCAAGGACCTGGTGCAGGCGATCCGCGGGACGGCCTCCGGTGTCGAGGCCGAGACGGGCGCCGTGGTCCTGGTGACCGGCACCACCGCGCTGAACATCGACATCTCCGAGGCGATGTCCGACGCCCTGCTCCCCTATCTGATCGTGGTCATCGGCCTGGCGGTGCTGCTGCTGACGGTGGTGTTCCGCTCGATCCTGGTCCCGGTGAAGGCCGCGCTCGGCTTCCTGCTGTCGGTGGGGGCCGCCTTCGGCGTCGTCGTCGCCGTCTTCCAGTGGGGCTGGGCGGCGGAGCTGATCGGCATCGAGCAGACCGGGCCGGTCATGTCGCTGATGCCGATCCTGATCATCGGGATCGTGTTCGGCCTCGCGATGGACTACGAGGTCTTCCTCGTCAGCCGGATGCGGGAGGCCCACGTCCACGGCGCGTCCCCCGCGGAGGCGATCGTCAGCGGGTTCCGGCACAGCGGACGGGTCGTGGCCGCGGCGGCGATCATCATGACCAGCGTGTTCGCCGGGTTCATCGGGATGAGCAGCCCGACCATCCAGACGATGGGCGTCGGCCTGGCGTCCGCGGTCGCGTTCGACGCCTTCGTGGTCCGGATGGCGATCGCGCCCGCGGTGCTGGCCCTGCTCGGCCGCCGGGCCTGGTGGCTGCCCCGTACCCTGAACCGTGTGCTGCCGAACGTGGACATCGAGGGTGAGGCGTTGAGCAGGCGGTTCCCGGCCTCCGTGACCCGGCCGGACGTGCCGGTGTCCGCCGCGGGCAGGCGCTGAGCCGGCCATGACGGACACGGGTGCCCCGCGGCCGCGCGGCGGGTGGCGGCGGGAGACGGCGATCACGGCGGCGGCGTTCGCGGTCTGCCTGCTCGGCGGCATCCTCGAGGTCGGCGACGAGTCGGTGTCGTGGCCGCCTCCGGCCGCCTACCTCGTCGCGGTGCTGTCCTGTGCCGTGCTGCCGGCGCGGCAAAGGGCGCCCGTGGCCGTCATGGCGGCCACGACGGTGATCGGCATGCTGGTGGCGCCGCTGGGCCTGCTGATGAGCCCGCTCATCGTGGCGCCCGCCCTGGTCACCGCCTACTCGCTCGCCGTGCGCGCGGAATGGCGCACGGCGAGCGCGGTCCTGCTCTCGTCCGGGGCGCTGCTGACCGCCTCCAACCTGATCTTCACGTCCGGAGGCCTCTCGTGGCAGGACGCGAGCAGGGCGGTGGTCGTGGCGGCGTTCCCGCTGGTGGCCGGCATCCTCGGCCACTCGACGCAGAACCGGCGGGCCTACCTCGCGGCCGTGGAGGAGCGGGCCCTGCGGGCCGAGCAGAGCCGCGACGGCGAGGCGCGCCGGAGGGTGGCCGAGGAGCGGGTGCGCATCGCCCGGGAACTGCACGATCTGGTGGCGCACCAGATCACCCTGGCCAACGCGCAGGCGACGGTCGCCGCCCACTTCTTCGACGTCCGCCCCGAGCAGACCCGCGAGAGCCTGGACGAACTCGTCGAGACGACCGGCCACGCGCTCGACGAACTGCGGGCCACGGTCGGCCTGCTGCGCCAGTCCGGGGACGCGGCGTCGCCCGCCGAACCGGCGCCCGGACTGTCCCGGCTCCCCACGCTCCTCGAATCCTTCCGCCGCGCGGGTCTGGAGGTGTCGGTGCACCACGAGGGCACGGAGAGGCCGCTGCCTCCCGGGGTGGACCTCACCGCCTACCGCATCATCCAGGAGGCCCTGACGAACGTGACCAAGCACGCCGGCGCCGGCAGCGCCCGGGTACGCCTCGCCTGGAACCGCGACCGCGTGACCGTCACCGTCGCCGACGACGGAGGCGGCGATCGGACGGCGCCCGCGTCGGGCGACCGTTCGCCCGGTTACGGGCTGATCGGGATGCGCGAGCGCGCCACGGCCGTCGGTGGACGGCTCTCCGCGGGCCGCCGGCCCGAGGGCGGCTTCCTCGTCTCCGCCCAGCTGCCCCTCCCGCCCGCCAAGGCGCAGCGGACCGGCGGAGCGGCCGGGGATCCGTCATGACGCGCCGGGTACTGCTGGCCGACGACCAGGCCCTGCTGCGCGGCGCCTTCCGGCTGCTGCTCGACAGCGCCGACGACATCACCGTGGTCGGCGAGGCCGCCGACGGGCGGGAGGCGGTGCGGCTCACCCGGGAGCTGCGCCCGGACGTGGTGGTCATGGACATCCGCATGCCGGAGATGGACGGCATCACCGCGACGGCGCGGATCTGCGCTGACCCGGACCTGCGGGGCAGCCGCGTCCTGATCCTCACCACGTACGAGACCGACGAGTACGTCGCCCAGGCGCTGCGCGCGGGCGCCGGCGGATTCATCGGCAAGGGCATCGGGGCCGAGGACCTGGCGGACGCCGTGCGCACGATCGCCGACGGCGACACCCTCCTGTCCCCGGCCGCGACCCGCTCCCTCGTCGCCCGTTTCCTGGCCGCACCGGACGGCGTCCCGCACGACCCCGAACGGCTCGCCGTGCTCACCCCGCGGGAACGCGAGATGGTGGCCCTCGTCGCGACCGGCCTGTCCAACCAGGAGATCGCCGAGCAGATGTTCCTCAGCCCGTTCACCGTCCGCGCCCACGTCCAGCGCGCCATGACGAAGCTGGAGGCCCGCGACCGGGCGCAGCTCGTCGTCATCGCCTACCGGACGGGCCTGGTCCGCGCCGCCCCCGACGGCCTCCCCTAGCGGGCACCTTCCCTCTGACGTGGGCATATGTCACGATTGAAGGCGAGTTGCCATCGGTGTGGCGGTGTGACGGGAGCAGGGCCGGACGTCCGGCGCCGCCGTGCATCCCCGCGGGGCCGGGTCCGGGCCCGTGAGGGGGAACCATGCGCAAGACGGCCGACTGCAGGGACCTGCCGAGCGAGTCGGGCTGCACGCTCACCATCAGCGGCGAGGAGGACGAGGTCGTCCGCGCCGCCGCCGAGCACGCGGTCTCGGTGCATGGGCACGCGGACACGCCCGAGCTGCGGGACGAGGTCCGCGCCCACCTCAAGGACGAGCAGGCTATGGCCCAGGGGTGAGACACATGACCTTCGTTCAGATCATCGAGTACGAGACCGACCGCCAGGACGAGCTGGACCCGCTGTTCGACCAGTGGGCCGCCGCGACCGAAGGCAAGCGCACGGCGACGCACGAGATGCACATGCGGGACCGCGAGAACCCGACGCACTTCGTGGACATCGTCGAGTTCCCTTCCTACGAGGAGGCGATGCGCAACAGCGACCTGCCCGAGACGCAGAGGCTCTCCGGGGAGATGCAGGAGCTGTGCACCGGCGGGCCGCGGTTCATGAACCTGGAGGTCGTGCGGGACGAACCGCTGTGACCCGCCGATAGCGAGGACCGGCGCGGCTAGGGCGCAGGGGTCAGCTGGACGAGGATCATCCAGTTGCGGTCGTCCTGCCTGGAGGAGGCGCGGACCCGGTACCGGCCGGGGGCCAGGTCGATGGCCAGGTGGTTGCCGGGCTCCGGGGTCGCGCCGGGCCAGGCCGAGTCGAACAGGACGATCGGGCCGTCGACGTCCCAGACGAGCTCTTCGTCCCAGGTGATGCTCGGGAGGGCTCGCTTCGCCGCGGCAACGAGCTCGTCCTCGGAGTTCGTCGCGACCCAGCGGAGGAAGAGGCGCTCGCCCGGCAGGTAGGTCGTCGTGGCGGGCTCCCCGCCGAGGACGAGGGCCTGCCCGGCATCGATGTTCACCAGGCCGATGTGGCCATCGACGGCGCACGCGCGGCCGTAGTCGCCCCATGTCTCGACGGGGCCGTCGTCGTCCGTGACGCCCTCCCAGCGCGCGAGCCGGGACACGGGCGCGGCCAGCAGCGGACCCCCAGCGGACTCGACCCAGTCCATCGGCTCAGCCTCTCTTCAGCGGAGGCGTCACCGTACACCGCGCCTCCGACAGTCTCGCATTGCCGAGGTGCCCCCCGAGGCGGGGGCGGTGTCGCGGCGACGAGCGGGTAATGACACACTTACCTCAGTTTGTCTCACGGAGGTGTGTGCATGCCCGCGACCGTCCAACCCCCCGAGAGCGTCACGTGGCGCGTGCACCTCGACCGATCCATGTGGGTCGGCGGGGTGCGCAGCCTCATGCTTCAGGCGCTGCATCCCATGGCGATGTGGGGGGTCTGGCAGAACTCCAACTTCCGCGAGGATCCGTTCGGCCGGCTCCAGCGCACCTCCGACTTCGTCGGCCTCGGCACGTTCGGCAGCCCCGAGGAGGTCGAGAAGGCCGCCTACCGCGTCCGGGAGATCCACCGCAGCCTGCGGATCCTCAACCACGACACGGGCAGGCGGGAACGGCTCGACCAGCCTGAGTTGCTCCTGTGGGTGCACTGCGCCGAGGTGTACTCCTACCTGGAGGTGGCGCGACGCGCCGGGCTCCCGCTGACCGGCGCCATGGCCGACCGGTATCTGGACGAGCAGCGCAAGTCGGCGACGCTCGTCGGGCTGCACGCCAAGGACGTCCCCGGCAGCGTCGCCGAGATGGAGGCGTTCTTCGCGGAGATGCGCCCCCGGCTGAGGGTCACAGAGGAGGCGGCGGAGACCGTCCGGTTCCTGATGTGGCCCGCCATGCCGGACAATCTCCGGTTCCTCGCGCCGGGCAAGCCGGGCTACTTCCCGTTCGGAGCGCTCTGCTACTACACGCTGCCCGACTGGGCGCGCGAGATGTACGGGACGCTTCCCGAGATCCCGCGGCCCGCCGTGACCGCCGCGCTGAAGTCGTTCCGCCTCGCGATGAACTCGGTGCCCGAACGGCTGCACGACCACGCCTTCGCCAAGAACACCCGCGACATGCTCGAACGGACCCGGCAGCGGCTCGCCGCCGAAGGCTACGACCTCAGCAAGGGGCTGTACGGGCTGCGCGACCCCCGCCGCTGGCCGAGCCGGCACTCCCTCGCACCGGCCTAGGCGACGTCCACGGGAAGCGCCGCCCACGGGTCCTTGCGCGGCGCGGCCTCCCGGCCCTCCGGGCAATGGCGCGCGAAGTCGCACCACGAGCACAGGCTGCCCGGACGAGGCGGGAACAGCTCGTCGAACGGGCCGTGCTCGACCTCCCCCTCGCGCGGCCTAGGCACGCGGGCGCCTCCCCTGTCTCCTGTGGGGGGACGACCCCCCACACCCCCCGGAAGAGCCTTGTCTCCTGTGGGGGGACGACCCCCCACACCCCCCGGAAGAGCCTTGTACGCCTCATCCGCGGCAGCGGCCTCCTCGGCGATCGACTCCGCGCGGCGCATGTGCCGGGCCAGCGACTCGTCGGTGTGCTCCCACACCGCCACCTCGCCGGACGGCAGATGGTGCAGCTCGACGCGGCGGCACGGGCGGCGCAGCACGCGGGACGCCGCCACCGCGTAGATCGCCAGCGCCAGCGAACCGCGGGCGTCGTCGCTGGTGAGGATGTGCCGTCCCGTCTTGTAGTCGACGACGACGAGCTCGGGGCCGCGCGCGTCCAGCCGGTCGATGCGCCCGGACACCGCGATCCGGTCGGTGCGGGTCGCGACGGTGCGCTCCACGCCCAGCGGCTCGTCGTGGGGGTCGAGTCCGGCCGCGTACCGCTCGGTCATCTCGCGGGCGCGCTCGCGCCACTCGGCGGACTGCGCCTCGTCGCGGAAACCGTCCGTCAGCCAGCCCCGGACCAGCAGCGACCCGGCGGTCTCGGGCGTCCGCTCATGGACGGGCAGCCGCCACCAGCCCGCCAGCGCGTTGTGCACGCTCGCGCCGACGCTGTTGTGCGCCCACGGCGGGCCCTTCGGCGGCATCGGACGGTCCAGATAGGTCATCCGGTACCGGCGCGGGCAGTCGAGCCACGCGTTCAACCGCGACGGCGTGCACGTGTACAGCCGCCGGGGCATCCCCTCGAACCCCAGCTGCTCCACCGGTTAGTCGTCCTGCGCCAGGCTGCCCCACGTCTCCCAGCGGGCGTCCTCGTCGCCGACCGTGGTCTCCTCGCCCTGGGCGGGCAGGATCCGCAGGTCCTTGGGGAGCGGGGTCAGCAGGGCGCCGATCGAGTTGAGCTGCTTGCGCAGGTCCTCGTAGACCTGGCCGATCGAGCCGGGGCGGCCGCGGTGGAGGGTGTCGCCGGAGAAGAGCAGGCCGAGCTGCTCGCTGATCACGCACACGCTGCCGGGGGTGTGGCCCGGGGTGTGCACGATCTCCAGCTGGGCGTCGGCGATCTCGAAGACGCCGCCGTCCTCCAGCCAGATGTCGGGTTCGACGGAGCGCAGCGCCTTGGCGTCGTCCTCGTCCTCCTCCTCTTTGGCGAGGCGGCCGAAGTAGTCGCGCCACAGCAGCCGGTCGGCGCGGTGCAGCGCGATCGGCGCCCAGTTCTCCTCGTCCTCCTCGCCGGCGGCGGCGACCTCCAGCACGACGTTGAGATGGTGCTCGTTGCCGTCGGTCAGGAGCACGGCCATGACCTCGCGGTCGCCGACCTCCTTGAGGATGGCCTCGGCGTCGTACGCCGGGTCGATCACGATGACCTCGTCGTCGTCGCCGACGAGGTAGGTGTTGTTCTCGACGTCGTACTCGGTGTCGTCGAGGGTCAGCGTCCCCGACGTCACCACCTGTTCGATGCGCGCGTCCACGCTTGGCACCCTACCGTGCTTCGGCGCCCCCATCGGGCACTCGGAGAGCACCGCCGGTGGCGGCGGCGAGCAGCGCCGCGAAGGCGTCCGGCGCGGTGGTCTCGGCGCCGAGCCGGTCGCCGGTCGGGGCGCCGTGGTCGTCGCTGGACCCGGTCACGGCGAGGCCCAGGTCGGCGGCCAGGCCGCGCAGCCGGGCGCGGTCCGGCGGGGCCTGGTCGGGGTGGTCGGCCTCGATCCCCGCGAGCCCGGCGGCGGCCAGCCTCTCGATCACCTCGTCCGGGACGACGTAGCCGCGGCGCGCCCGCGGGTGCGCGAGGACGCACACGCCCCCGGCGGCCCGGACGAGCCCGACGGCCCGCACCGGGTCGAGCCCGTACCGCTCGACGTAGGCGCGGCCGTCCTGCGCGATCCACGCGGACGTGAAGGCCTCGTCCTCGGTCTCGATCGCCCCCGCCTCGACCATGGCCCGCGCGATGTGCGGGCGCCCGACCGCCTCCCCCTTGGCGAGCGCGCGGACCATGCCCCAGGTGACGTCCACGCCGAGGTCGCGGAGGCGGTCCACCATGCCCTGCGCTCTGATCACCCGGTCGTCGCGGATCCGGGCCAGTTCGGCGGCCAGCTCCGGCTCGTCCGGGTCGAACAGGTAGCCGAGGAGGTGCAGGCTGCGGCCGTCCTGGTTGCAGGACAGCTCGATGCCGGGGACGAGCGTCAGGCCGTCCGGCAGGGCGGCCGCCGCCTCGTCCCAGCCGGCGACGGTGTCGTGGTCGGTGAGCGCGAGGACGTCCAGGCCCTTCTCCCGCGCCCGCCGGACGACCTCGGCGGGCGGGCGCGTGCCGTCGGAGGCGTCGCTGTGGCTGTGCAGATCGATCCGCATGGACCCATCCCACCAGGTCCGGTCACTCGTCGACGCGGGGGCTGTGGGCACCGTAGGGGAGGTCGAGCTCCATCCCCGGCTCGCGCAGGTCGAGGAGCGTCTCGTGCTCCAGCATGAGGACCCCGGCGTCGGCGGGCCACAGCACCGCCCACAGCCAGTGGCCCATCGCCTCGCCGACGAAGACGGCGCGGTCGGGCCGGTCGCCGACCGCCCACATCGGCACCGAGTGGCCGCAGGTCGCCGCGGGCCCGCTGACCTCCAGCTTCACGTGCGGCGGGCCGCCGTTGAACGCCTCGCCCGGGTCCGCGCCCTCCAGCCCCGCGTAGTGGGCGCCGAGCCCGATCCCGGGCTCCTCGGCGATCAGCACCATGTCGGCGGGGCCGCGCAGCAGCCCCGGCCCGGACAGGGCGACCGCCGTCGCCCGCGCCCCCGACCGGTCGTCCCCGACCGTGGTGAACCCCGTGATGAGCCAGGCCGGCGGAAGGGGCCAGGGCGTCCAGACGGGGACCTTCGCGTCGCGCAGCACGGCCGCCAGCCCCTCGGGGCCGGGACGTCGCGACGGCTGCCTCGGCAGTACGGCGCCGTGCACGCCGCAGGTCCAGTCGCTGGACCAGAGGCTCGGCGCGCCGAGAGGGCCCGCGCAGCGCGGGCAGGTGGGCTCGGCCCTCATGATTAACCACCCTGCGCGGCGATATCACGGCCCGTCAAGCGCGCGGCGGTCCCCGGCTGGAAAAGCGGCGGGAAAATAGGGCCATGCGGGTGCGTTGCGTGGGCGGGATCGTCCGGGACGGCGAGGGGCGGCTGCTTGTCGTCCGGCGCGGCCGTCCGCCGGGCGTGGGCCAGTGGACCATCCCCGGCGGACGGGTCGAACCGGGCGAGGACGATCAGGCGGCGGTCGCCCGCGAGCTGCGGGAGGAGACGGGCCTGGACGTCGCCGTCGGCGCCCTGGCCGGTTCGGTGAGCAGGCCGGGGCCGGACGGCGTCACCTACGACATCCACGACTACATGGCGACCGTCGTCGGCGGGACGCTCCGCGCCGGGGACGACGCGTCCGACGTGCGCTGGGCGTCGCCGGACGACCTGCGCGACCTCCCGATGACCCCGGGGCTGCTCGACGCGCTCGCCCTCTGGGGCGTCCTATGACGCGTGCGCCCGCTCCGTCGCGGCCTGCACCGGCGGGCCGTCCGCGTCCGGGCCGCCCGTGACGGTCCGCACCTTCATCCGCCGCGCCAGCCACACGACGGCCGCCGCGTACAGGACCATCGGCACGACGTCCGCGACGACGACCTGCCAGGGGACGCTTCCCTGCTCGATGTCCAGCTCGCCGACCGCGGCCGGGAAGAGGAACGCCATCAGGTTGTTGAACACGTGCAGCGCGATGCCCGACTCCAGCCCGCCCGTCCGCACCGCGAGCCAGGCCGCGATCGCGCCGAAGGCGAAGATGTCGAGGATGCCCCAGCCGGTGTAGCCGTGCCCGGCCGTGAACAGCGCCGAGCCGACGACGATCCCCGGCCACGGCGTGCGGAACACGGCGCTGACCCCACGTCCGGCGCGTCCGCGGGCGGTCTCCAGGGTGCAGGCGCCGACGGCCTGGAGCATCCAGCCGCGGAACGCGTACTCCTCCGCCGCCGACTGGAACGGCACCAGCAGGATGATGACGATCGCCGGCCCGAGGAAGCGGGACCACCCGACCCAGTGCTCGTCCCCGCCGGACTGGTCGTCGAGACCGGTCGCGGCGATGATCGACGTCCCGTAGGACACGGCGCAGAACAGGATCGCCAGGCCGCAGCAGACCAGCATCCAGCGCCACCGCAGCCGCCCCGCGACCGACGAGAGCGTGCCGGGCCGCCGCCGCTGGACGATCCAGGCCGCGGCCAGCACCACCGGCAGGAACATGGCCAGCGCGCCCAGGTTGAACGCGAGGTCGGCGGTGTCGTTCCCGAAGACCGTGTCCACGTCGGTCCCCGAGGGCTCCGGCGCATCGCCGGTGACCGCCACGGTGATGATGATCCCGATGATCATCAGCCCGAGCGCGAGGGCCATCCCGACCGCGGCGATGCCCACCGTGCCGGCCAGGGGGCGCCACCACCGGTGCACCTCGTTGCGCGCCATCCGGTGGAAGGGGACGCCCTCCGGCGTCTCCACGGTCCAGGGCCGCTTGACCGGCGGCATCCCGTACCCGCCGCCGTACGGCCCCGGCCCGTACCGGCCCGGCGCGTACTGCGGGTACTCCCCCGTCCCGTACTGGCCCGGCGCGTACTGGCCCGGCGCGTACTGGCCCGGCGCGTACTGGCCCGGCGCGTACGGTGACGGGCCGTACTCGCCCGTGCCGTAGGGCTGGGCGGGGGCGCCCCGCCAGTACGGCGACCCGGTCGGATGCCCCTGGCCCTGCTCCGGCCCGTACGCCTGCGGCGCGGCCTGAGGCGGCCATGCCGGCCGCGGCGGCTGGGAGGCGGGCTCGGGGCCGTCCGGCCGCGGATCCCCCTGCGCCTCGCGGTCGAGGTCGGGGTCCAGCGGGGCCCAGCCGTCGGCGTCCCCTGGTCCTGACACGTGAGACCCCTTCTGAAGACCGTCGCGTTACGTGGGACGAATCGTACGTGGCGTTCAGTTCCCGGGCGGCTCGGAGCGCTTCGTGCGGGCCATCCCGGCGGCACGGCCCTTCACCGCGACGACCAGGGCCATCTTGCGGGACGCCTCGTCGATCATCTCGTCGCCGAGCCGGGCGGCGCCGCGCCCCTCGCCGAGCGAGTGCTCGTAGGCGTCCAGGATCAGCTCGGCGCGGTCGTAGTCGTCCTGCGACGGCGAGAAGACGGCGTTGCCCGCCTCGATCTGGGACGGGTGCAGCACCCACTTGCCGTCATAGCCGAGGGCGGCGGAGCGCCGCGCGGCCCGCGTGAACGCGTCCACGTCCCGGACGTTGAAGTAGGGCCCGTCGACGGCCTGCAGGCCGTTGGCACGGGCCGCCATCAGGATGCGCATGAGGATGTAGTGGTAGGCGTCGCCCTCGGTGTAGCCGGGCGGCTGCTCGCCGACGACGAGCGTCTTCATGTTGATCGAGGCCATCAGGTCGCCGGGGCCGAGGACGAGGGCCTCCAGCCGGGGCGAGGACGCCGCGATCGCGTCGACGTTGACCATGCCGCGGGCGTCCTCGATCTGCGCCTCGATGCCGATCCGGCCGGCGGGCAGGCCCGTCGCCCGCTCGATCTGGGTGAGGAGCCGGTCGAGCCACTGGACGTGGGTGGCGTCCGACACCTTCGGCAGCATGATCGCGTCCAGGTTCGCGCCGGCGCCCTCCACGACCTCGATCACGTCCCGGTACGCCCAGGGCGTGTCGAGGTCGTTGACGCGCACCACCCGGGTCCGGCCCGCCCAGTCCCCCTCGTTCAGCGCGGCGACGACGGTCCCGCGCGCGTCCTCCTTCGCCGACGGCGCCACGGCGTCCTCCAGGTCGAGGAAGACCTCGTCGGCGGGGAGCCCCCGGGCCTTCTCGATGAAGCGGGGGTTGCTGCCCGGGACCGCGAGGGTGGTACGTCGAGAGCGCATGGCCCCGGATGCTATCGGCGGATGTGAGACGCTTCGGAGCATGGGTCAGCTGAACAGGGCGCTGGTGGAGGAGGCGGCCAGGAAGTCGGGGCTGCTGTGGCTGGAACTGCCCGGCCTGCCGCAGCCGCGCGCCGCCTGGCACGTGTGGCACGACGGCTCGGCCTACGTCCTGACGGGCGGGGAGGGCGAGCAGCCGCTCCCGGGGCTGCCGGAGTCCGCGCAGGTGACGGTGATCCTGCGCAGCAAGGACAAGGGCGGGCGGCTGGTGTCCTTCGTCGCCGACGCCGAGCAGGTCGAGCCCGGATCCGAGCTGTGGGAGGAGGTGGCGCCGCTCCTCGCCAAGGCGCGGCTGAACGCCGCCGACCACGAGGGCCAGGTCGAGGCCTGGGCCACCGGGTCGTGGATCGTCCGGCTCACCCCGTCCGACGAGACCGTGGAGGCGTCTGACGACTACGCCACCGTCCGGCCGGTGCCGACCCCGGCGACCACGGCCGGGCCGCCGCCGCGCATGTACGGCGGCAAGCGCCGCCGGGTCGACCGGTAGCCCCGGCCTCACATCGGGAGTTCGCGTCCCGCGGCGACGGACTGGAGCTTGTCGGGATTGGCCACCATGTGGATGGCGGCGACGCGGCCGGTCTCGTCGACGTCCACGGTGACCGTGGAGATCGGGCCGTCCGGGCCGTCCACGACCAGGGCCGGCTCGCCGTTGATCTCGACGCGCCGGACCTGCATGTCCTCCGGTTCCACGCCCGCGTAGCGCTGGCCCGTGATCGCGGTGAGCCAGCGGCCGACCTTGGCGGCGCCGTTGATCGACCGCAGCGCCGCGCGGACCTTGCCGCCGCCGTCCGTCCACAACGCGACGTCGGGGGCGAGGACCTCCATCAGCCGGTTGATGTCGCCGCCGAGGACGGCGTCCCGGAACCGCTCGGTGGCCGCGCGCCGCTCGGCGCCGCCCGCCTCGAAGCGGGGCCGGCGCGCCTCCACGTGCTTGCGGGCGCGGGTGCCGAGCTGCCGCACGGACTGCTCGGACCGGTCCAGCGCCTTCGCGATCTCGGCGTACGGGTACCCGAAGACCTCCTTGAGGACGAACACCGCCCGTTCGAGCGGGCTCAGCGTCTCCAGCACGACCAGCATCGCCATCGACACCGACTCCGACAGCTCGGCGTCCTCGGCGACGTCCGGGGAGGTCAGCATCGGCTCGGGCAGCCACGGCCCCACGTAGGTCTCGCGGCGGACCTGCGCCGAGCGCAGCCGGTCCAGCGCCACGTTGGTGGTGATCCGGACGAGGTAGGCCTTCGGGTCGGTGACCTCGGACCGGTCGGCGGCCGACCAGCGCAGCCACGCGTCCTGGACGGCGTCCTCGGCGTCGGCCGCCGTGCCCAGCATCCGGTAGGCCACGGCGAACAGCAGGTTGCGGTGCTGCTCGAAGGGCTCCTCCTCCAAGGCGTCGCTCACGGTCATCAACCCTTTCATCCCTCTGCGATGAGGACGGGACGGGGGGTGGGGGATGTGACATGCCCCGGCCGGATCAGCCGGGAGATCATGGGTAGTGTCCAGGCCATGAGCGGAGCTCCGGCACGGGTGTTCATCGCCCGGCTCGCGGGCATCGCGGTGTTCGACCCGGCCGGCGACCAGGTCGGCCGTGTCCGCGATGTCGTGGTCGCGCTGCGCCTGGCGCCGCGGCCCCCGCGGGTCCTCGGGCTGGTGGTGGAGGTCGCCTCCCGCCGCGCGGTGTTCCTGCCGATCACCCGGGTGACGGTGATCGAGGCGGACGCGGTCATCTTCGACGGGCGGCTGAACGTGCGCCGGTTCCAGAAACGCGAGTCCGAGACGCTGGTCATCGCGGAGATGCTGGACCGCACCGTCCGGTTCCGCGACGGCGGCGAGACGGTGACGGTGATGGACGTCGCGATGGAGCCGACCCGGACCCGCGACTGGCACGTCACCAAGGTCGCCGTCCGCCGCAGGACCGGCCGCGGCCTGCGCAAGCGCGGCGAGAGCATGGTCGTGGACTGGGACGCGGTGGAGGGGTTCTCCGCCGTCGAGCACGGCCAGGGCGCGGCCGGGCTGATCGCCGCGTTCGAACGGATGAAGCCCGCCGACCTCGCCAACATCGTGCACGAGCTGTCGGAGAAGCGCCGCGCCGAGGTCGCCGTCGCGCTGGACGACGAAAGGCTCGCCGACGTCCTGGAGGAGCTGCCCGAGGACGACCAGATCGAGATCCTCGGCAAGCTGGAGGTGGACCGGGCCGCCGACGTCCTGGAGGCGATGGGCCCCGACGACGCCGCCGACCTGCTCGGGGAGCTGCCGACCGAGCAGCGCGAGCGGCTGCTGACGCTGATGGAGCCGCAGGACGCGGCGCCGGTGCGGCGGCTGCTCACCTACGCCGACCACTCGGCGGGCGGGCTGATGACCACCGATCCGGTGATCGTCCCGCCGGACGCGACGGTCGCCGAGGCGCTCGCGCTGATCCGCAACCCCGACCTGAACCCGGCGCTGGCGGCGCAGGTGTACGTGTGCCGCCCGCCGACCGCGACGCCGACCGGCCGCTACCTCGGCACCGTGCACTTCCAGAAGCTGCTGCGGGAGCCGCCGCCGACCCTGGTCAGCGGCATCGTGGACGCCGAGCTCGACCCGCTGCGGCCGGCCATGTCGCTGGAGGCGGTCGCGATGTTCCTGGCCACCTACAACCTGGTCGCGGGCGCCGTCGTGGACGAGAACGGGCACCTGCTCGGCTCGGTGACGATCGACGACGTGCTGGACCACCTGCTGCCCGAGGACTGGCGGGAGACCGCGATGGACGCGAGCGCCGAGGGGTCCGCCGACCCCGAGGAAGAGGCTCTCCGGGGGACGACATGATCACCACACGCCAGATGACCGCACGCCTGGACCAGCCGAGGGAGCTCCGCCGGACGCTGCTGCCGCGCCCCCACTACGATCCCGAGTCCTTCGGCCGGCTCTCGGAGCGGATCGCGCGGTTCCTGGGGACGGCGCGGTTCCTCGTCTACATGACCGTGTTCGTCTTCGTGTGGATCGTGTGGAACCTGCTCGCGCCGTCCGCGCTGAAGTTCGACCCGTACCCGTTCATCTTCCTCACGCTGATGCTGTCGCTCCAGGCGTCCTACGCGGCTCCGCTGATCCTGCTGGCCCAGAACCGGCAGGACGACCGGGACCGCGTCCAGTACGAGCAGGACCGGGCCCGCAACGAGCGCACCATCGCCGACACCGAGTACCTGACGCGGGAGATCGCCGGGCTGCGGGTCGCGCTGAGCGAGGTCGTCACCCGCGACTTCCTGCGCTCGGAGCTCCAGCAGGCCCTCAAGGACCTGGACGCCAGGGAGCACGTCCGCTAGGCGGGGATCTCCTCGTCGGCGAGCTTGTCGAGGATGGCGCCGAGGGCGCGCAGGTCGGGCTCGTCCAGCCGGCTGAGCACGTGGTCGCGGACGCCCTGCCGGTAGGTGGGGGTGGCCTCGGCGAGCCGGTCCCGGCCGGCGGAGGTGAGGGCGGCGTACATGCCGCGGGCGTCGTACGGGCAGGGGCGCCTGATCACCAGGCCGTCCCGCTGCATCCGGTCGACGAGCCTGGTCAGCCCGCTGCGCGACAGCAGGACGCGGTCGGCGAGATCGTTCATCCGCAGCCGCCCGCCGGGCGCCTCGCCGAGGTGCGTGAGCACCTCGTAGGAGCCGAGCGGCAGGTCGTGCCGGGCCAGCAGGTCGGCCTGGAGCTGGCGGGAGATCTGCGCCTCGGCGCGCAGCAGGGTCCGCCAGACGGTCAGTTCGGCGGCGCTGAGGGGACCGCGTGTCACGGACCGATCGTACGGCGGGCGGCTCCACCGCGCGAGACGTGTGACGAGCCGCACCCTGATTGGCAGGTATCGCCGTCGGGTCCATACCATGGGCGTATGGCCTCCCAATTGACGACCGAGCGGGTGACCGCGGCCCTCGCCACGGTGAACGATCCTGAGATCCGCAAGCCGATCACCGAGCTCGACATGGTCAAGAGCGTCGACATCGACGCGGACGGCACCGTCCGCGTCGGCGTCTACCTGACCGTGGCCGGATGTCCGATGAAGGACACCATCACCAAGAACGTCACGGAGGCCGTCTCCAAACTCGACGGTGTGTCCTCGGTGCACGTCGACCTGGACGTGATGAGCGAGGAGCAGCGCAAGGAGCTGCAGACCAAGCTGCGCGGCGGGGAGCCCGCCAAGGAGATCCCGTTCGCCAAGCCGAACTCGCTGACCAAGGTGTACGCGGTGGCGAGCGGCAAGGGCGGCGTCGGCAAGTCGTCGGTGACGGTGAACATCGCCGCCGCGCTCGCCGCGCAGGGCCGCAAGGTCGGGGTGGTGGACGCCGACATCTACGGCCACTCGGTGCCGCGGATGCTGGGCGTGCAGAACCCGCCCACCAAGGTCGAAGACATGATCATGCCGCCGTCGGCGCACGACGTGAAGGTGATCTCGGTCGGTATGTTCACCGCCGGGAACCAGCCGGTCGTGTGGCGCGGGCCGATGCTGCACCGCGCGCTGCAGCAGTTCCTCGCCGACGTCTACTGGGGCGACCTCGACATCCTGCTGATGGACCTGCCGCCCGGCACCGGCGACATCGCGATCTCCGTCGCGCAGCTGCTGCCGTCCGCGGAGATCCTCGTCGTCACCACGCCGCAGCAGGCCGCCGCCGAGGTGGCCGAGCGGGCGGGCGCGATCGCCGCGCAGACCCACCAGCAGGTCGTCGGCGTGATCGAGAACATGTCGTACCTGACGTGCCCGCACTGCGGGGAGCGCCAGCACGTCTTCGGCGAGGGCGGCGGCCAGACGGTCGCGGACGCGCTGACCAAGACCCTCGGGACCCGCGTCCCGCTGCTCGGCCAGGTGGAGATCGACCCGCGCCTGCGCGAGGGCGGCGACAGCGGCACGCCCCTGGTCCTCGCCGAGCCCGACGCCGGCGCCGCGAAGGAGCTGCGCACCATCGCCGACACCCTGGGCGGCCGCACCCGCGGCCTGGCCGGCATGTCCCTCGGCATCAGCCCCAAGGGCCGTTAGCAGACCAGCGAAAAGCCCCCCGGGCCGGGTTTCCGGCCGGGGGGCTTTTCGCATGGTCTGTCAGGTCGCCTCGTTGTCGAACGGGGGCTTCTCGCCGTGCGGGAGGTCGCCGGCGGTGGTGGCGTAGGTGGGCTCGTCGTCGAAGAGGCCGGAGTCGCCCTTGGTCAGGTAGGTGTCTTCGTCCTCGAAGAGGTGCTTGCGGACGAACGTCTTCGGGTTGAGGTCGTTGATGTCGAAGTCCTTGAACTCCGGCCCGAGCCCTTCCTGCAGGTCGGCCTTGGCGCTGTTGGCCATCTCGCGGAACTGCCGGAGCATCCGGCCCGCCTGCCCGGCGACCTGGGGCAGTTTGTCCCCGAAGATGACCAGGGCGAGGACGACGAGCACCGCCATCTCACCGAGTCCGACGTCGAACAACCCGTCCTCCACAAGCCGAGGGGACCGGCCCTGCCGCGGGCCGGCCCCCCAAGCGTATCTCCAGCGCGAATGAACCAGAACTGGGCGTTCCCGCCCGGTCGGTCCCGCCCGGTCAGTCGGAGCCCAGCGTCACCTCGACGCTGCCCTCGCGGCCGTCCCGCTGGTAGGTGATCTTGATGCGGTCGCCCGGGGCGCGGCTGCGGATCTGCGCGATGAGGTCGGTGGCGTCCTCGATCGGCTTGTCGTCGACCTTGGTGATCACGTCGCCGGGCTTGAGGCCGGCCTTGTCGGCCGGGCCGCCCTTGGTCACCGGGTCCTGCCCGTTGACCGGCTGGGGCATGATCCGGGCGCCGCCCTCCTGGTAGCGCGGGTCGGGCAGTACGCCGAGCTTGGCCTGCTTGACGGTCCCCGTGCGGATGATCTCCTCGGCGACCCGCTTGCCCTGGTTGATCGGGATCGCGAAGCCGAGGCCGATGTTGCCGCTCTGCTGCTCGCCGCCGAGCGACTGGCCGCCGACGGTGAGGATCGCGGTGTTGATGCCGATCACGCGGCCCTTCGCGTCGACCAGCGGCCCGCCCGAGTTGCCCGGGTTGATCGCCGCGTCGGTCTGGATCGCGTTGAGGTAGGACGCGTCCGCGCCGCCCTCGCCCTGCGTCGGCACGGCCCGGTTCAGCGAGCTGACGATGCCGGTGGTGACCGAGCCCTGCAGGCCGAGCGGCGAGCCGATCGCGATCACCGGGTCGCCGACGGCGATGGCGCTGGAGTCGCCGACCGCGAGCGCGGGCAGCGAATGCTGGCCCTCGGGCTTCAGCACGGCGACGTCCGAGCTCGGGTCGGCGCCCTTGACGGTGGCGGGCAGCGTCTTCTTGTCGTTGAAGACGATCTTGATCCGCCCGGACCCGCCGCCGGCGCCGGAGACGACGTGGTTGTTGGTGATGACGTAGCCGCCGTTGACGATGAAGCCGGTGCCGCCGACCTCGCCCTGGGCGGACTCCGTCCGGATCATCACGACGCTCGGCAGCACGCGCTGCGCGACGCCGGCGACGGAGTCCGGCGGGCGGCTCTGCACCTTGGTGTCGTTGCTGTTGCCGCCGCCGAGGCTGACCGAGCCGCCGTCCTCGTCATCGGTCGCGATGACGCCGATCCCGGCGCCGACGGCGCCGGCCACCAGCGCCACGATCAGCGCGACCACGGCGAGCAGCCCGAGGCCCGGCCCGCCGCGCGACGACGGCGGGAGCGCCCCCGGGATCGGCGCCCAGTTGGGGCCGGTGCCGCCGGGCGGCACCCCGAAGCCGGCCATCGGCCGGGGACCGCCGGGCGGCGGTCCGGGCGGTCCGGGCGGCGCGGGCGGCGGCGGGCCCATCGGCGGGCGGCCGGGCGCCGGCGGCGGCCCCTGGTGGGACTGCTGCGGCCAACCGCCCCCGTACGGGCCGCCCTGCGCGGCGCGCGGGTCCTGGTTGTGCGGGACAAAGCCGGGCCGCGGACGGTCGTCGGGCGCGTCCACCGGGGGCTTGCCGAGGTGCACGGGCGGTGGCGGCTGCGGCATGTCGCGCGGCGGCGCGTCCTGCAGCGGCACCTCCTGCGGACCCATGTCGGCGCGGGAGAGCACGTCCTCGCTGGTGTCGGGCGGGCCGCCGAGCGAGTCGGGCGGCGCGAAGCCCCCGGCGACCAGCCGGTCCCCGTCGTCGCCCGTCCCCGAGCGGGGCTCGGCCCCCAGCTCGTCGGGTTCGGGCTCGCCGGGCCCCAGCTCGTCGGGCTCGGGGGTGTCGGCCTCGTCCGCCGGCCCGGGCTCCGGGTCGTCGGCGGGCCGGTCCAGGGGGAGCTCCTGGTCGGTCACCGTCTCGGGAGGGGCCGCGGCCTCCCGCAGCTCAGGCTCCTGGCCGGGGACGACGTCGTCGTCCTCCGAAGGTGCCCTGACCGGGCCGCGGTTGTCTTCCGTCATCCCCATCTCTCCTACCGAGCATGGTCCTCGTCATCCGTGCTCATGCTGCCCTCCGCAGGATGTGGCGAGCGTAAACCACGCTCCCGCGGCGGTACGGCACGGCCGGATCCGGCCGTTGGGCAAGGCTACCGAGCGCCCTCCCCGAACGCGTCAGCGTACGGACAAGAGCCTCCATACCGCATATGGACCCGTCGAACCCCGACAGAAAGCACGACCCAGGCATTCCCGCACCTTCAGTCGAACGGGTTCGCACTGGACACCAGACGGTGGGCGCCGCGGGACAGCCGCGTGAAGAACGGGGCCGGCTCGCGCGGCATGTGCGCGGCCACCGCCGTCGCCGTGCTCTGCGGCGCGTCGGTGACGACCGTGTAGACGTAGCCGCCCCCGCCGGTGACCGCCCAGCGCCGCAGGGCCTCGCGGCGGAACACCGTCCGGCCGCGGCGGACGGTCCGCTGCCATCCCGCCATGCCGCGCTCGTCCAGCGTGCCGCGCTGCACGAACACCGACACGGCGGCGAGGCCGTCGGAGTAGCTGAGGTGCACGGCGCCGCCGCCGCTCTCGCGGCGGGCGTCGTAGAGGGCGAGCCGGCCGGGCAGGTCGTCCGGGACGGGCCAGCCGCCGGCGCGGAGCACCGCCGGGTCGAGCCGCTCGCTCCACCCGCCCGCGGCGCCGGCGGTGTCCACGGTGCCCGCCTCGGATCCGGGGAACCGGGACAGGCCGCCGCGCCGGGCGCCGTGGGTGACCGGCTCCGGCGCCGGCGCGCTGAAGCTGATCTCGGTGAAGCCGGTCATGACCACGGGGCGGCCGGTCGCGTCGATCAGCTCCCGGTGCAGCATCAGCCCGGTCTCGGAGTCGATCCAGAAGCGCCCGGCGGGGCTGCCGTCCGCGCGGCGCGCCTCCACGACGCGCGCGCTCCGCCCGCAGATCGACGCGTCGTCCGCGCGGACCACCGCGTAGTTGCGGGTCAGCAGCGCCAGCGTCGCGGGGGTGAAGCCGGTGGTGTCCCCGGCGGCGGACTCGGGGCGGTGGCCCTCCCCGGCCGTCCCCGACCGGTACCTGATGCCCGCGCCCGGGATGTGCGAGACGGCGACGCGCGACGTCACGTCCCGGCCGCGGCCCCGGGTGGTGAGGAACCGCCGGCCCTCATACGGGACGCGGCGGGCGGCGTCGGCGGCGGCGCGCAGCAGGGCCACGGCCCCGGGGTCGCTGCGGACGCCCCGGACCGCGCCGGGGTCGCCGGCGAGCGAGCCCGCCAGGGCGAGGGCGGCCCCGAGCCCGCCGGCCAGAACGGCACCGCGCCGCCCGCAACGCTCCCGGCGCGGGCGGCGGCCGGTCACGAAGGGCGCACTCACGGCCCCGGGGAGACCTGGACCTCGTTGACCGGGTCCGTGAGGGGGTCGGTCATCGGGGCGCCACCGGACGTCAGCGCGTGCTCGACGGCGAACCGGTCGAACGCGGGGGTGACGGAAGGCGCGTCCTGCCGCCCGCCCGCGACGTAGGAGGCGGCGCCGAGGCCGAGGAACAGGGTGGCGGCGCCCAGGACCAGGTAGCGCCGGGGGTGGGCGTGCACGGCGACGGCGCGGGCGGCCGGGCGGCCGTCGCGCGGCCGGTGGTCGCGCGGGCGTCCGGCGGACGTGCGCGCGGGACGGGCCGGCGGCCGCGGCGACCGGGACGCATGCCGGGACGCGGCGGCGGCCGGTGCGGCGGGCTCCGCCGGGGCGCCGCCCTCGGACGGGCCGCCGGACTCGGGCAGCGAGCCGGGCAGAGAACGCAGCCGGCTCAGGAAATCGCCGGTCGGGAGGTCGTCGGTGCCGTCCGACGGCGGGAGGTCGGACAGGCCGCGCAGCCGGCCCTTGAGCCTGCGCATGAGGTCGGCCTCGCGCCGGCAGCGGTCGCATGCCGCGAGGTGGGCGAGGGCGCGCTCGCGCTCATCATCCCCCAGCTCACCGTCGACCAGAGCGGTCAGGCGCTCCCCCAGACAACTCACGCCGCCTCCGTCGGTTCCGTTCGGTCGGGCGCGCGGTTCCACCCGCGCGCTGTAAGTACAGCTTTACACGCCCTCCGGCTGCGGCCGGACACCGCCCGCCACGGGCGCCGGGCCGGCCTCGCCGTCGAGGGCCCGGCCCTCCTCGGCGAGGGCGGCCTGGTAGTCGTTGCGGGTCCCCGGCCGGCGCCGCGTGGGAGCGCGGTGCTCCAGCGCCGCCCGCAGCTGCGCCCTCCCCCGGTGGATGCGGCTGCGCACGGTGCCGAGCTTGACGCCGAGCGTGGCCGAGATCTCCTCGTACGACAGGCCCTCGATGTCGCACAGCACGACGGCGGCGCGGTACTCGGGGGCCAGCGCGTCGAGCGCGGCCTGGACGTCGGCGTCGAAGTTCGTGTCGTCGAACGCCTGCGCCGGCGTCGGCTCGCGGCCCTGGAGGCGTTCGGCGGCGTCGTCGGCCAGCCCCTCGAAGCGGATCCGCTGGCGGCGCCGCGCCATGTCGAGGAACAGGTTGGTGGTGATCCGGTGCAGCCAGCCTTCGAACGTGCCCGGCGTGTAGTTCGAGAGCGAACGGAACACGCGGACGAAGACCTCCTGCGTGAGGTCTTCGGCGTCGTGCTGGTTACCGGTCAGGCGGTAGGCGAGCCGGTAGACGCGGGCGGAGTGCTCGCGCACGACCTCGTCCCAGGACGGCGGTGCCCATTCGGCCTCGGGGGCGTTCTCGCGGGTGCGGGCGGCGCTCCCGACCCCCTGCCTGGGGCCGACCCCCACAGCGCTTCGGAAACTCAGTGCTGCGACTCCCATGGTGCCGGGCTGTTCCTCTCTCGTGAGCCAAGGATCCCCTTGGAACGGCACGGTCTCGCCTGGGCTGGGGCGGTGCTGAACCGGTTGTTTGCTTTCCGGACCGAATTCGTGCTTGCGCTTGCGCTGGTTACAACGCGCTGAAACTCCAGTTGGTTCCCTGTCAGCGATAAGGTCTTTCTCAGCATGAGCCATGCGGGGGTCCCGCGAGGAGGCAGCCATCGACGCACGAGAGGCCACCCGGGCCTATGCGGAGGATTTCCTCCCCGAAGACGAGCCGCTCCTGAACGCCAGGCGCCGCGGCGAAGAGGTCGGCGCCGCGCCGATCGGCCCGGCCGGGGGCGCGGCGCTGCGCTTCCTCGCGACACTGATCGGCGCCCGGACGGTGGTCGAGGTCGGCTCCGGCTGCGGCGTGTCCGGCGTCTGGCTCATGCGCGGGATGCCGAAGGACGGCGTGCTGACCAGCGTCGACATCGAGCCGGATAACCAGCGGCTGGCCAAGCAGGCCTACCGGGAGGCGGGCCTGTCCGGCTTCCGCACCCGGATGATCAGCGGCCCGGCGCTGGAGGTGCTGCCGCGGCTCACCGACGGCGCCTACGACATGGTGTTCTGCGACGCGGCGAAGCGGGAGTACCCCGGGTACCTGGTGGACGCGCTGCGGCTGCTGCGCCCCGGCGGCGTGGTCGCGTTCGACAACGCCCTCTGGCACGACCGGGTCGCCGACGCCGACCGGCGCGACCCCGAGACCGAGGCGATCCGCGAGGTGCACCGGATGATCCGCGACGACGACCGGCTCGTCCCGCTGCTGATGCCGGTCGGCGACGGCCTGCTGTGCGCCGTGAAGCGCGACTAGCCGATGAGCGTGGAGGCCGGCGCCGCCGAGGCCGAGACCGGCGGGCCGTTCGCGGTGCGGAACCGGGTGACCTGGCGCGGCATGGGGCAGCTGATCGCGTTCGTGATCCTGTTCCTCGCGTCGGCGGGGTTCATCACGAGCGGGGTCGTCCGCGGCGCCGGGGTGGGCAGCGTGGCGTTCATGGTCCTCGGGGTGGCCGGGCTCGCCCTCTTCGGGACGGGCCTGCTGGTGTCGGCCGGCGCGACGCTGGCCCGCCGTCCCGTCCTGGAACTGGACGGCGACGGGGTGCGGCGGCCGGCGCGCTGGCCGCTGCCCCGCCGGGCCGGGCGGTCGCTGGCCTGGGACGAGGTCGCCGCGATCACGGCGCTGCGGCGCGGTGTCGGCGGCACCCGCCGCGGCGAGCAGGACTACCTGGTGTTCCTGCCTGCGCCGGAGCTGGCCGAGCTGGCCCGCACGTGGGAGCGGCCGCGGCTGGTGGCGCTCACGATGCGCGACGTGCCGGCGACCGCCGCGGCCGTCCCGTGGTGCTTCGCGGTGGAAGCGGGCTGGGACGCGACGCTCCCGGAGATCGTCAAGGAGGCCCGGCGGCGCCGCCGCGTCCCGGTGATCGACCGCCGGACGAAGTGACGGGCCCGGGGCCGGTCCGGGCGGTCCGGGCGGTCAGGCCGTCAGCCAGTCGAGCAGGAGGCGGGCGCCGAAACCGGTCGCGCCGCGGGTGATCTCGGCGTCATCGGACGTGGACCGGCCGGGGCCCGCGATGTCCAGGTGCGCCCACGGCCGGTCGCCGGCGAACTCGCGCAGGAACAGCGCCGCCGTGATGGTGCCGGCGCCGTAGCCGCCGCGCCCGATGTTGTTGATGTCGGCCACGTCGGAGTCGATCGCGGCGCGGTAGTCGGCCACGAGCGGGAGCCGCCACACCGGCTCGCCCGCCGCCGTCCCGGCCCGGGTGAGCGCCTCGGCGAGGGCGTCGTCGCTCGCGAGCAGCGCCCCGTGCCGCAGCCCGAGCGCGACCTTCGCGGCGCCGGTCAGCGTGGCGATGTCCACGACCGCGTCGGGGGCGAGCCGGGCGGCGGCGTAGGCCAGCGCGTCGGCGAGGACGAGCCGCCCCTCGGCATCGGTGTTCAGCACCTCCGACGTCGTCCCGCCGTAGTGGGTGATCACGTCGCCGGGGCGCATCGACGACCCGGACGGCATGTTCTCCGCCGCGGCGACCAGCCCGGTGACGCGGGCGCGCACGCCGAGCTCGCGCAGCGCGCTCATCACCGCGATGACCACGGCGCCGCCCGACATGTCGGTCTTCATCGTCTTCATGTTGTCGTTCGGCTTCAGCGACAGGCCGCCGCTGTCGAACGTGATGCCCTTGCCGACCAGCACCACATGCCGCTCGGCGTCCCCCTCGGGGCGGTAGGAGAGCTCGATGAGCCGCGGCGGCCTGGACGAGCCGCCCCCGACGGCCAGGAGGCCGCCGAACCCCTCGTCCCGCAGCTCCTTCTCACCGCGCACCCGCACGGTGAGGCCGTTCTCGCCGGCGACCCGCTCGGCCTGGGCGGCGAGCCAGGACGGGTCCTTCTCGCCGGACGGGGTGTTGGCGAGGTCGCGGGCCAGCGCGGTGGCGCGCGCCCGCGCCGTGCCCAGCTCGATCGCCGGGGCGGCGGCCTCGGGCCCCGCCTCGGTCAGCACCGCGAGGGTGCCGAGCGGGGCGCGGGTGGGAGGCGCACCGATCCTGAACCCGTAGGAGGCGAGCAGCGCACCCTCGGTGAAGGCGGCGAGGTCGCCGTCCGGCACGCCCGCGACGAGCGCCGTGCGCCCCCTGCCGCGGCGGGCCAGCGCGGCGCCGGCCTTGCGCAGGTCGGCCGGGGCCGCCTCGCCCACCCCGTACAGCAGCAGTTCCCGCAGCCGGTCGCCGATGCGGACCTGCGCGGCGGTGATCTCGCCGGGCTCGCCCTTCGCCCGGTGCAGCTCCAGCAGCTCGTCCAGCGTGAAGGGCAGCGACGCCGCCACCTCTGCGGCCGGCGCCACCGGGCCAGATCCTTGTGGGGGGACGACCTCCCACGCCCCCCGGGACGGGCCGGAGCGGACCGGCACCGCCACCACCTCCGCCCCGAGGTCGAGGGCCGTCTGCGACACGGTGCCGCCGGCACCGTGCACGCGGGTCTCGATGGGCATGGCGGCAGATCCCCCCTGGTCGGTGACGGGTTACGGAACGGCAAGGGCCCCGGCGTTGCGCCGGGACCGTCACCGGTGAGCGGGAGTGGCGGGGGCGGTCAGCCCACGACCTCCTTGAGGGCCTCGCCGAGCTCCTTCGCCTCGTCCGCGGAGAGTTCGACCACGAGGCGGCCGCCGCCTTCGAGCGGGACCCGCATGACGATTCCGCGGCCCTCCTTGGTCACTTCGAGCGGACCGTCTCCCGTCCGCGGCTTCATAGCCGCCATGCGTGCATCCCCTTCCTGCGTAGGGCCGCGGCCTCGCACACCTCAGGCCGCGTGGCCGCGTGTCGCATCCGCGTCATCAGTAGTGGTCCATTATCTCGTCTTCCGGGCGCGAAGTGGTAACGATCAGCCTCCAGATCGGCAGCCGGGAGGGCCGCGGGCGCGGTCGCCGCCGGTCCGGCGCCCCCTCCGGGACCGGGCCGGTACGGCGGCGGGACGGGGCTTGCCCGCCCCGCACGGGTTCACCGAAGGTTGCCTGGGAAGATCTACGCACGACCGAGAGGACGACGATGTCTGAGACCGTGCTGTACGACGTGACCGGCGGCGTGGGGACGATCACGCTCAACCGTCCCGACGGGATGAACTCGCTGACCGTCGAGATGAAGGAGGCGCTGCGCGCGGCGGTGGTGCGCGGCGCCGCCGACCCGGCCGTGCGCGCGGTGGTCCTCACCGGGGCCGGGCGGGCGTTCTGCGCCGGGCAGGACCTGCGGGAGCACGCCGACAACCTCGCCGCGGGCAAGGGTCTGGACGACACGGTGCGCAGGCACTACAACCCGATCGTGCTGGCGCTCACGGGCATGCGCAAGCCGGTGGTGGCGGCGGTGAACGGCGTCGCGGCGGGCGCGGGCGCGTCGCTGGCGTTCGCGTGCGACCTGATCGTCGCCTCCGACAAGGCCCGGTTCGCGACCGCGTTCACCGGCATCGGGCTGGCCCCCGACAGCGGCATGTCGTGGACGCTGCAGCGCCTGGTCGGCCGTGCCAAGGCCGCCGAGCTGCTGCTGCTCGGCGAGCCGGTCAAGGCGGCGGAGGCCCTGGAGATGGGGCTGGTGACCCGGGTCGTCCCGGCGGACGAGCTGGCCCCGGCGTCGGTCGAGCTGGCGCGGCGCCTCGCGTCCGGCCCGACGGTCTCCTACGGCGCGGTCAAGGCCGCGCTCGACCACGCCGCGACGCACGACCTGGCGTCCGCCCTCGAACGGGAGGCGGAGCTGCAGGACGAGTGCGAGAAGACCGCCGACCACCACAACGCGACGGAGGCGTTCCTGAAGAAGCAGCAGCCGGAGTTCGAGGGACGCTGACCCGGCCAGGAGGGTAGGGCGTTCCCCAGCACCAAGTGGGGAGTCCGCGTCACTGCGGGCGGGGGGTGTGCGCCGGTTTCCTGGACGGCATGACACAGACGGCCACCACACCCCCTGCCGGGCAGGTCCACGACCATGCCGCCGTCGCGCGCGACGTGGTGAAGTCGTACGGGACGGGCGACGGCGCGGTCACCGCGCTGCGCGGCGTCTCGGCCGCCTTTCCCCGGGGCCGGTTCACCGCGATCATGGGGCCGTCCGGGTCCGGGAAGTCGACGTTCCTGCACTGCATGGCCGGGCTCGACACCGTCACGTCCGGCTCCGTGCTGATCGGGGACGTGGACATCACCGGCCTGTCGCGGACCCGGCTGACCAAGCTGCGCCGCGACCGGCTGGGGTTCGTGTTCCAGTCGTTCAACCTGCTGCCGATGCTGACGGCGGAGGAAAACATCCGGCTGACCGGCCGGCTCGGGAACCGGCGCGCCGACCGGGCCTGGTTCGACGCCGTCGTGGACGCCCTCGGGCTGCGCGAGCGGCTGTCGCACCGCCCCAGCGAGCTGTCGGGCGGCCAGCAGCAGCGGGTCGCCGTCGCGCGCGCTCTGCTCACCCGGCCCGAAGTGCTGTTCGCCGACGAGCCCACCGGCAACCTCGACTCCCGATCGGGCGCCGAGGTCCTGGGGTTCCTGCGCCGCGCCGTCGACGCCTACCGGCAGACCGTGATCATGGTGACGCACGACCCCGGCGCCGCCGCGCATGCCGACCGGGTGCTGTTCCTCGCCGACGGGATGATCGTGCACGAGCTGCTCTCCCCGACGAGCGACCAGGTCCACGCCGTGATGCGCGGGATGGAGGGCTGAGCGCCATGTGGCTCATCGCGCGCCGCTCCTTCGCCGAGGGCTGGATGCGGCTGGCCGCCACGATGCTGGCGGCGCTGTTCTCGATCGGGCTGATCTCGGGCTCGCTCCAGTTCGCGCTCCGCGCGCAGGACGCGGTCTCGGGCAGCGACGCCAGCGAGTACTCCCGCGCGGACGTGCTCGTCCAGGGCGGTGAGACCGACCCCGACGACCCGTACGCGGCGCCGGACGGGCGGGTCGCGCTGCGCGACGTCGCGGGACGGCCGGGGGTGGCCGCGGCGGCGGGCGACGCGATGGTGCCCGTCACCGCGTACGGCTCGGACCGCACGCCGATCACGCCGCCCGCGGGGGCCGGCATGACGCTGCGGCCATGGACGCCCGACGGCCGCCTCAACCCCTACCACCTGGAGTCGGGGCGCGCGCCCGCCGCCGGCGGTGAGATCGCCGTCACCCGGCACGTCGCCCGTGCGGGGGATCTCGATGTCGGCGACACGGCGAAGGTGACGCTCCCCCGGCAGGTCCGGGACATGAGGGTCGTCGGGATCGTCACCGTGCAGGGGCGCGGCACCGTGGCGAGCGGCGACCTGCTGCTGGCGCCGCCCGAGACCGTCCGGCGGGCGGCCGGGCTCCCCGCGGGAACGTGGCAGGCCGTGTGGGTGAAGGCGGCGGGCGTGCCGCCCGCGAAGCTGCGCGAGACCCTGGCCCGCGACCTCGGCGCGGACGTCACCGTCCGCACGGCGGCGAGCGTCCGCGGCGCGCAGTCGGCCGACCTGCGGGACGCGGGCGTCTCGATCGGCGGCGCCATCGGCATGCTCGCGTCCGTCGCGGTGTTCGTCGGCCTGTTCGTGGTGGCGAACACGTTCGGCACCCTGGTGCGGCAGCGGACCCGGCGGCTCGCGCTGCTCGGCGCGATCGGCGCGACGCCCCGCCAGATCAGGCGGCTGATCCGGCTGGAGGCCCTCGTGCTCGGCGCCGTCGCGTCGGCCGGCGGCGTGCTGGCCGGCTACCCGGTGTCGGCCCTGCTCACCCGCCTGTTCGCCGAGGACGGCTTCGACATCTCCGCCGGCGAGGTGCAGTACGGCTGGACGGCGCTCGCCGTCCCCGCCGCGGCGGGGATCCTCGTCACCCAGCTCGCCGCGCGGCGGGCCGCCAAGCGCGCCGCCCGGATCTCGCCCATGCACGCGCTGCGCGCCGCGAGCGCCGAGACGTCCGGCCGCCGCCGGCCCCGGCTGCTCGGGGCGCTCACGGTGTTCGCCCTCGCCTCGATGTTCTTCGGCCTGGTGTTCGCGATCCGCGCCGAGGAGCCGCCCGGCCCCGACCGCACCGTGGGCATCTGCGTGATGATCCTGCTGGGCTCGATGACGATGGTGTCCGCGCTCGCCGTCCTCGCCCCGTTCTTCGTCGGCCCCCTCGGCGGCCTGGTCGGGCGCGTCGGGACGGCCGTCAGCGGCGAGGCCGGGCGGCTCGCCCGCGCCACGATCACCCGCAGCCCGCGCCGGGTGTCGTCGGCGGCGTCCTCGCTCATGCTGGGCGTCGCACTGGTCGGCGCGACCGCCCTGATCGTGCTGTCGGTGGACGCGCGGTTCGCCGAGATCGGGCCGCGGGTCATGCGGGCCGAGCACGCGGTCGCCGCGACCGGCGTCACCTCGGACGGCGCGGCTCCCCTCCCCCGGGACGCGGCGGGCAGGGCGGCGGCCGTGCCGGGAGTGTCGGCCGCCGCGGCCCTCACGGCGTCGGAGGTCAGGCTCGTCTCCCCCGCGCCGCGACGGCCGTCGCCCGAGGAGGAGCCGGAGCCGTTCTTCCTCACCGTGACGGGCGCCGACCAGGACGCGCTGCCGTCCGTCCTCAGGCTCGGGGGGCGGCTCCCGCGGCTCGGCGACGGCGAGATCGCCCTCACGTCCAGCGCCATGGAGGCGCAGAGGATCAGGAAGGGGCAGCGGATCGTCGTCCGGGGCGCCCGGGGCAGGGTCGCCCTGAGGGTGGCCGCCGCCTACCACGACCCGTCCCACCTGTTCGCCGACCAGGCCGTCGTCTCCACGACGACGATGGACCGCATCGACCCGGCCGCGTCCACGCAGGTCGTGCTGGTCCGCGGCGGCTCCGGGCA
The DNA here is from genome assembly GCF_039871695.1 of Actinomadura sp. B10D3. Classification (NCBI taxonomy): domain Bacteria; kingdom Bacillati; phylum Actinomycetota; class Actinomycetes; order Streptosporangiales; family Thermomonosporaceae; genus Actinomadura; species Actinomadura sp. B10D3. Next base: position 97,330 of record NZ_JBDPLY010000013.1, read on the forward strand.
GGCCCTCTCCCGGGCGTTCGCGGACGTTCCCGGCGTGGAGGTGCTCGGCAAGACCGCCTACGTGCAGAAGGCGGCCGACTCGATGACGTCGGGGATGCGCGTCATCTACGGCTTCATCGGCATGTCGCTCGTCCTCGCGCTGTTCGGCATGGCGACCACGGTCTCGATGAACGTCGGCGAGCGGGCCCGGGAGTTCGGACTGCTCGGAGCGGTCGGCGCGACGGTGACGCAGATCCGCTCGATCGTCCGCTGGGAGGCGGCGACGGTGGTCCTGCTCGGCAGCCTCCTCGGCATCGGCGCGGCCTTCGGCACCGTCCTGCTGATGCACGTGGCCACGGGCAGCTCGTTCCTCGCGCCGCACGCGCCGTGGTGGCTGTTCGCCGCGATCGTGGGCGGCGCCGCCGCCGTCACCCTGGCGACGTCGGCCCTCCCGTCCCGCCGGGCCGCCGCCGTCCCCGTGCTCGACGCCACCCGGGCCGAGTAGTCACCGGTACGCGTGGTGGCGGTGGCAGTCCTTGAGGTGGTCGTCGACGAGGCCGCAGGCCTGCATGAGGGCGTAGGCGGTGGTGGGGCCGACGAAGCGGAAGCCGTTCTTCTTCAGCTCCTTGGCGAGGGCCTTGGAGGCGTCGGTGTAGGCGGGCACGTCGGCCATGTCGGTGTAGACCGGGGAGTCGGGGTCGGCGTACCGCCACGCGGTCGCGGCCAGGCCGCCGGGCAGGTCGAGGGCCGCGCGGGCGTTGGCGATCGCGGCGTCGATCTTGGCGCGGTTCCGGACGATCGACGCGTCGGTCATCAGCCGGGCGACGTCGTCCGGGCCGAACGCGGCGACCGTCTCCAGGTCGAAGCCGCGGAAGGCGGCCCGGAACCCCTCGCGCTTGCGCAGGATCGTCAGCCACGACAGGCCGGACTGGAACGCCTCCAGGCACAGCCGCTCGTACAGGCCCTGGTCGTCGCGGACGGGGCGGCCCCACTCGTCGTCGTGGTAGGCGACGTAGTCGGGCGCCGACAGCCCCCACGGGCAGCGGGCCAGCCCGTCCTCGCCGAGAATCGCGGTGCTCACCCCGCCGTTTCTACCTCATGCCTCCGACAAGGCGGACTGTGACAGAGCAGCGAGGCGCCGCAGCCCGAGGCCCATGAACGCCTTCACGACCGGGCCGGCGATCAGCCAGCCCGCCCGGCCGAGGGGGCCGAGGGGCAGGTCGACGCGCTCCGCCCAGATGATCCGGCTGCCCGACCCCTCGGGGACGACCTTGAAGAAGGCCTCGCCGCGCACCACCCGGCCGGTGTGCCGGACGGCGACGCGCCGCCCCGGCCGCCAGTCGGTGATGACCATGGTGTCGAGGAAGCCGACCGGGCCGACGCCCGTCCACGCCCGCAGCTCGTCGCCGACCCGGTCGCCGCCCTCGGCGCGGGTGAACGGCATCCAGTCGGCGTGGCTCGGCCAGTCGGTGAGGACCGCGAAGACCCGGTCGGGCGGGGCCGCCGAGACGGCCTCCGCGTGGACGGCGACCGCGCTCACGCGTGCTCCTCCGCGGCGCCGTCCGGTTCCGCGTGCTCCTTGCCGAGCGGCACGCCGTTGCCGGAGTCCTCGATGCCGTGCAGGGCCCCGATCGGAGGGGACGCCTCCTCCTCGCCGAGGCGGCGCCGCAGGTCGCGGACCTGCCGTTCCAGTTCGGCGACGCGGGCGTCGCTCTCGTTCAGGGCCTCGCTGAGGCGCCCGACGGCCTCGTCCGTCACCTGCATCTGGTAGCCCCAGAACGTGGCGGGGAACCGGAGCGGTGAGGACCTCGGCCCGACGACGGGCCGGCCCTCGGCGTCCACCCGGAGCGGCGGATAGTCGGGATGGGTCTCGGCCAGCTCGCCGCCCCTGCCCATGGCGAGGGCGACGACCGCGCCCAGCACGGCCAGGCCGGCCAGGACGACAACCACGACCACGATCACGCTCCGATCTGACGGCACCCCATCTGGAGGACGAATCCCCGCCCCCGATCGTGCCACGCTTGGAGGCATGGGGTTGTACGAGCGGAAGGTCCTTCCACCGGACGCGCCGGTTCCCGCAGGCGCCGCGGACGCCGGCACGGCGCCCCCGGCGGACCGTGTCGAACGGCTCGCCGCGTCGGGGAGCGCCGTCCTCGTCACGCTGGAGACGGACGCGCGGGAGCCCGACCCCGGGCTGCTCGCCGCGGCGTCCGTGTACGCGTGGCTCGGGGCGACGCTGTTCCGGGTGCCGGAGTCGCAGGCGGACGGGACGCGCCAGGTGCTCGACATGGTCGCGTCCATCCAGGGCACCCGCCCGCCCGCGGTCGCCCGCCGGGGCCTCGCCTAGCCCCGGCGGCCGGGTCAGCCGCGCAGGCGGTCCCAGGGCCCGGTGATCGCGAACGTCGCGCCCGGGTCCGACTGGCGGTGCCCGCCCGCCGCGAAGATGAGCTGGAGCTGGATCTCGTCGCGGCGCGGATCGTAGGTCCAGACCTGCCCGGCGTGGTCGGCGGCGACGGCCTCGTGGGCGAACCGGCCGAGCGCGGTGAGCGGGACGGGTGCCGCGGCCGTCGACCTCCAGGGTGGTGGTGCCGCCGTTGGCGGCCGGGTCGTAGGTCAGCTCGGGGCGCGCCACGGCGCGGGTGCCGTTGCCTTTCCGGGCATGGCGCTCCGGTCAGCCGGTGCCCGCACCCTTCAGGTCCGCGATCTCGGCGAGGACGGAGCCGGCGAGGTCGAACCCGCCCACGCACGCCAGGTACCCCGGGGCGTCCCAGTCGTCGCCGCCCGGCTCGCCGCCGATCGGCACGTACGTCCCGCCGGCCTGCCTGACCAGCAGCAGGCCCGCGGCGATGTCGTAGGCGTTGATGGACGAGTCGTAGGCGACGTCCGCCCAGCCCGCGGCGACGTGCGCGAGGGTCAGCGCGGCGCTGCCGGGGCGGCGCACGGTGGCGAAGGAGTCCACGATCCGGCCGTAGCGCCGCAGCACGTCCTCGCGCCCGCCGCGCAGGTCGTGCGGGCTCGGGTACGACGTCGCGACGACGGCGGTCCGGTCACGGGCGGCCCCGCGGCTCTCGATCGGCTCGCCGTTGCAGGCGGCGCCGCCGAGGGACGCGGTGAACATGTCGTCCCGCACCGGGTCGTACACCACGCCCGCCACCAGCTCGCCACCGCTGACCGCCGCGATGGACACGCAGAAGAACGGCAGGCCGACGGCGAAGTTGGCCGTGCCGTCGATGGGGTCCACGTACCAGCGGACGCCGCCGGAGCCGTCGCCCTGGACACCGCCTTCCTCCCCCACGACGACGCTGCCGGGCGTGTGCTCGTCGAGGACGGCCCGGATGGTCTCCTCCGCCGCGCGGTCGTGCTCGGTGACCGGGTCGTGGAAGTCCCTCTTGTGGTCGACCTGGGGGCGCGAGCGGAACGCCGTCCGCAGCCGGTCGCCGGTGGCGCGGGCGGCGAGCTCGGCGATTCCGGCCAGTTCCCGCGAGGCGGGGACGTCGGCGTTCATTCGGCTCCTTCTGTCGGTGCGTACGGCGGGGCACCCGCAGTTCACGGGCCCGCACACCGTCGACGGTAGTCGAGAGCCGGGCGTGGCCCGCGTTACGGGGACTTCACCACGGGCAGTGGGGTCCTAGTGCCGGATGCAGCGTCGCCGTCGTGGGGATGAGATGAAGCGCAAGATCGGTCAGGACACCGTCGTCGTGGTGACGGGTGCCACGGGCGGGATCGGCCGTGCCGCCGCGCGCGCGTTCGCGGACCGCGGCGCCGGCGTCGCCCTGCTCGCGACGATCCTCGCCGACCGGGTCGCGGCCGGGCTGCACGGCCGCTACCTGGCCCGGACGGGGTTCGCGTCCCAGCAGACCGAGAAGCGCGACCGTGACGGCCGGCCCGAGAACCTCTGGGAGCCGGTCGACGAGAACGCCGACTACGGGGCCACGGCAGGTTCGACGGGCAGGCGCACGCGCGCAGCCCGCAGATGTGGGCGGGGCGGCACAAGTACCTGGTCGGCGCGGCGGCAGGACGACGGACAGGAGAGAGCGATGGCGCAGCAAGTGGCGGACTACGTGCTCGGGCGGCTGTCCGAGTGGGGCGTGGACCGGGTCTACGGCTACCCCGGCGACGGCATCAACGGGATGCTCGGCGCCTTCGACCGGGCGGAGGGAAGGCCGGAGTTCATCCAGGCGCGGCACGAGGAGATGGCCGCGTTCATGGCCTGCGGGCACGCCAAGTTCACCGGCGAGGTGGGCGTCTGCGTCGCCACGTCCGGGCCGGGCGCGATCCACCTGCTGAACGGGCTCTACGACGCGAAGCTGGACCACCAGCCCGTGGTCGCGATCGTCGGTCAGCAGAAGCGCCTCGCCCAGGGCACGCACTACCAGCAGGAGGTCAACCTCGAGAACCTCTTCTCGGACGTCTCGGAGTACTGCCAGATCGTCATGCACCCCGGCCAGATGCGGCACGTCATCGACCGGGCGTTCAAGACGGCGCTGACCACCCGCGGCGTCGCGACGATCGTCGTCCCGGAGGACGTCCAGGAGGCGGACGCGGTGCCGTCGCCGCCGAAGGAGCACGGCTCGGTCTACTCCAGCGTGGGGTGGAGCCGGCCCCGGGTGCTGCCGGACCGGGACGAGCTGCGCAAGGCCGCGGACATCCTCAACGAGGGCGGCAAGGTCGCCATGCTGGTCGGCCAGGGCGCCGCGGACGCCGAGGCGGAGGTGATCGAGACCGCCGAGCTGCTCGGCGCCGGGGTGGCCAAGGCGCTGCTCGGCCGCGCGGTCCTGCCCGACGACCTGCCGTTCGTCACCGGCCCGATCGGCCTGCTCGGCTCCCGGGCCAGCGACGAGATGATGATGAACTGCGACACGCTGTTCATGATCGGCACGAGCTTCCCGTACGCCGAGTGGCTGCCGGACGAGGGCACCTGCCGGGGCGTGGAGATCGACATCGACGGCCGCATGATCGGCATCCGCTACCCGATGGACGCGCACGTCGTCGGGGACGCGAAGGAGACGCTGCGCGAGCTGATCCCGCTGCTGCGGCGCAAGGAGGACCGGTCCTGGCGCGAGGAGATCGAGGAGAACGTCCGCGCCTGGGACGCGGTGATGGAGAAGCGGGCGGGGCAGAGCTTCGAGGGGAAGATCAATCCGCAGGCGGTCGCGCACGAGCTGTCGCCCCTGCTGCCCGACGGCGCGATCCTCACCGCGGACTCCGGGTCGGCCACCAACTGGTGGGCCCGGCACATCAAGCTCCGCGACGGGATGCGCGCGTCGCTGTCGGGGACGCTCGCCACGATGGGTCCGGGCGTCCCGTACGCGATCGCGGCCCGGTTCGCCTTCCCGGACCGGCCGGTGATCTGCTTCGTCGGCGACGGCGCGTTCCAGATGAACGGCATGAACGAGATGATCACCGTGAAGCGGTACGCCGAGCGGATGGCCGGTTCAGCGCCGCTGGTCTTCGCCGTGTTCAACAACCAGGACCTCAACCAGGTGACCTGGGAGCAGCGGGCGATGGGCGGCGACCCCAAGTACGAGGGCTCGCAGTCGATCCCCGACTTCCCGTACGCCGAGTTCGCCGAGCTGGCGGGGCTCAGGGGCATTTACTGCGACGAGCCGGGGAAGGTCGCCGAGGCGTGGCGCGAGGCCCTCGCCAGTGACCGTCCGGTCGTGCTGGAGTTCGTCGTCGACGGCGAGATCGCCCCGATCCCGCCGCACATCATGAAGGACCAGGCCAAGAAGGCGTTCAAGGCCGGCCTCAAGGACCCGCAGAAGAGGGGCATCGCGGCGCGCGGTTTCCGCCAGAAGCTCACCGACATGTACGAGAACATGCCGGGGCGCGGGCACTGACCGGCGCCCCGGAGCGGTCTAGAGCTCGGCCTCCGCGTAGTCCTCGGGGGAGAAGTCGATGCGGGGCTGCGAGCGCTCCAGCAGGTCGAACGCCTCGGGGACGGAGTCGGTCCAGCCGACGGCGTCCCAGATCTTGGGACGGGCGAAGCCCTGGTCGGTGAGGCCGGTCATCAGGTCGCGGAGCGGCTCGTAGACGCCGGTCGGGTCGAGGATGACGACGGGCTTGGTGTGCATGGCGAGGACGCGGGCGGTCCACACCTCGAACAGCTCCTCCAGCGTCCCGATGCCGCCGGGGAGGATGAGGAAGGCGTCGCTGCGCCGGTCCATCTCGCCCTTGCGGGCGCGCATGTCCGCGGTGACGATCAGCTCGTCGCTGTCCTCGTCGGAGATCTCGACGCTGACCAGCCCCTCGGGGATGACGCCGACCGTCCGGGCACCGCCGGCCCGCGCGGCCCGCGCGACGGCGCCCATGCACGAGATCCGGCCGCCGCCGCTGACCAGGCTGTGGCCGCGCCGGGCCAGCTCGGCGCCGGTCTCCGCGGCGAGATCGACGTAGCGGCGGTCGATCTTGCCGCTGGAGGAGCAGAACACACAGATGGCGAGGGATTTCCTAGAGGTCACCCGGCCAATCTAACGGCTCGGCCCCGTCAGCTCGACGCGATATCGCGGCGGCGGAAGGCCGCCAGGCCGAGCGCCGCCAGGGCCGCCGCGAGCACCGTCAGCCAGATCATCGGCGCGGCCGCGAACGACCGGCCCGGCAGCTTCGGGACGTGGGTGAACGGCGAGGCGTCGAGCGCCCACTGGTCCAGGTTCAGCCCGGCGCCGAAGAGGGTGACGACCGCGAACACCGCGACCGCGGCCCAGGCCCCGCCGGTGAACCGGGGCGCGAGGCCGAACAGCGCGACCCCGATCGCGCCGACCAGCCAGACGGCGGGCAGCTGCGCGAGCGCGGCGCCGAGGACGCGCGGCACCTCCCGGCCGGGGTCGCCGGTGTCCAGGCCGTGCGCGACCCCCGCGGCCAGGCCCGCGACACCGAGCGCCGCGACCGGCCCGAGCAGCGCGAACGCCAGGTGGCTCGCCGCCCACCGCAGCCGTCCCGCGGGCGTGGCGAGCAGCGGTTCGGCGCGCTGCCCGGCCTCCTCCGTGCGCAGCCGCAGCGTGGCCGAGACCGCGTAGGCGGCGGCGATCAGGCCGAGCGTGCTCATGATCGAGGCGAAGTAGGCGTCGATGATCCCGCCCTGCCCGCCGATGCGGGTGAAGATCTCCTCCAGGTCGGGGTTGTCCTTCACCAGGTCCCCGACGCCGCCCGCGACCGCGCCGTACACGACGCCGAGCGCGGCGAACCCCGCGAGCCATCCGTACAGGGGACGGCTCTGCAACCGCCAGCCGAGGCCGAACGGCCCGGACAGCCGGCGGGGTCCGTCGGCGGGGCCGAGCTTCGGCGGCAGCACGCCCGCGCCCACGTCCCGCCGGGCCGACAGCACGCCGGCCGCGGCGACCAGCACGGCGGCGAGGGCCGCCGCGAGCGCAAGCGTCCACCAGCGCTCCCCGCCGTAGGCGCGGACGCGGGTGCCCCAGCCGAGCGGGGAGAGCCAGCCCAGCCACGACAGCCCGTTGCCGGCGCCGCCGACGTCGGCGGCCATCCGGACCGCGAACGCGGCGCCGAGCGCGGCGACGGCCGTCCCGCGGGCGGCGCCGGCCCCCTCGCTGAGCTGGGCGGTGACGCCCGCGACGGCGGCGAACACGCATCCCGCGGCGGCCACCTGCAGGCCGAACGCCAGCGAGCCCGCGAGGGGCAGGCCCTGCGCGGCCATGCCCGCGGTGAGCAGGGCGGCGAGCACGAGGTTCGCCGCCATGGTCACCAGGAGCGCGGCGGCCAGGCCGGCGCCGCGGCCGGTGACGGTGGCGCCGAGCAGCTCGCGGCGGCCCGCCTCCTCCTCGGCCCGGGTGTGCCGGACGACCGTGAGCGCGCTGATCAGCCCGATGATCACGGGGATGAACCCGCACCGCTGGGCGATGATGCCGCCGAGGTCGGGGCTGTACAGCGGCCCGTACAGCGCGAGGAACGTCGGGTTCGTCCCGGTGGTGTGCGCGTACTGGAGGCGCTCCGCGGCGGTCGGGTAGAGGCTGTCGGTGGCCTTGACGAAGTTGACGGGGATCAGGGTCAGCACCACGATCCAGGCCGGCAGGACGAACCGGTCGCGCCGCAGGATCAGCCTGGCGAGGCCGCCGGTCCCGGTGAGCGCGGTCATCGCACGGCCTCCGCGTGGAGCTCGTCCTTGTAGTGGCGCAGGAACAGCTCCTCCAGCGTCGGCGGCCGGCTGACCAGGCTCCGCACGCCCGCCTCGGTGAGCTGCCGCAGTGCCGCGTCCAGCGCGGTCGTCTCCACCTCGAACCGGATCTTGTTGCCGTCGATGCTGACGTCGTGCGCGCCGGGGAGCGGCAGCCCGTCCGGCGGGGACGCCAGCTCGGCCTCGATGGACGTGCGGGTCAGGTGCCGCAGCTCGGCGAGCGTCCCGCTCTCCACCGCGACGCCCTTGCGGATGATCGTCACCCGGTCGCAGAGCGCCTCGACCTCGGACAGGATGTGGCTGGACAGCAGGATCGTCCGGCCGTCGCGCCGCTCCTCCCTGACGCACTCCTGGAACACCTCCTCCATGAGGGGGTCCAGGCCGGAGGTCGGCTCGTCCAGGAGCAGCAGCTCGGCCTCGGACGCCAGCGCGGCGACCAGCCCGACCTTCTGCCGGTTGCCCTTGGAGTAGGCGCGGCCCTTCTTGCGCGGGTCCAGCTCGAACCGGTCGAGCAGCTCGGCCTTGCGGCGCGGGTCGACGCCGCCGCGCATCCGGCCGAGCAGGTCGATCACCTCGCCGCCGGACAGGTTCGGCCACAGCGTCACGTCGCCGGGGACGTAGGCGAGCCGGCGGTGCAGCTCGGTCGCGTCCCGCCAGGGGTCGCCGCCGAGCAGCCGGACGGTGCCGGCGTCGCCGCGCAGCAGGCCGAGCAGGATGCGGATGGTGGTCGACTTCCCGGCGCCGTTCGGGCCGAGGAAGCCGTGCACCTCGCCGGGCCGGACGGTCAAGTCGAGTCCGTCGAGCGCCCGGGTCCGGCCAAAGCTCTTGACCAGGCCGGAGACGGAGACGGGGGGCGTATCGGTGGTCACCGGTTCTCCTCGTGGGGGAACTGCCCGCCGGCGGCGGGCAGGGTTTTCAGGGCGGCGCGCGTCTGCTCCGCCAGCTCGGGCGAGATGAGGCTGTCGGTGAGGACGTCCAGCATCGCGAGCGCCATCCGGGGGTAGCCGTCGCGCGTGAGGATGTCGGCGCCGAACGCCCTGGACATGTGCTCGTGCAGGACGATCAGGCCGAGGCTCATGCCGGTCATGACGGTCGCGTAGCCGTGCAGGTCGTCCGTCCCCGGCTTGGAGATCCCGGGGGCCCCGCGTTCGAGGATCTCCTCGCTGTACTCCACCGCGTCGTCGAACAGCGCCGCGGCCGCCGGCGACCCGTCGGTCAGGGCGCGGGCCACGTAGCGCTGGACGGGCAGGGCCGTCCGCATGGCGATCGACAGGAAGCTCGGGTTGGCCATGCCGCCGTGGAGCGCCTCGCTCTTGGTCTCGCGGATGACCTCGATTACGTGGGCGTCGCAAGCCTCGCGGAGTGCCTCCTTGGTCCCGTAGTGGTGCTGGACGAGGGCGGGCGACACCCCGGCGGCCTTCGCGATCCCGCGGATCGTCGCGCCCTTCACCCCGTGTTCGGCGAACTCCACCAGGGCCGCGTCCCGGATGCGGGCGCGTCCGGTCAGATCCTCGGCCCGCTCGCTCGGCGCCAATGCTTCACCCCTATACCGACGTCCAGTAACCTGTACGCTTGTACACTGTACGCGCGTACAGGCTCCCGTCAAGGGGCCGGGGGAAACGGGGTCAGCCGCCGGGCAGCTCGCCGAGCTTGACCTGGACCTCCTTCTTCGAGCCGTCCGCCTTCTGGACCTCGACCCGCGCCGTGTCGCCGGGCTTGAGGTTCGCGAGGACGGACGACAGCGCGGTCTGGTCGGGCGTCGCCGTGCCGTTCACCGACAGGATCAGGTCCCCGGCCTGGATGCCCGCCGCCGCGGCGCCGCCGCCCCGCTGGACCTCGGCCACGGCGACCGCCGACCGCTGCCCGCTCTGCGGATCGACGATCGTGCGCACCACCACGCTGAGCGCGGCCCGGCCCGAGTTGGAGACCTTCCCCGTCCGGATGAGCTGCGGGACGATCCGCTTCACCGTGTCGCTCGGCGTCGCGAAGCCGATCCCCGCCGCCGCGGCGCCGATCTGCGGGTCGGACGCCGCCGCGGTCGGGACGCCGATGACCTGCCCCTCCAGCGTCACCAGGGCGCCGCCGCTGTTGCCGGGGTTGATCGCCGCGCTCGTCTGGATGGCGTCGGCGATCGTCGACCCCTGGAAGGCGCCCTCCCCCTTCGTGGACACCGTCCGGTGCAGCGCGGAGACGATCCCGTTGGTCACGCTGCCGGCCAGCCCGAGCGGGTTGCCCATCGCGAGGACGATCTGGCCGACCTCCGCCTTGCTCGACTCGCCCCACGACGCCGGCCTCAGCGATCCGCCGTCCACCTTGACGACGGCCAGGTCGTCGGCCGCGAACGCGCCCACCGGCGTGGCCGCCAGCGGAGACCCGCCACCGGACGAGGTCACCTCGATCTTCCTCGCGCCGGCGACCACGTGCGCGTTCGTGACGATGTTCCCCTGGTCGTCGAAGACGACGCCCGAGCCCTCCCCCTGGTCGGTCTGGATCTTCACCACCGACGGCAGGACGGCGTCCACGACCTTCTCGTACTGCTGCTGCAGGTCGGCCGCCGCCCCCGAGACGGGCGCCGTCGTCCGCGCGGACGCCGAGCCGCCCTCCTCGCCGTTCCCGCTGCATCCGGCGAGTGCCAGCGTCCCCGCCGCCGCCAGCGCGCACGCCTTCACTTTCGCGTCCATGTCCACCTCCTGGGTGAACGGTTCCCCCGCTCAGGGGAACAGGCGCAGGTGAGGTCACGTTTTGGCCGCCTTGTCGCAAGGCTTCGGCGCCACCCCACCTGTTCGCCCCGCCCGGTCCGACGGGGCCGGTTCGACAGGACGGTGCCCGCCGACGCCGCGGACACGCACCCGACGGCGAGCCAGGACGCCCACGACAGGTGCTCGCCCAGCAGGACGAGCCCGGCCAGGGCCCCGGCGGCGGGCTCCAGGCTGACCATCACGGCGACCACGTGGGCGGGCAGCCGGCGCAGCCCCGCCATGTCCAGCGACCACGGGACGACGGCCGAGAGCAGCGCGACGCCGAGCCCGGCGAGCAGCACCTCCGGCCGCAGGAGCGCGCCGGCGGCCGACGGCGCGAGGGGCAGGACGAGGACCGCCGCGAACGCCACGGCCCATGTGAGCGGGGCGCCGTCCAGCACGCCGGCGCGCTTGTTCAGGACGAGGTAGGCGGCCATGCAGGCGCCGGAGGCCAGCGCGAACGCCGCTCCCGCGAGCGAGACCGGCGAGCCCGACGGCCCGTAGAGCAGGAACACCCCGGTCCCCGCGAGCGCGGCCCACAGCAGGTCGGCCGGGCGCCGGGCCCTCACCATCGCGAGCGTCAGCGGGCCGAGGAACTGCAGCGTGGAGGCCACCCCGACCGGGAGCCGTTCGATCGCCGGGTAGATCAGCTGCATCCCGGCGATGGCCGTGCCCAGCGCGGCGAGCAGGCCGAGCGAGTCCCGGCGCGGCGGCGCGGGGCGGCGGGCCAGCAGGACGAGCGCCGCGAACGCCAGCCGCAGCACGACCACTCCCGGCGCGCCGGCGAGCCCGAACATCGCCTTGCCGCAGGCCTGGCCCGCCTGGATCGAGACCACGCTGCCGAGGATCAGCAGCGGAGCGGGAACGCTCCGGCCCATGTCCTTCCCGGTCGTCATACGGCCACCCTGCGAGGCGGCGACCATTCGCGTCCATCGAAAGAATTCGCACACCATCGTGTTGAATGGCCGCATGATCGACCACCGCCTGCAGACGCTGCGGGTCCTGCGGGAGCGCGGCACGGTGACCGCGACCGCCGAGGCGCTGCACCTGACTCCCTCCACGGTGTCGCAGCAGCTCCGCCAGCTCGCCCGCGACCTCGGCGTCGAGCTGCTGGAGGCGCAGGGGCGGCGGGTGCGGCTCACCGCCGCGGCGCACACGGTGCTGCGGCACGCCGACGCCCTGTCCGCGCAGTGGGAGCGCGCCCGCGCCGACCTCGCCGGGCACCGCGCCGGGACGTCCGGCCAGGTGCGGTTCTGCAGCGTCTCCAGCGCCCTCGCCGCGCTGGTGGCCCCGGCCGCCGCCCGGCTCCACGAGCGGCACCCCGGCGTCGCCGTCCATATGAGCGAGCGGGAGAGCGAGGATGCCGCCCACCTGCTCCTCGCCCGGCACTTCGACGTCGCCGTGGTCATCCCCGGCGGGCACACCCCCGCGCCGGACGACGCCCGGTTCGCGCAGTGGCCGGTGCTCGACGAGCCGCAGGACCTCCTCGTCGCGCGGGGGCATCCGCTCGCCGCCGGCGGGACGGCCCGGCTCGCCGACGCCGCCGCCGAGCCCTGGATCGGCTCGCCGGCCCGGATCGACCAGCACCGGCTCATGCTCGCCGCCTGCGGCGCCGCCGGCTACACGCCCCGCATCGCCCACGAGGCCAACGAGTGGTTCGCCGTCTCGGCGCTGGTCGCCGCCGGCTTCGGCGTCGGCCTGGTGCCCCGGCTCGCCCCGCTGCCGCCGGAGGACGCGGTCGTCCGGGTGCCGCTGCGAGGTGAGGCCGTCCCGTCGCGGCGCATCATCGCGATCGTCCGGCGGGGCAGCGACCGCCAGCCGCCGATCGCGCGGGCACTGGAGGCGCTGCACGAGGCGGCGGAGCGGCACCGCGCCGGCTGAGCCGGGCCGGCGCTCGGGCCGGCGCGCGGGCGGACGGCTATCCGGGACGGCACATTCGCGGGACGCCGTGACTGGTTTCTGTGCTGACCGGTCCCCTTCCGCGCACGGAACGTCACCGTTAGCTTTCGTGCCGTAACTCAGCGCAGGACAGCGGACTAGGGAGATCACATATGACGGCCATCGCCAGCGTCTACCAGAGCGACGTCGCCGACTACTGGAACTCCGAGCGCAACCCGGTCAACCTCCGGCTGGGCGATGTGTCCGGGATCTACCACCACCACTACGGCGTCGGCGAGGTGGACTGGTCCGTGCTGGAGACGGCCGAGCCCGACCGCGAGAAGGCGGTGATCGCCGAGCTGCACCGGCTGGAGAACGCCCAGGCGCGGCTGCTGCTGTCCCACCTCGGCGACATCGCGCCCGACCACCGCCTGCTGGACGCCGGGTCGGGCCGCGGCGGCACCGGCATCATGGCCAACGCCGCCTTCGGCTGCCGGGTCGACGGCGTCTCCATCTCCCAGACCCAGGTGGACTTCGCCAACGCCGAGGCCGAGCGGCACGGCATCTCCGACCGGGTCCGGTTCCACTTCAAGAACATGCTCGACACCGGTTTCGAGGCGGGCGCGTTCCAGGCGATCTGGAACAACGAGTCGACGATGTACACCGTCCTGGACGACCTCTTCGCGGCGCACTCCCGGCTCCTCGCCCGCGGAGGCCGGTACGTCACCATCACCGGCTGCTCCAACGACGTGTACGGGCTGCCGTCCAAGGCGGTCTCCACGATCAACGCCCACTACGTCTGCGACATCCACCCGCGCAGCGCCTACTTCCGCGCCATGGCCGCGAACCGGCTCGTGCCCACCGCCGTCGTCGACCTGACCGCCGACACGATCCCGTACTGGGAGCTGCGCCGGAAGTCGTCGGTCGCGACCGGCATCGAGGACGCCTTCCTGGAGGCCTACCGCGACGGCAGCTTCCAGTACCTGCTCATCGCCGCCGACCGCATCTGACCCCGTCCCGGGCCCCGTCCAGGCAGGAGCAAGGCATGGAAGCGACACACCACGGGTGCGGCGGCCTCCGGCGGCCGTCCGCACCGTCCGAGGGCGTCCTGCCCGCGGGGCCCGGCGGTCTCGGGACCGTCGCGGCGGTCCTGCCGGCGTTGATCGCCGCGGCGCGTCCCAGCCGGGAGGTCTCCTACGGAGACCTCCTCTCGGGGGCGGCCCCCGCACCCGGACCCGGCTACGTCGAACGGTCGTGGGGGGACGGGACGCACTCGCCGCTCTACTGCCCCGTCCCCGAGCGCACCGACGACACCCTCGCCGGCGAGGTCGACGCCCGCCTGGTCTCGTGGGCGCGCGACCGCGGATTCGAGGACCACGAGCTCGACGCGCTGGGGAAGGCGGCGTTCGGGCGGCTGGTGACGCTCGCCCACCCCGGCACCGACGATCCCGACACGCTCCTCGTCGCCGCGCAGCTCAACGCCGCGTGGTGGGCGGCCGACGACTACTACGCCGACGACACCGCCCTCGGCGCCGTGCCCGCCCGGCTGCCGCAGCGGCTGACCCTGGCGATGTCGGCCATGGACCCCGTCCCGCCCCTGGGCGAGTTCACCCCGCCGCTGCGCGAGGCACTCCAGGACGACCTCGTCCTGCGCTTGCTCGGGTCGGCCGTCGACCATCTTGAGCGCCACGCCACGCCGACGCAGGTGCAGCGGGTCTGCTACTCGACCTTCGCGATGTTCGTGAGCTGGACGGCCTACGCCGCCTGGCGCGAGACCGGAGACCACCCGCCCGCCTGGGAGTACCTGGCGGCACGCCAGCACGACAGCTTCTACACCTCGATGACGCTCATCGACGTCGTCGGCGGCTACGAGGTGCCCGCCCACCTCTACTACGACCCGCGCGTCCGCCGCGCCGCCTTCCAGGCGGGGACCGCGAGCGTCCTCGTCAACGACCTGCACTCGGTGGCCAAGGACGCCGCCGACGAGAACCCGGTCTGCAACGTCGTCCTGCTGATCGCCGCCGACCGGGACTGCACCGTCGAGGAGGCGACCGAGATCACCGTGGCCCTCCACAACGACCTCGTGCGCGACTTCGAGGCCGGCCACCGCGACCTCGCGCCGGTGGCCTCCCCCGAACTCCAGCGTTTCCTGCGGGGGCTGCGGGCGTGGATGGGCGGCGGCTTCGAGTGGCACGCCACCAACCCCCGCTACGCCGGGCCCCCGTGACCCTCACTCGCCGGCGGACTCCGCGGCCTCCGCCTGGGCGCGGGCCTCGATGATCTCCTGCTCGGCCCGGGTGTGGCCCTCGCGGATGATCTGGACGACCTCCTCCGGGTCGTCGGTGAGGTGGATCAGGTCGATGTCCCGCGGCGAGATCTTGCCGCTGCTCAGCATGGACGTCTTCACCCAGTCGAGCAGCCCGCCCCAGAACTCGGTGCCGACCAGCACGATCGGGAAGCGGGTGATCTTCCCGGTCTGGACGAGGGTGATCGCCTCGAACAGCTCGTCCAGCGTCCCGAAGCCGCCCGGCAGGACCACGAACGCCTGCGAGTACTTCACGAACATCGTCTTGCGGACGAAGAAGTAGCGGAACTCCAGCCCGATGTCGAGGTGGTCGTTGAGCTTCTGCTCGAACGGCAGCTCGATGCCGAGGCCGACCGACAGCCCGCCGTTCTCGTCGCAGCCCTTGTTCGCCGCCTCCATGATCCCGGGACCGCCGCCGGTGATGACGGCGTAGCCGGCGTCGTGCAGGCGGGCGCCGATGTCGACGGCGAGCCCGTACTCCGGCGAGTCGGGCTTGGTGCGGGCGCTGCCGAACACGCTGACGGCCTTCGGCAGCTCGGCGAGGAGCCCGAAGCCCTCGACGAACTCCGCCTGGATCCGCAGCACCCGCCACGGGTCGGCGTGCACCCAGTCGGCCGGGCCGCGGCTGTCGAGAAGACGCTGGTCGGTCGTCGTCGCCGGAACGGCCCGTCCCCGCAGCATGGCCGGCCCCTGCCGCCGCGAGGGGGAATCAGGATTCAGAGTCATGAGCCCACGGTAGTGGGACCCTCCAGCCACGTGCGCATACGTTGCTCGCACTCGCCGATGAGAGGGATCTCGACGTACTCGTCCTTGGTGTGGGCGAGGGTGGGTTCGCCGGGGCCGTAGTTGACGGCCGGGACGCCGAGCTCGGAGAAGCGGGCCACGTCCGTCCAGCCGAGCTTCGCGCGGACCTCGGCCCCGCTGGCTGCGACGAACGCCGCCGCGGCCGGGTGCGTCAGCCCCGGCCTGGCCCCGGGCGAGCTGTCGGTGACGGTCACCTCGAAACCGGCGAAGATCTCCCGAAGGTACGCCTCCGCGTCGTCCGGCGACTTGTCGGGAGCGAACCGGTAGTTCACCTCGACGACGCACTCGTCCGGGATGACGTTCCCGGCGACGCCGCCCGAGATGCGCACGGCGTTCAGGCCCTCGTGGTATTCGAGGCCGTCCACAACCGGACGCGTCGGCTCGTAGGCGCGGAGCACGTCCAGGACCCGCCCGGCGGTGTGGATGGCGTTGGAGCCCATCCACGCCCGCGCGCTGTGCGCCCGCTCCCCCTTCGCGGTGACCTCGACCCGCATCGTGCCCTGGCAGCCGCCCTCGATCAGCGCGCCCGTCGGCTCCATCAGCACGGCGAAGTCGCCCGCGAGCAGCTCGGGACGCTCCGCCGCGAGCGTGCGGAGCCCGTTGAGCTCGGCCCCGACCTCCTCGCACTCGTAGAAGACGAACGTGACGTCCCGCGTCGGCTCGGTGACCGTGGCCGCGAGCCGCAGCGCGACCGCGACGCCGCTCTTCATGTCCGTGGTGCCGCAGCCGTAGAGCCGGTCGCCGTCCACCCGGGACGGAAGGTTGCCGTTCAGCGGGACGGTGTCGAGGTGCCCGGCCAGCACGACCCGCTCGGCGCGTCCGAGATCGGTGCGCGCGACGACGTTGTGGCGGTCGCGCTCGACGCTGAGGTGCGGAAGCGCCCGCAGCGCCTCCTCGACCGCGTCGGCGAGGGGCCCTTCGGCACCGCTCACCGACTCGATGTCGACGATCGCCGCCGTCAGGTCCGCCACGTCCGAGAAGAGATCGAGCCCCATGCTCAAGTCCTATCATCACGATCGTGGAGATGCCTGTGCTGGAATGCGCCGTCCACTGGGCGCGTCCCGTCGACGAGCCCGAGATGCGCGCCCTCCTGGACGAGGGGGAACGCGTCCGCTACGACCGCTTCCTGCGCGCCGAGGACAAGGCCCGCTTCGTCACCGGCCGCCATCTGGCCCGCACCGTCCTCGCCGGGGCGGCGGGCCTGGCCCCGGAGAGCATCCGCTTCACCACCGGCTGCCCGCACTGCGGCGGCACGCACGGCAAGCCCCGCCTGCCGGGCAGCGACCTCGACTTCTCCCTGTCCCACTCCGGCGACCGCGTCGTCCTCGTCCTCGCCGAGGGCGCCGAGGTCGGCGTGGACGTGGAACGCGAGAGCGACCGCGACATCGACCGGCTCGCCGAGATGGTCCTGACCGCCGCCGAACGCGACGCCCTCACCGCGATGGACGACCGCAGGCGCGGCTTCCACACCTACTGGAGCCGCAAGGAGGCCCTGCTGAAGGCGACGGGCCACGGCCTGGCCGCCCCGATGACGTCCATCCACGTCTCGGCGCCCGACGAGCCCGCCGCGGTCGTCGCGTGGGACGGCGAGGCGGCGGTCTCCCCCGTCCGCCTCACCGACCTCACCCCGGGCCCCGGCTACGCCGCCGCGGCGGCCGTCCTCACCGACCGGCCCCTCAAGGTCACCGAGGTCATGTGTTGATGCCGTGGTCGCGCAGGATGTCGTTCAGGGACGCCTTGTCGTGGCGCTGCCCCTCCTCCAGGCGCTTGAGGATCAGCACCGCGGGCAGCCCGAACGTGCCGCCCTTGAACTCCTTGTAGCGGGTGCCGCCGACGGCGACGCACCAGTCGGGGATGCGGCCGCGGCTGATCTCCTCGCCCGTCTCCACGTCGATGACCGGCATGGACGCCGACAGGTTCGTCCCGGACCCGACGACCGCGCCGCGCCCGACCCGCGCCCCCTCGACGATCATCGAGCGGCTGCCGATCATCGCCTCGTCCTCGATGACCACCGGCTTGGCGTTCGGGGGCTCCAGCACCCCGCCGATGCCGACACCGCCGGACAGGTGCACGTTCTTGCCGACCTGCGCGCAGGACCCGACGGTCGCCCACGTGTCGACCATCGTCCCGGAATCGACGTAGGCGCCGATGTTGGTGAACGACGGCATCAGCACCACGCCGGGCGCCAGGTAGGCCCCCCAGCGGGCGATGGCGCCGGGCACGACGCGGACGCCGTCCAGCCGCGTCTTCAGCGGGATGCGGTCGTGGTACCGGAAGTCGCCCACCTGAGAGCGCGCCATGCCGAGCACCTTGAAGCTCAGCAGGATCGCCCGCTTGGCCCGCTCGTCGACGAGCACCTCGTCGGTCGCGGGGTCGATGCGGGCGACGCGGGCCTCGCCGGAGTCGATCTGGTCGACGGCGGCCACGATGGCCGCGCGCGCCCCGGCGTCGTCCGGCGTCAGGTCGGCGCGCCGCTCCCACAGCTCGTCGATGTCGCCGGAGATCGGGCTGGTGAACGTTTCGGTCATGCCACCTGAGCTTAGTGGGGCCGATCTCCCGGTACCGTCTTCGCGTGGCTGTTTGGGCGAGGAAGAGGCCGCGTCCCGAGGAGGGGACGGACGGTGGCGGGAGCCACCGCGGCCGGTGGTGGGCGGTGGGCGCGGTCGTCACCGTCCTGCTGGTCCTGGGCGTCGGCACCTACATCGCGTTCGACCGCGCGCGCCCGTACCTGCACGGCTCGGGCTGCGAGGTCCAGACGAGCCTGGGCAAGATGCCGCTCGACCTCGAACAGGGCGCGAACGCCGCGACGATCGCCGCCGTCGCGTTCCGCAAGCGGCTCCCCGAGCGGGCCGCCGTGATCGCCTACGCGACCGCGATCCAGGAGTCGCACATCCACAACCTGCCGGGCGGCGACCGCGACTCGGTGGGCATGTTCCAGCAGCGCCCGTCCCAGGGCTGGGGCACCCCCGACAAGCTCCGCGACCCCGTCCAGTCGACCAGCAAGTTCTTCGACGCGCTCGTCAAGGTGAAGGGCTACCTCGACCGCGACCTGCACGACGCGGCCCAGCTCGTCCAGCGCAGCGCCGACGGCGACGCCTACGCGCAGCACGAACCGGACGGCAAGCTCCTGGCGACGGCCTTCACCGGCCGCGAGCCCGCCACGGCCCGCTGCTGGTACCCGCCGGACGAGAAGACCGCGTCCCGCCGCCCGGAGGCCCTCCGCGAGATGCGCCGCGCCTTCGGCAGCCGCCTGCGCGTAGGCGGCCCGGGCCCCCTCACCGCGAACGCCCCGTCCCGTCCGGACTCCTGGAACGCCGTCAAGGTGACGAACCCCCGCGTGGGCTGGGCGGTCGCCACCTGGGCCGTCACCCACGCCCAGACCTACGGCCTCACCGAAGTCCGCCACGCGGGCAAGCACTGGCAGTCCAAGGCCGGCCACGACGGCTGGACCGAAGACAAGGACGCCCCCAAAGACAACGTCATCATCAAGTAACCCCGCGCCGCGAGAACCCGTCCGCCAGAGGGCTACCTCTGGGACGCCTGACGCACGCGCCTCACCAAGCCACGAGCCGCCGCAAGCTCAAGACAGATGACCGGACCGTCCGGATCCTTGGAGTCCCGGATGAGGATGCACTGCTGCATCATCGCCATCTCCACGCACTCGCCGCCTGAACCGCCGCTGTAGCTGCTCTTACGCCATTGCGGGACCATAGGCTCCAGGTGCTTCACGAGTACTCCTCACGAACGCGGTTCAGAAGTTCGAAGGTTTCGGTGCAGGAGAGGGATTCCCCCATCACCAACGAGAACCGTACCCCGGCCTTGAAAGTCGTGCTCCTGCCCTCGATCAGTTGGCTCACACCAGCGGCCTCGATGTACATGAGGTCAACGTCTTGGACGAAGCTGAGGAGTATGAAACTTCCCTCCAGCCCGGCTGGCGAGACCCTGCCGTATGGCAACACGCGCAAGTCCACGTGAAGGGACTGCTCAAGCCCGATGAGGTGATCGAGTTGCTCCGCCATGGCTTTGGAGCCCCCAACTGGACGATGCAGTACCGATTCATCCAGCACAAATATCGTCATCGGCGGGTTTTGGCGCGTGAGGATGGCTTGCCGCTCCATCCGTCCAGTGACACGAGTCTCCAGGGTTTCCGCCGACTCTCCCGGCATCATGAGTCCTCTGGCGTAGCTCTCCGTCTGGAGCAGGCCGGGAACGACCTGTGCGGCAAAGCATCGGATACCGATGGCCCTGCTCTCGTGGTGTAGGTAGGCATCAAAACCAGGCAGCAAGGCACGGTGGCGGCCGGCGCGGCGGATCGTGGTGTAGATGCGGAGGAAGTGGCCCTCCTCGTGCTCCCAACCGTCCGTCTTGAAGTGTGTGTCCAGGTCAAGGGCCGTCTGCTCGGAGACGGTCTTGTCCGCCTTCTCCAGTTGGCAGATCCACTGCGGCGTGCAGCCAAGGGCACTGGCGAGTTGGCTCTGGGACAGCTTCGCGCGCATGCGCATCCGCCGTAGCTCCTCGCCGAAATGGACGCGCAGGGCGTCGGGATCACGCTGGTCGCTGGCCATGGCGGGGGCCTCCGGCACTCGGTTGACAGGGGACGTCGGGGGTGGATGTCCGGTTAAAGCAGCTTCGTAGCCGACAGTAATCAACTGACAGCAGCCTGTCTCATGAACTGGAGACGAAGGCCGAAACCGCTCGGCCGCGAAGGGGCAGGTCACCCGATGAAGAACGCGAGAACGGCCGGGATCGAACAGGACTTCCCCGCGTGGATGGTGTGGGTGTCCCGCGAAGGTGCGTATTGGGGCGCCGTCCGGCGTGACCCGAGGTCGACACTGCCCCCGACCGTCATCGCGGATTCCGAGGACGAGCTGCGCGCGGCGCTGGCCGTCCAGCCGAACGGCGGGGTACTGACCCGATGAACCCCGCTGCTGGCCTGAAGTGCTGGATCCCCGGCTTGCAAGTCTGGTACGGGCTCTACACCCGGTCATGGTGGGCCTATGTCCCCGGCCGTCCGGACAGCCTGATCGAAGCCCCGTCCCCGGAACTCCTCGCCCAGAGACTCACTCCCCTGGCCACAACGTCGGCGGCGCGCGACCGCACGCTATCAGGGCGACAGAGGACCGGGGCGTGACACAAGAGGCTCAATGCACTGGATGCCCTATTCGATCCGCGCGAACACGGCTCCCAGCCTGTTCCCTCCGGCTTTCACGACACGGTCGAACCGCCATGTCTGTTCGCCGATGGGGAACGTATCCCCCGGGTGCAGGGTCACGTCACGTTCGCCGTCGTCCTTGATGAAAAGGACGATCTCTGGAGGTACGTCGTCACGTGCTTCGCGGGCATAAACCAAGCCTATCTTCATGTCCGAGTCAAGTTCAGCCAGGGTTCCCTGCTGTACACCAATCTCTTCTAGCGCCATAGTTACTCCAGTGTGGTGTAGCGAGGTCGTATTGCAGTCTTGAATTCCTGGAGAGACAAGGGCTCGGGATGCCTCTCGTTCCAAGGATTGCGCAGGTGCAGCCGCCCCTGATCGTCGATCCTGGTCACCTCGTAGGCATGGTTAGCAACGAGCTTTGCGGGAAGCGCTGATTCACCTTCAAGCAGCTCTCGAGTTCCGACCAGTATCGGCTTGTTCCGGGAGAGTTGCCCCGCGATCTCGTCCCGGAGTCGACGGTCCGCACTACGGCCTTGGTTGTCGTATCCGCTAGGGAATCGTACCGTCTTGGCGGGACGTCCAGTGAGTTGCGTGAGCAGTTCGGCGCGCTCGCCAGGGTTAGTGCCCTGATTCAGTCGCACATAGCCTGTCGGCGCATCCCCGGGATGACCCTGGACGTTCCAGAGTTCGGTCGCCCGTGCCTGGCGCCGGGCGCTCCAGGTCTGGTCCGCCCCCGCGATCGCCTTCTCCAGCACCGGCACCCAAGCCACACCTGCCGAAGTCGTCCTGGCGAAAGAAGGCGTATCGGGTTCTTGATCTTTGATCGGGAGTTCGGGGGTGACCGTCAAAGTGATCGGGCGTCCGGTCGGCACATAGCACTGCTTCGAAGGCGAGTACTCCGCCTCGTGCAAACTCACCTCATAGTTGCCGTCGTCGGTTTCCCGAACGCAGTCGCGGATCGCCTCGGGACTGTGTCCGGCGACGGCCCCCAATGTGGAAATGATGCCGCAGTCACCGAGCGTCCCCTGCTGCGTCTGTTCACGCGTGGGCTCTCCCTTGAAGAGCGGTGTACGAGTACCATCGGCACGCTCCAGCGGCGCGCCGTAACGATCGGGAGTCAGAAGTGGATCCCCCTTGGGATCCTGAAAGTCTGGCCGGTCGACCGTACCTGCCAACTCTTTGTGTTTATCACTCAATTCCAACTTGGCGGCGATCTGCTTCAGCCGATCCGATATACCGCGTTCGAGAGCGACTTCGTCGGACTCGGCCATGCGCCCGTCGTCGTCGGCAGGTCCATCGCCCGGGATCCTTCTGTCAAAGTCGTCCGGAGTGTTGGCGGCGATGCCGCCGCCCTCAGCAGGCGCCATGACCTCATCAGGCTCCTGCGGCCCGCCTTCTCGCCCGACGGGCTCCCGGGCTCGGGCAAGGCTCTCCGACCGCGACTCCTTGCTGGGAGAGCCAGAGGTGTCGGCCCGTGACGTGGACGGCTGCTCATCTGATGCGTCCTCGCCGCCCGCATCGGATTTCTTTCCGGCGCCGCGCTCACCGTCGTTCCTCAGCGTCTTGACGGCGTCTTGCTTCTCACCCTCGGACGCGGGCTCTGGCTCACCTGAACCGTCCGTCTTCATCTCGCCACTCCCGGCCTGTGCCGGTTTGTAGCGACGTTCACCAGCGGGCCCGGCGCTGCTGTCATTGTCCTCGGTCTTTTGCGTCCCGTCCTCTTCCTGGACGGGTTGGCGGGCACGAGCGAGGCTCTCCAGGCGGGACGGCTGACCGGGCGACCCGGGTTTATCAGGCGGAGGCGCGGGCGGCTTGCCAGGCGGTTCGGGCTGGTCGGCATTCTCAACCTTGGCGTCGGTCCCGTTGGGACGGTCCATGCCTACGCTTCGCCCCTTCCGCAGTTGATCCCCGGCGACGGCCAGCCTCGCCTCGTTCTCACGAACCGGCAGTGCCCGGTGAAGCGCGGGCGGGCGTCCGGCCACATCGCCGATCATAAAAGCGTGAAAGCTTGGAAATTGCACGTTTCGCTGATCAGCGTGCGTTCCGCGTGGACACCGCAGAGTGCGCAGCGTCAAGGCACGCGACCATGCCGTCTCGATGACGATGACGTGGTCCAAGAACCCGGCGGATCATCCGCAGAGCCGTCGACCCTCGTCGTCATCGATCTCATGCACCCGCTCTGCCATAGCCGGACAACCTGGCGGCAACCGGCGGGCAAGGACAGGACAGTCGCGGTGCGTCACCCGACGCGGCGCCGCCTCAGCTCTTCGCTCCACCCCTGCACCTGCTCGTCGTCGTGCAGGTAAGGCCCTCCGGGCCCCGCCCTCAGGTCGATCCCGTAGAGGAGATCAAGCGCCCAGCCATCCAGATTCGGCTGGTCACCGCCACTCACGGACGCACCGTATCCATGACGGGGTCATCGCGTGAGCGACTCACCGCACCCGACCTCAGAAGAGGGACGGGGTCGGCGGAATCACGTCGTCGAGGAACGCGGTCACCATCGGCGCCAGGACCGCCGACTGCCCGAAGACCCCGATGTGCGATGTCGCCGGCAGGATCACCAGTCGCGCGGCCGGAGCATCCCGCAACGTCCCCGACGCTGCGGCCTCCTCATCACCGCCGCCGAGCAGCTCGAACATCGCCAGAGCGTGCTCCAGCTTCACGGCATCCGCGTCACCGACGACGACCAGCGCCTTCGCGGATATCGAACGCATCTCCGCGTCGCTGATGTTCTGGTCTTCGATGCCCAGGACCTTCATCTTCTCCACATAGGCGTCGAACGCCGCGCGGTCCGGCGTGTGCCGCATGAACGCCTCCTCGACGGGCGTACCGGCGAACGCCGTGGCATCGAGATCCGCGATGGCCTCCATCACCGACGGGTACCAGCCGTCCTGACGGTAGGTGGCGGACAGCGAGACCAGCTTGTTGACGAGCGACGGGTGACGAAGTGCGAGCTGTAGCGCGACCCCGCCGCCTTGCGAGTAGCCCATCACGTCCGCGCGCTCCACGTTCAACGCGCGGAGCAGCGCCGCGGCATCGTCACCGAACTGCTCGTAGGACATCCTGCGGGACGTATCCGGAGTGCGCCCGTGCCCTTGCTGATCGAAGACGATCACAACACGCTCGCCCACGAAGGCAGACACCCACGACCTCATCGGGTCAGTGGCCATGAACGAGCCCGGAATGAGCAGCAACGGAGCACTTCCCGCATCCCCGAGGTCGCCATACACCTCGTAGTAGAGGCTCAAGCCATTGACCGGCAGATGACCACTCCGCGAAGGCACCACTGCTGCTGTCATCTCGACCTCCCAATCCACACAAGCAGGATCAGCGGAGGGCATCGTGCCACCGCAAGACGACTCGGCCTGCACGTGCAGACTCCACAGTGGAGAACGTTTCCGGACTCAGGCCGACATCACGATCGACGCCACGTACCCCCTGCAGGAATCGAACCTACGGCCTCCCGGTCCGGAGCCGGGCGCTCTGTCCCCTGAGCTAAGAGGGTTTGCGGGCTCCGGTGGCAGGATTCGAACCTGCGCTTGACGGGTTAACAGCCCGCTGCCCTGCCGGACTGGGCGACACCGGATCGGCGATGACTCGCCAGGTCGGCGATTTCAGTAGCGGAGGCGGGAGTCGAACCCGCGTCGCAGGGCTTATGAGGCCCGGCTGGAACCACCTCCAGTCCACTCCGCACCGCGCGTCCCGTCTCTCGACGGGCGCGGCAGGTAGCCCCGGCGGGACTCGAACCCGCTCCGCGAGGGTGAAAACCTCGCAACCTAACCCATGGTCGACGGGGCCATCGGCAAGCAACGCATGCCGTCTTGCTGGTCAGTCCATGTAGCCCGTGTCGGATTCGAACCGACGTCCTTCCGGCTGAGAACCGGACGTCCTTACCTGGCTAGACCAACGGGCCGTGCCGCCCAGAGGATTCGAACCCCTTCACCCCGGCGTAAGAGACCGGTGCCCGTCCCAACAGGCGCGAGCGGCGAGAACGCGGAGGAGAGGGGAGTCGAACCCATAAGGCGGCCTTCACCGCTCACTCGTTTTCGAGACGAGCGCCGTCACCGATCGGCTTGCTCCTCCAGGGCGGAAAGCCGGGGATTCGAACCCCGCCGCGGCGTGTCACCGCGTACGCCGCTTCCAACGGCGCTCCTCGACCGACCGGACGCTTTCCCTGACATGGTGCTGCGTACCGTCCCAGGGATTCGAACCCTGAACCTCCTGGACCTGACCCAGGCACCTCTGTGTCCCCACCTCGGGGACTTCGAGGGCCTGATGCGCTCCGGGAGCAGGAGTCGAACCTGCGAGCACGTGATCCAAAGTCACGCTGCCGACACCGTCGCGGCTTCCCGGACCGTTGAGCCTCCGGCCGGGACGTCATGTCGCCGCGAGCCGCCGCCCGGTGTCGGACCGGGCCGCCCGCCGTACGAAGGCGGGGCCGCAAGCCGTGCGCGGCGGCATGGTGCTGAGCTGCCGGAGCAGGATTCGAACCTGCAACTGCCCGCTCCAGAGGCGGGTGTCCTACCGATTAGACGATCCGGCATCGCGATGAATGAGGGCGTCGGCCCGGTCGAAGGAAGGTGGGGAGCCTGGTCTGGCTCCTGGGATACCAGCCAGGCTGCCCGTGGTCGCCGAGTACGGGAGACAGGAGTCGAACCTGCATGAGCTGCTGCTCGCCGGGGTTTGGGCCCGGTGCGTCTCGCTATTTCGCCACTCCCGCGCGGGTTTCATGCCGACGCTCTATCCGATCGAACTATCTCCGCGTGAGCATCACGCGGTGTCCGCGGCATCGTGGTCCCCCAGGGGTTCGCACCCCGTCCTCCGGGTCTTCACTCCGGTGCTCTACTACATGAGCTAAAGGACCGTGCCAGCCGGCCAGTGACTTCGTGGCCGCTCCGTCGGGACGCACGGACTCGAACCGCGTGTCTCCTGCTCCCAAGGCAGGCGGGGCACCACATCCCCTTCATCCCGTTGCGGGGTCTCGCTGCGCGGAGCCCGGGCCCACCGACCCAACGCGATCCCCTGACGTGGACCAACCGGGATTCGAACCCGGAATTCCTGTGTGCAAAACAGGCGTGATGCCATTATCACTACCGGCCCATGGCACCTCTCGCAAAGCGAGAGGCGCAAGGTCTGCCGACGTCAGCCGCACCCCGAGGTACGGCCGACATCGGACTGGGAACGGAAGTGTTCCCAGCTTTGCGTTCTCCACTGTGGAGTTGTCAATACGGACGAGTCCGCCGCTCGTAAGCGGGGGTCGCATGGGTGACAGGATTCGAACCTGCATCCCGCCGGTTTTGGAGACCGGCCGCCTAACCGTTGGCTCACCCACATGAAAGAGACCGCCCCGGGAACGTCTCCCCGGGGCGGCCTCTGAAGGAACCGTGAATGTCCCTATCCAGAAGCGACTCCGGAGATGACGCAACCGCCACGCCGTTGGAACGCGCGGTTCCACAGCGTCGGTTCGGCGGTCAACTTGATCACCTTGTTTCGTCCCTTCCCGCTCTCTTCTCAACGTCTATATACATGAAAGGGCACAGGGCCCCGACCCGTCAACGACTTTTTCCCTACCCTCGTGACCTGGGCATCTGCCGAAACCCCGCCTGTGCCCCACCAGGACCACTCGCCCTGTTAGTCCCTCAGAGATGGCACTCGGTTCCAGGCCGCCTCGAAGCCCGTCCCTCAGCGGCCTGTGGCGGGCACAGCTGCACCCACACCCCGCCCACCACCACGATCGGCTGAGGCAAGTCGCGTAGGGCGATCGCCCGCGTCGCTGTCGGGGACATGGCAGTTATCCGTTTTGTGTGTCACCACACCTACCTGTAAGCATGGAGCCCATGCGCCACCCTCTTGACACGCTGGACTGGCCGGTCGCCACCGACCGACTGCTGTTGCGGCGGGCTACCCCGGGCGACCTGGACGCGACCTGGACCTTCCGGCAACTGCCGGAGGTCCACGAATGGGTCACGGCCGCCACTACGACGTACGACGACTACCGTGAGCGCTTTCTCCGCGGGGAGCGGCTCGCAGACCTGCTCGTCATCGAACTGGACGGCCGGGTGATCGGCGACCTGACGCTGCACGTCCACGACGCCTGGGCCCAGGAGGAGGTCGCCGACCAGGCGAAAGGCGTCCAAGGAGAGCTCGGCTGGACGTTGGACCCCTCTTACGGCGGCAAGGGCTACGCCACGGAAGCGGTAGGCGCCCTCATCGAGGTGTCCTTCCGTCGTCTCGGTCTGCGCCGCCTGCACGCGGAGTGCTTCTACGACAACGAGGCTTCGTGGCGGCTGATGGAGCGGGTTGGGATGCGCCGCGAACAGCACACGGTGAGAGAGTCCCTCCACCGCACCAAGGGCTGGCTCGACGGTCTCTCATACGCGCTCCTGGCCGAAGAATGGCCCGAGCGATAAACCTCCCCGCTTCCCGGCCTCAGGAGACCTGACACGACCTCACCGACCTGACGCACCGCAGTCCGGGCAGGTTGCACAGCTTCTGCGTTTGCCAAGCTTGCGGTGCTACCTGCGCTTGTAGAAGCGATCTCGCCGCCGGCTCCGGAGCAAAGGCCTTGTCGGCATAGCAGGCGATCGCACGGCTGGTGAACGCGTCGATGATGCCGTGCACGCGGGCGGCGGTCAGATCACGCGTTGAGCCGGGCAGTGCAGCTGAGCGGCCCCAGATCAGCCCTCGGTCAGGAACTGAACGTTCACCCCATGCCAATGGTGCTCGCCCGAGCTGTGCAGCGTCTGCGCCCGACCGCCGGTCGGTCTTCGCGAGAGTGCCGCCCAGGATCAGGAACGCTGCGCGGTCCGCATCGCCTCGCGCAGGGCGCGAGTTCGGCGAACTGGGCAATGACCTCGGAGGCTCCGCGCAATGCCGCCCCGGCGACGAAATCAGCGACCACTACTCGAGCCGGCTGAATACGGCGCCCGGCCTCGTCCCACCGAAGTTCACCCTCTCGAGCGCCCAAGTCTGGTCACCGATCGAAAACGTGTCCCCGGGGCAGAGGGTCACGTCACGCTCGCCATCGTCCTTTACAAACAGAATAACGGAAGGCAGACCATCACCCTCCCCCTCGATGACGTCGACCAGTCCTATCTTCATCCCCGCATCAAGACGAGCCTGAGTGCCCTGCTGCAGGCCGATCTCTCTTCCCAATGTCACTCCAATGTGCTGTAACGGGGCCGGATTCCGGCTCTGAACTCTCGAATATTCATCGGTTCGGGATGGCGGTCGTTCCAGGGATTGCGTAGGTGGAGCCTACCCTGATCGTCTACTTTGATGACCTCGTAGGCGTGCCCCTTAATAAGCTTCCCCGGAAGCGGCGGCTCACCCTTGAGTGGTGTCCGGGTACCGACTATCACAGGCTTGTTCTGGGAGAGCTGATCGACGATCTCGTCGTGGAGCCTCTGATCCGCAGTGCGCCCTTGGTTATCGTAGTCGGCGGGAAACTGGACCGTCTTGGCCGGACGGCCAGTGAGTTGCGTGAGCAGTTCGGCCCGTTCCGCCGGGTTGCTCCCCTGATTCAGCCTTACATAACCAGTCGGTGCGTCCCCGGTATTTCCTCGCACGTTCCAGAGCTCGGTCGCGAGGCGACGACGCCTGGCAGGCCAAGTCTGATCCATCCCGGCAATCGCCTTCTCTAGTACCGACAACCAGGCTGCGCCAGACGAGGGGTCATCGGCGAATGCAGGCACGCCTGGATACTCATCATCGATCGGCAGATCTGGGGTGACCGTTAGCGTGATGGGCCGTCCGGTAGGTTCGTAACGTTGTTTCGACGTCGAATACTTCGCCTCGTGCAGGCGAACCTGGTAGTTCCCGTCATCGGTTTCTCGTACACAGTCACGGATGGCCTCGGGATGATGTCCAGCGACCGCGCCCAGAGTGGCAATGACGCCACAGTCGCCGAGCGCTCCCTGTTCTACCTGTTCACGCTTTGGTCGTCCATCGAAGAGAGGCGTTCGACTCCCATCAGGGCGATCGAGCGGAGTGCCATACCGGTCGGGGATGTTCTTGGGATCCTCCTTGGGGTCCTGGAAGTCCGGGTGGTCGACCGTGCCTGCCAGTTCTTTCGGCTCACGACGTAGGTCCAGCTTGACGGCAACCTGCTTCAGGCGGTCGGCGATGCCGCGTTCGAGTTCGTCCTCGTCGACGTCGGCCGCGCTCCAGTTGTCGTCGGGCGGACCGTCGCCCGAGATCCTTCTGTCCAGGTCGTCCGGGATGGTGTCGGCGGGCTTCGGGGCGTCCTGCGGCTCCGTCCCAGTGGGCTCAGCCCCGTCCGCATCCTCCGGTTTAGAGTTGTCGTTCTCTTGCTGGACGGGTTCGCGGGCTCGGGCGAGGCTTTCCAGGCGGGACGGCTGGGACGGGGAGCC
This sequence comes from Actinomadura sp. B10D3, assembly GCF_039871695.1. Taxonomy (NCBI): domain Bacteria; kingdom Bacillati; phylum Actinomycetota; class Actinomycetes; order Streptosporangiales; family Thermomonosporaceae; genus Actinomadura; species Actinomadura sp. B10D3. Next base: position 126,692 of record NZ_JBDPLY010000013.1, read on the forward strand.
CGGGTTGTCAGACGGCAAGGTGTACTTCTGCCCTGGCGATACGGACTCGTCGGCGGCTTCCGGTTTCTCGCCGGCGGCGCTCCTGCCGTCCTCCGCCGTTGGCTTGGCCTCGGAGTGCGGCTTGCGCTCTTCGGTTGGTGGGGTGCCGTTGTCCTCGGGCTCGGTGTGTTGTGGCTCGTTCTGGTGGACGGGTTCGCGGGCTCGGGCGAGGCTTTCCAGGCGGGACGGCTGGGACGGGGAGCCCGGGTTGTCGGGCGGCAGCGTGTGCTGGGGCTTCGCGGACGTGGAGCTGTCGGTGGGTTCGTCCTGTTCGGCTGGGCTGTTCCCGGCTGTCTGCGGCTTGTCTTTGGCCTCGGGCTCACTGGCGTCCGTCTTCTGGTCGCGGTCGGGCTGAGCCGAGGCGGGTTCTTGGGAGCGGGATCGGCTCTCTGTGCGGGACGGTTGGCCAGGAGAGCCTGGGTTGTCGGGTGGGGGTGCCGGGGGCTTGGGGTGGTCCGGCTTCACGAGCTTGGTGTCGGTTCCGGTGGGATGCTCCACGCCCACGCTTCGGCCTTTCGCAGATGAGCCCGGCACGTGGCCCGTCTCCTGGCGCGAGCCGGACGTGTCCGGCGGCTGGGGGGCCGCCGTCCATGAAAGCGTGTTTGCTCGCCGATTGCACGTTTCGTCGATGGTGGAGTGAACGGCGGGGCACTGCCAGGGCGGGGCGTGGTCTGCCAGTGGGCGGTGGTCGTCCGGCAACTTCGGCGTCAAAGGGACCGGCCTTTTCTGAAACTGCTGGTCAGGGGCGGGTAAATGCCGTTTGCCGGGGGTTCTCTGGGCGGGCAAGGGGTTGGTTGGGACGCGTTCTGCTGGGAAATCGTGTCGGCATGGAGATCCCGCGGACGTTGGTCGTGAGCGGGCACTTTCCGCCGGAGCCCGGAGGGGTGCAGACGTTCACGTGGGAGCTGGTGCGGCGGCTGCCCGCCGACCGGCTGGTCGTCGTGGCGCCCGCGTGGCCGGGGGCCGCGGAGTTCGACGCGGGGCTGGGGTTTCCCGTGGTCCGGCGGCACGGATACCTGCTGTTCCGGGGGCTGCGGGGGCTCGTCGTCCGGCATCGGCTGGAGGCCGGGTGGATCACGGCGGTGGCGCCGTTCGGGCTGTACGGGCCGATGGTGCGGGCGGCGGGGGTGCGGCGGCTGGTCGGGTCGGCGCACGGGCAGGAGCTGGGGTGGCTGCGGGCGCCGCCGACGCGGGCGGCGCTGCGGGCGGTGGCGCGGTCGTTCGACGTGCTGACGCATCTCAGCGCGACGACGCTGCCGGAGCTGGCGGACGCCGTCGGCGACAGGGTGCGGCTGGTGCGGCTCGCCGGGGCGGTGGACACGCTGCGGTTCCGGCCCGACATGGACGGGTCGTCGGTGCGCCGGAGGCACGGGCTCGGGACGGGGCCGGTGGTGCTGAGCGTCGCGCGGCTCGTCCGGCGCAAGGGGCACGACATGCTGATCCGGGCGTGGGCCGAGGTGGTGCGCAGGCGGCCGGACGCCCGGCTGGTGATCGTCGGGGGCGGTCCGATGCGGCGGAGGCTCGCCGAGCTGGCGGACCAGGAGGCGCCCGGGACGGTCACGCTGACCGGGCCCGTGTCCGCCGTCGACCTGCCCCGCTACTACGCGGCCGCCGACGTGTTCGCCCTGCCGTGCCGTGATGACCGGCGGGGGCTGCAGACCGAGGGGCTCGGCCTGTCGGTGCTGGAGGCGTCGGCGGCGGGGCTGCCGGTCGTGGTCGGGCGGTCCGGCGGCAGTCCCGAGTCGCTGGTCGACGGCCGGACGGGCGTGCTGCTCGACGCGTCCGGTCCGGACGAGCTGGCGCTCACCCTGCACCGGCTGCTCGCGTCACCCCACCGCGCCGCCGCGATGGGCGCCGCCGGGCGGCGGTGGACGTGCGAGCGCTGGAGCTGGGACGCCGCCGCGGCCCGGCTCGCCGGCCTGCTGAACGGCTCCGCCCTCGCCGCGCCGCACGACACCCCGGGGATGGAGCCCGCATGGGACTCAAGGAGCAGCTGAACAAGCGCGACTTCCGGCGGCTCATCTTCGGGCAGACGGTCTCCTCGTTCGGGGACTGGATGGGCACGCTGGCGCTGATGTACTTCGTCCTGGAGCTGAGCGGCTCCACGACGGCGGTCGGCGGCGTGCTGGTTCTGAGGCTCCTCCCGTCGGCGCTGGGGGCGCCGGTCGCGGCGCGGGTGGTGACGCGGTGGCGGCGGCGCAGCGTGATGCTGTGGTCGGACATGATCAGGACGTTCATGGCGCTGGCGCTGCCGGTCGTGCCGTGGCTGGTGTGGGTGTACTTCTGGGCGTTCCTGATCGAGGTGGTGGGCCTGGTGTTCCTGCCGGCCCGGGACGCGGCCGTGCCGTTCCTCATCGAGGACGACGAGGAGAAGCACGACACCGCCACGCTGGAGATCGCCAACGGCATCACGATGGCGACGTCGTACGGGATGATCCCGGTGGGCGCGGGGGCGTTCGGGCTGCTGCTGTGGATGTCGAACACCGCCGGCTGGGAGGGCAGCTGGCGGTACGTGCTGGTGTTCTGGCTGAACGCGGCCACCTATCTGGTGTCGTACGTCGCCATCCGGTCCATCCCTGATCTCGGGCCGGGGCCCGGCGAGCGGCGGGAGACCGCGCGGGAGGCGCCGCACGCCGGGTTCCTCGCGGCGCTGCGGCTTCCGGTGGTGCGGGGGGTGCTGCCGGGCGTCGCGGTCGTGGCGCTGGGGCTGGGCGCGCTGTTCTCGCTGGGCGTGGTGTTCGTGCGGAACGTCCTGGGTGCGGGGGCGGTCGGTTTCGGTGCCCTGGTGGTGCTGTTCGGGGTGGGCGCCATCGCCGGCCTGCTGCTGATCCACCGCAAGGCGGGGAACCTCTTGACGCAGGTCCGGGCGGGGACGGCGGCGCAGGGCATCGTGATCGCGCTGATGGGGGGCCTCGGGTCGCCGGTGTGGTCGTTCGTCGGGGCGGTGGTGTTCGGTGCCGCGGCGACGAGCGCGCTGGTCGGCGGGATCACGTTCTTCCAGGAGGCGCTCGGCGGGGTGGAGCGGAACCTGGCGCTCACGGCGTTCCACGCCGTGCTGCGGTTCGGGCTGGCGCTGGCGGCGCTGCTGGCGGGGGGCGCGGCCGACCTCCTGCGGCAGGCCGGCGCGTCCCCGCTCGGCATGGCCCCGGGCCAGTTCGTGCTGGCGGCGTCCGGGCTGATCGTCCTGCTGGGGACGTTCCTGATCCGTGCCCCGGACGCCGCGCGGGTGTCGTCTACCTGACCGGGACGGGGTCGGTCTCCGCCACCGCCTCCGCGGCGGACGCCTCTCCCCTGCTGTCGGCGGCCCACAGGGCGACGACCGCGGCGCCGACCAGGAAGCAGGCGCCGGCCAGCAGGGCCCGGGAGAAGCCCGCGGTGAGCGCCTCGGGCACCGGCGTCCGGCCGGCGAGCAGGTCGTCGGTGCGGGCGGTGGCGAGCGCGGAGAAGATCGCCAGGCCGAGCGCGCCGCCGATCTGCTGCGAGGCGTTGAGGAGCGCCGCGGCGAGGCCGGCCTTGTCCGGCGGGACGTTGGCGTTGGCCGCGGTGGTGACGGCCACGAACGTGAAGCCGAGCCCGAAGGAGGTGACCATCAGGCCGGGCAGCAGGTCGGTGAGGTAGTGGCCGTCGACGGGGATGCGCGACAGCCAGTAGAGGCCGGCCGCGGCGATGAGCAGCCCGGCGATCATCAGCGGCCGGGTGCCGATGCGCGGGATGAGCTGGGACGATCCGCCCGCGGCGATGCCGACGCCGAGGCAGAGCGGGAGGTAGGCGGAGCCGGTCTCCAGCGGCGAGTAGCCGAGGACGTTCACCATGTAGAGGCTGAGGAAGAAGAACATCGACAGGAACCCGGCGAGCGCGACGAGCTGGGTGACGTCCGCCGCCGCGAGGCCCCGGATCCGGAAGATCGACAGCGGCAGCAGCGGATTGCGGTTGCGCTGCTCGTTGAGCGCGAACGCCAGCAGGACGACGGCGGCGCCGGCCAGGCCGCCGATCGTGCGGGCCGCGTCCCAGCCGACCTCCGGCGCCTTGACCAGGGTGAAGACGAGCAGCAGCATCCCGCCGGTGACCAGCACGGTGCCGAGGACGTCGAAGTTCGCCAGGCGGGCGCTGCGCCGGTCGCCCTCGACCAGCAGGAACAGCCCGGCGATCACCAGGACGCAGACGGGCGCGTTCACCAGCATCACCCAGCGCCAGCCGGGCCCGTCGGTGAGGAGCCCGCCGAGCAGCACGCCCGCGGCGGAGGCGGCCGCGCCGACCCCGCCCCAGACGCCGAGCGCCTTGTTGCGGTCACCGCCCTCCTTGAACATGGTGGTGAGGATGGACAGGGTGCCCGGCAGCATCATCGCCGCCCCGATCCCCTGGGCGAGCCGCGCGCCGATCAGCATTCCGGACGTGGTGGCGAGGCCGCCGACCATCGAGGCGAGCATGACCAGGAGGGTGCCGGTCACCACGACGCGGCGGCGGCCGAGCAGGTCGGCGAGACGGCCGCCGAGCAGCATGAACCCGCCGTAGGTGAGCAGGTATCCGGACGGCACCCACTGCAGGTCCTGGACGGAGAAGTCCAGGTCGGTGCGTATCGCGGGCAGCGCCACGTTGACGATCGAGGCGTCGATGAAGTCCAGGAACGCGATGGCGCACAGCAGCGTGAGGGTCAGCTTGCCGCGCCCGGTGGCGAGGAAGGACGGTTGCGAGTCCGTCATGGGAGAGGTCTCCGTTCAGTGGGCCCGCGCCGGCGCCTGCCAGCGGGGGGTGCGCAGGTAGCGGGGGCGCCACACCGCGCGGTAGAGGAACCGGAGGGGCGGCGGGACGAGCCGGTCGTGCTCGGCCTCCATCTGGTGCAGGACGGCCGGGTCCGCGGCCTTGGCGCGCAGGACGGGCCACAGGTGGGTGTCCTCGGCGGTGTGGTGGAGGTCGCGCTGGAACGCGTCGTGGACGGCGTACATGAACGTCACGTCGACGCGGTCGCGCTCTTGGTCGCTCATTCCCGTTCCTTCGTGCCGGTGCTGTGTCGCGACCAATGAGCGGATCGGGGCGCGCGAGTGTGACGCGGCGGGCCGGCGATGAGGCCCACATCACATTTCAGGCGGCGATGTCACACTCGGAGGGCCGGGGGCGCTCAGAGGGGGCGAGCGCAAAGGAGGTCGGGCCATGCCCGAAGGCACCGCCGAGGACACCGCGACCAGGGTGTTCGCCGATCACCGGGAGCTGCTGTTCTCGGTCGTCTACAACATGCTGGGGAGCGTCGCCGACACCGAGGACGTCCTGCAGGACGCGTGGCTGGCGTGGGCGGCGCGGAACAAGGACGCCGGGGAGATCGAGAACCCGCGCGCCTACCTGGTGCGGATCGCGGTGAACACCGCCCTGTCCCGGCAGGCGGCGATCAGCCGGCGCCGCGAGACGTACGTGGGGCCGTGGCTGCCCGAGCCGCTGGTCGAGCACGCCGATGCGGGCGACGCCGCCGAGCGCACGGAGGCGGTCTCGCTGGCGCTGCTGGTCGTCATGGAGTCGCTCACGCCGCTGGAGCGGGCGGTGTTCGTGCTGCACGAGGTGTTCGGCTACGCGCACACCGAGACCGCGGCGATCCTGGACCGCAGCCCGGCCGCGGTCCGGCAGCTCGCGCACCGCGCCCGGGAGCACGTCCACGCCCGGCGGCCCCGCTACCAGGCGGACCCGAAGGTGCAGCGGCAGGCGACGGAGCGCTTCCTCCAGGCCGCCCTCGGCGGCGACCTGGAGGCGCTGATGGAGATCCTCGCGCCGGACGTGACGCTCTGGACGGACGGCGGCGGGAAGTCCCGGGCCAGGGCGGCCCTGCGTCCCGTCCACGGCAGCGACAGGGTGGCCCGTGTCATCGCCGGGACCACGGCCCGTCGGCCGAAGGACCTGGCGATCCGCTACCGGACCGTCAACGGCGACCCCTCGGCGGTGCTGTTCGACGAGGACGCGCCGTTCGCCGTCATGGTCCTCGACCTGGACCCGGACGGCGAGCGCGTCCGCGGCGTCTACGCCGTCACCAACCCGGACAAGCTCGCCCACATCGACGAGGAGTGAGCCTCAGTTCACGTTGATCGTGATGTGGCCGGCCGGTCTCCCGGTGTCGCGCGACAGGTCCGCCAGCGCCCGCACGTGGGCGGGCAGGCGGCCGTGGGTGAGGTCCTCCAGGGTGGTCTCGTCGAGGACCCAGCGCAGGGCGGTGTCCGCGGCGTGCCAGAGCTCCTCCAGATGCGCGGCGGCCTCCGGCGGGGCCGGCCGCTCGGCCTCCTCCCCGAACGGCGCGAAGGTGGTGTCCATGGCGCGGACGACCTCGCCGACCGTGATCTGGATCGCCGGCCGCGCGAGCCGGTAGCCGCCGTCGTTGCCGCGCTGGCTGACCACCAGCCGGGCCCGCCGCAGCTCCCCGAGGATGGTCTGCAGGAAGTTGAACGGCATCTTCTCGGCCTCCGCCAGCGCGGGCGCGCTGATCGTGGCCGGCCGGGCGTGGGCCATGGCGACGAGGGCGCGCATCGCGTAGGTGGTGCGGGCGGTGACGTACATCAGGACGCGGGGACGGTGGCGGCCTGGCCGGCGGCCCGCACATGAATCTCGCCGCCCGCCTCGGCACCGAGCCGGGCGGCGGACTCCCGGGTCATCTGCGCCCAGGCCGGGTCCCCGCTCTCGGCCCCCCGGACCTGGAACTCGACCCGCACCTCGAACCCGAGCCGCACCACGCGGGTGACGACCGCCGGGACGGTGCCCGGCCCCGGCTCGGCCGAGACCTCCACGTCGTGCGGCCGCAGCAGCCGGCCGCCGATCTCGGTCACCGGCCCGAGGAAGCGCATCACGAACGGGGTGGCCGGGTTGTCGTAGATGTCGCCGGGCGTGCCGACCTGCTGGACGGCGCCGTCGGCCAGCACGACGATCGAGTCGGCGACCTCGATCGCCTCCTCCTGGTCGTGGGTGACGAAGACGGTGGTGACGTGCACCTCGTCGTGCAGGCGCCGCAGCCAGGCCCGCAGCTCCTTGCGGACCTGGGCGTCCAGCGCGCCGAACGGCTCGTCCAGCAGCAGCACCTCGGGGTCGACGGCGAGGGCGCGGGCGAGGGCCATGCGCTGCCGCTGCCCGCCCGACAGCTGCGCCGGGTACCGCTTGGCGAACTGGTCGAGGTGGACGAGCTCCAGCAGCTCGCCGACCCGTCTGCGGATCTCGTCCTTGGGCCGCTTGCGGATCTTCAGGCCGAACGCGACGTTCTCGAACACCGTCAGGTGCTTGAACGCGGCGTAGTGCTGGAAGACGAACCCGACGCCGCGGCGCTGCGGCGGCGTCCGCGTCGCGTCCGTCCCGGAGATCAGCACCTGCCCCGAGTCGGGGCGCTCCAGCCCGGCGATGACGCGGAGCAGGGTCGACTTGCCGCCGCCGCTCGGGCCGAGCAGCGCGGTCAGCGAGCCGGACGCGATGTCGACCGAGACGTCCCGCAGGACGGGCGCCTCCCCGAACGACTTGTTCACATCACGGATCTCGATCGCCATCAGATGCCGTCCTTGGGTCGCAGGAGCCTGGTCGCCAGCAGGCTGGCGACCGCGATCGCCGCCAGCGCGAGCGCGGCGGCGTACGAGGCGTGCACGTCGAAGTTCTCGAAGCGCTCCTCGACGAACAGGGTCAGGGTCTGGGTCTCGTCGACGGTCCGGCCGGAGACCACGGCGACCGCGCCGAACTCGCCGAGCGCGCGGGCCAGGGACAGGACGATCCCGTAGCCGAGGGCGGCCCGGATCCCGGGCAGGGTGATGCGGCGGAACGTCTGCCAGCCGCCCGCGCCGAGGGTGCGCGCGGCCTGCTCCTGCTCGTCCCCCAGTTCCTCCAGGACGGGGACGATCGCCCGCACCACGAGCGGCAGGCAGACGAACACCGTCGCCAGCACCATCCCCGGGGTGGAGAAGATGATCTGGATGCCGTTGCCCTCCAGCCAGCCGCCGAACGGGGAGAAGGCGCCGTACACCAGGACCAGCGCCAGCCCGACCACGACCGGGGAGACCGCGAGCGGCAGGTCGATCAGCGCGTCGAACAGCCGCCTGCCCGGGAACCGGTGCCGGACGAGCAGCAGCGCGGCCAGCACGCCGAACAGCGTGTTGAGCACGACGGCCCAGCCCGCGACGATCAGCGTGACCTTGAACGCGTGCAGGGCGGAGTGGGTGGTGAGGGCGTCGACGAAGGCGCCGAAGCCCTCCCCGAACGTCCGCCAGAAGATCAGCCCGACCGGGATGACCAGCAGGAACGCCAGGTAGGCGAGGACGATCAGCCGGAGCCCGTACCTAGCCATGGCGCGCCCCCCAGCGGCGGACGAGGTCGATCGCGAGCAGGAACACCAGCGACAGCACCAGCAGGGCGGTCGAGGTGGCCGCCGCGGCGGCGGTGTTGTCGCTCTCGATCTGGCCGAAGATGTGGACGGCCGACACCTGCGTCTTGAACGGCACGTTCCCGGAGATCAGCACGGTCGAGCCGAATTCCGAGACCGCGCGGGTGAAGGCCAGCGCGGTCCCGGCGAGCATCGCCGGCACCAGGTTCGGCAGGATGATCCGCCGGAAGATCGTCCACGGGCCGGCGCCGAGCGAGGCGGCGGCCTGCTCCATCTCCCGGTCCAGCTCCAGGAGCACCGGCTGGACGGTCCGGACCACGAACGGCAGGGTCACGAACAGCAGCGCGACGACCACGCCGGCCCGGGTGTAGGCCAGCGAGATCCCGAGCGGGCTGTCGTTGCCGTACAGGGTCAGCAGGACCAGGCCCGCCACGATGGTCGGCAGCGCGAAGGGCAGGTCGATCAGCAGGTCGATCAGGCCCTTGCCGGGGAAGTCGTCGCGGACGAGCACCCAGGCGATCAGCGTGCCCATGACCAGGTTGATCAGTGCCACCACCAGCGAGGCGATGACCGTCAGCTTCAGCGAGGCCCACGCGTCCGGGGTGGTGATCGCGTCCCAGAACGCGGCGGGGCCCTGCGAGGTCCCCTCCCACAGGACGGCGGCGAGCGGGATCAGGACGACCGCGCTCAGGAAGATGGTCGCGGTGCCCACGCCGAGCGCCGTGCCGCTCCACGCGGGCGCCGCGATCCCACGGCCGGGCGCGGGCGCCGGCGGCGCGCCTCTCGTCTTCTCGATCGTCGACAAGGGATCAGCCCTCCACCGAGACGCCGATGCCCTTCTCGACGTCGGCCATGATGCCGCCCTTGGGGTCGAAGAACTCCTTCTTGACCTTCGGCCAGCCGCCGAGGTCGTTGATCGTGAAGAGCCCGGACGGGTTCGGGAACCTCTCGGCGTCGGGCACTCCGTCCGCCGTGGGCCGGTACCCGTTCTTGACGAAGATCTCCTGCGCCTTCTTGCCGCGCAGGAACTTCAGGAAGGCCTGGGCCTCCTTGGGATTCTTGCTGCTCTTGGTCACCGCGGCCGGGTTCTCGATCAGGATCGTGGAGTCGGGCACCGTGTAGTCGAGCGGCTGGTTGTTCTGCTGGGCGAAGATGGCCTCGTTCTCGTAGGCGAGGAGGACGTCGCCCTTCCCGCCCGAGAAGGTCTGGAGCGACTTGCGGGCGCTGGAGTCCTGCACCGGGACGTTCTTGAAGAGCGCGTGCAGGAAGGCGGTGCCGGCCGCCTTGTCGGCGCCCTTGTTCGCCTTGGCGCCGTAGCCCGCCATGATGTTCCACTGCGCCCCGCCCGAGGTGAACGGGTTCGGGGTGATGACCTGGACGCCGGGCCTGACGAGGTCGTCCCAGGTCTTGACGTTCTCGGGGTTGCCCTTGCGGGTCGCGAGGACGACCACGGACTTGGTGATCATCCCCTTCTCCGGCCCGCTGTTCCAGCTCGCGTCGACGAGGCCCTTCTCCACCAGCCGGGTCATGTCCGGCTCCAGGGAGAAGCCGACGATGTCGGCCTTCAGGCCGGAGGCCACCGCCCGGCTCTGCTCGCCGGAGGCGCCGAAGGACTTGGTGAACGTGACCTTCTTGCCCTCCGGCGTCTTCCGGTACTCCTTGATGATCGCTTCGTAGGCGGCCTGGGGCGTGGAGTAGGCCACAAGCGAGAGCCGGACCTTGCCGGAGGAGCCCGACCCCCCGCAGGCCGCCGCTCCCGCGGCGAGCGCGGCCAGGCTCAGCACGACTCCGGTCTTGCGTGCACGCATCTTCATCTCCCAGACTTTTCATACCTGTTTGATCGGCTTAGAATGATACAGATGGGGGGACTCGTCAAGGCATGTCCGGTTGGGGACATGCCCGGAGAACATCCTGCGCTGGGTGTGGCAGCCGGGCGACCTGCCGCGCCTGCTGCACCGCATCACCGTCGCCGGCGACGTTCCCGCCGGCGTGGACGGCAGGGAGAGCTACCGCGTCGAGGGCGACGACGCGTCGCCCTACACCCCGGCCGTGAAGGCGGCCTGACCCGTCCGAAGACCCGGGCCCGGTGCGGGGTGGCGCCGGGCTCGCCCGCTTCTCAGGCGTCCGGGATCGTGGGCAGCATGCACATGGCGTCCAGGCCGAGGACGTGGTTGAGCCGGCCGAACGCCAGCCATGAGCCGATGCACATGCTCAGCTCCACGATCTCTGCCTGCGTGTAGTGCGCGGTCATCCGGTCCCAGAACTCCTCGTCCAGGCCGTGGTGGTCGAGGGCGTACCGCTCGGCGTACTCGGCGGCGAGGCGGGTGCGGTCGTCGAAGGCGCCGGTGGTGCGCCACTCGGTCACCGCGTCGAGGAACCCGTCCTCGACCTTCTCGCCGTCGCGCTCGGTCCGCCAGTCGAGGCAGAACAGGCAGCCGTTGATCTGGGCGATGCGCAGCCGGGCGGCCTCGAACTCGCGCAGGCCGAGCGTGGTGTGCGCGTAGACGGCGAGGGAGAGCTTCGAGGCGGCGGGGCCGATGCCCGGCACCATCTCGCCCCACGCGTACTGGATCGGGTCCTTGCCCTCGGGGACGTCGATGTTCACGGGCGGGTCCTTCCGAGCTCGGCCACGCTTCCGAGTTTGCCGGCGGCGGGACGCACCGGGACGTCGAGCGCGTCGTAGAGGCCGGGTTCGGCGTCCACGAGCCAGTCGATCGCGTTCACCAGGCGCCCGGCGGCGGTGGCGTTCCCGCCTGCGGCGCGGTTCCCGGCCGCGTCGGTGGCCTCGACGGTGACCTCGATGCGCGGCTCCCCCTCGATGACGACGCGGTGCGCGCCGTCGCCGTCCGGTGGCGCGGGCCAGTCGGGCGCGCAGGACGGGTGGATGCGGGTGACGTGCTCCACGACGATGCGCGGCTCGCCGCCGACGATGCCCTGCACCTCGAACCGCACCGCGCCCTGGGTGCCCTTCTCGAAGTCGCCCATGGACGCGGTCGTCACCGTCTCGTCGAGCGGGCGGCGGTCGACGGTCTCGCGGATCTCGTCCAGCTCGGCGTCCAGGGCGCGGGCCATCAGCCGGACCTGCCCGCCCCACACCATGGTCGGGACGGTCGCCGCGAGCATCGGCGGCTCGTAGTCCATCGGCTGGCCCATGCCGACCAGGTACCGGACGGACTCGGGCTGGTCGTAGATGGAGTAGTCGAAGATCTCCTGGCAGCGGACGACGTCGATCGTGCCGGCGACGCCGCTGATCAGCAGCGGCAGGACGTCGTTGCCCCAGCCCGGGTCGACGCCGGAGACGAACAGCGAGCCGCCGCCCTCCGCGACGGCGGCCAGCACCGCGTCCCGCATCTCCGGCGGCGCGTTGCGCTGGTCGTAGAGCGCGTAGAGGGCGGGCGTGACGACGACGGCGCCCGCGCGGATCGCGCGGCAGATGTCGGCGAGCGCGTCGTCGGGCCGGATGTCGCCGGACGCCGCGTACACCACCGCCTGCGGCCCGGTCGCGAGGGCGGCGCCGACATCGTCGGTGGCGGTGACGCCGAGGTCGCGGCCGAGGCCGGCGAGGTCCCCCGCGTCCCGTCCGACCTTGGCCGGATCGTGGACGATCACGCCGGTGAGCTGCAGCGCCGGATGCGCCGGCACCGCGCGGACGGCCAGCCGCCCCACGTTGCCGGTGCCCCAGACGATCACGGAGACCATGGCCGGAATCTAACAGATACCAAGCAAGCACTTGGTAGCCACTTGTGGACAGCTCCAACCGCGTGACGCACCTCACATTCTGATATAGAACCCGTTTCAGTTCTACCTGTGAGGGAGGTCACATGAGTCACTCCAGCGCGCCTCATGGCGTGTCCCGTCGCGGTTTCATCGTTGGAACCGGTTCTATCGTCGGGCTCGGACTGCTCGGCCGGACCGGTGCCGCGGCGGCTCCCGTGCCGGCGCCCATCGGCAACGGCGCCCATGTCCCGGTCCTGGTCGTCGGCACCGGCTACGGCGGTTCCGTGGCCGCGCTGCGGCTGGCCCAGGCGGGCGTCGACGTGCACATGGTCGAGATGGGCCAGGCCTGGGACACCCCCGGCTCGGACGGCAAGATCTTCGCCAACACCAGGACGCCGGACTACCGGTCCTACTGGCTGCGGACGCGGACCAAGCAGCCCATCAGCAACTTCCTCGGCTTCCCGCTCGACAAGGACGTTCCCCGCCACACCGGGATCCTGGACGCCGAGGACTTCGCCGGCATCACCGTCTACCAGGGACGCGGCGTCGGCGGCGGATCGCTCGTCAACGGAGGCATGGCGGTCACGCCGAAGCGGTCGCGGTTCGCGTCCGTCCTGCCCTCGGTGAACGCCGACGAGATGTACGGCGTGTACTACCCGCGCGCCAACGCCACGCTCGGCGTCAACACGATCGACCAGTCCTGGTTCGACACCACCGCCTGCTACCAGTACGCGCGGGTCGGGCGGAAGCACGCCCAGCGGTCGGGGTTCGAGTTCGTCTACGTCCCGAACGTGTACGACTTCGACTACATGGAGCAGGAGGCGGCGGGCACCGTCGCGAAGTCCGCGCTGGAGGCGGAGATCCTCTACGGCAACAACCACGGCAAGAAGTCGCTGCAGAAGACCTACCTCGCCCAGGCCAAGGCCACGGGACGGGTCGCGATCTCGTCGCTGCACCGGGTGACGTCGGTGTCGCCGGCGTCCGGCGGGCGGTACGCGGTCGTCATCGAGCAGCTCGACACGGCCGGCGCGGTGACGGCCACCAAGAACGTCACCGCCGACCGCGTCTTCTTCGCGGCCGGGAGCGTCGGCACCAGCAAGCTGCTGGTCAAGATGAGGGCGACCGGCAGGCTGCCCAACCTGAGCGGCGAGATCGGCAAGGGGTGGGGCGACAACGGCAACGTCATGTGCGGGCGCGCGAACCATCTGTGGGATCCGACCGGCAGCCTCCAGTCGTCCATCCCCACCGCGGGGATCGACAACTGGGACGCGGGCGGCGCGTTCGCCGAGGTCGCGCCGCTCCCGACCGGGATCGAGACGTGGGCCTCGTTCTACCTGTCGATCACCAACACCCCGCACCGCGCCGAGTTCTCCTGGAACGCCGCGGCGGGACGGGTCGACCTGAGCTGGCAGACGGCATGGAAGCAGGCCGGCATCACCATGGCGAAGTCGATCTTCGACAAGATCAACGGCAAGGAGGGGACGATCTACCGGACCGACCTCTTCGGCGCCTACAAGATCTGGGGCGACCACCTCACCTACCACCCGCTCGGCGGCGCCGTCCTGAACCGGGCCACCGACAACTACGGCCGGCTGCACGGCCACCCCGGCCTCTACGCCATCGACGGCTCGCTCATCCCCGGCAACACCAGCGTGAACCCGTTCGTCACCATCACCGCCCTCGCCGAACGCAACATCGAGAAGATCATCGCCACCGACCTGTGACCGCGCGCTGACGGGATCCGGCCACGGGCGCGTGTGGCCGGACTTTCAGTGGCCCTGGTGGCTCAGGACGTTGACCACCGTGCCGCTCGGGTCCCGCACGAAGAAGCGCCGCACGCCCCACGGCTCGTCGGTCAGGGGATGCACGATCTCCGCCCCCGCGGCGCGCATCGCGGCGTGCACCGCGTCCACGTCCTCCACCTCGACGCTGAGGTCGGGATCGACGGGGGCGGTGGCGTCCCTGCCGTAGAGGATGACCTGCGTGGTGGGGTTGGACGGGGAGACCAGGTTGCGGACCCAGCCCATGTCCATGTCGACCCGGAAGCCCAGCCGCTCGTAGAACTCGGTGCTGGCCTGCATGTCGTCGGTGTGAAGATCGGGTACAGCCCGTCGGATGCTCATCGTCCGACCCTAGGCCCCGGGTGCGACCGTCTACGGGCAGGCGGGGAAGAGGCGCCGCGTGCGCGTCCGGCCGCCGCCGCGCGCCCGGCGAGGACCGCGCCGGCCGCCACCAGGACCGCGCCCGCCCCGGCCGCGATCGTGGGCAGCGCGGCCGGGATGCCGAGGTACGTCGTGATGCCGAGGATGCGGGACAGGCCCCAGGGCAGCAGCGCCATCTGGTCGTTCCACATGGTCATGGCGTCTTCCAGGCCGATCGCCGCGACCAGGGAGCCGAGCACGGCCGGCGGTGCCCCTGCACCGATCAGGGTGACGCCGGTCGCGCGGCGCACGGACAGGCCGTAGGCGTCGCGGAGGACGCGGTAGGCGATGACGAACGTCCAGCAGAACGCGGCGAACGCGACCGTGATGTAGAGCGAGCGCAGGACGGGTTCCGTCCAGAAGTCGTACCAGTACCGGCCGGGGCCCCGCCCTGCCAGCGCGACCAGCAGGATCACCGTGCGGCCGAGCGCGACACCGCCGATCGCGGCGCTCAGCGCGAACCGGTCGCGGCCGCGCGTGAGCCACCGCAGCACGAGGGCGAAGGCCAGCCACGCGCCGAAGACGAGGACGAGGTGCGCCGGTGCCGCGAACCAGGTGTAGGCGGCCCGGCTCAGCACGAGGACCGCGGCGGGGACAAGCCACACGAGGACCCGGTCGAGGCGTCCGGCAGGCTCGACCGATATGACGCGCCAGGGCCTGGTGAGGCCGAGCCAGAGGCCACGGAACGCGGCCGATCCGGGCGCACCGCGCAGGAGCCGCTGCCCGAGGGAACCGCCGAGGACGAAAAGTATGGCGAGGCCCGCCAGGAGGGTTCGCGCGAGCCAGGCCATGGGCTCGTCCCGGTCCGCGCGCTTCATCCCGATCTCGGCGGCGGTGAAGTTGTACGCGGGGAGCGCGGTGTTCTCGCCGTAGCGGCGCTCGTGCGCGGCGGCGGCCGTCCGGAACCGCTTCTCCGCCGCGCGCCAGGCCGTCCTGGCGGAGGCCGAGCCGGTGTCGAGCCACTGCGCGTGCCGCAACACCATCGTCCGGTACGCGGCGAGGGTGCCGAACAGGTCGACCTGGTAGGCCATCGTGTCGGCGAACCGCCGCCGCAGCACGGGGTCGTGCCAGGACTCCGCCTTCGTGCCGTCGATGAGCGCCTGCATCCGGCGGCCGAGCGCCACCGCGTCCTCGCCCTCGGCGATCGCCTCCTCCAGCCTGGGCCTCGCCACCCGGTAGATCGTGTCGAGTGCGGCGCCGTCACCGGTGACGATGTCCCACTCGAAGATCCACATCATCGGCGGCGGTTCCAGGCCGAGCGCCTTGACCGTGGTGTCCGCGTAGGGGCCGATGTAGAGGCCCTTGCCGACGGCGCTCCGGGAGAGGGCCATCACCTGCGCGATCGCGGACACGGTGGCGGGGTCGTCGGAGAACGTCCGGCGGATCCAGTCGTTCGTGGCCTTCGGGACGTCCAGGTCCGGGTCCCACGCCAGGCGGGCGGTCAGGTAGACGTTGACGTCCCATATCTGCCAGAACCCGGCGCGCAGGTAGAGGGTCATGGGGCCCGCCCGTAGCGGGCCGCCGTCCTGCGTCCAGTTCCACAGGCCGACGATGTTGGGGTTCTTGGCGAGGAACGTCCTCAATGCCTGCTGGTGGAGGCCGCCGAGGTTGTTCGGCAGCGCCCCGAAGCCCTCGAACTCCCGCCGCGACTGGAACTCCACGATCCTCTTCTGCTCGCCCGTCAGCAGCGTCGTGTTGAGCGGCAGGTGGCTGTAGAAGTCGCCGAGCGTGTACTTGGTCGAGACGATCAGATGCTCGTCGTCGATGCCGTCCAGCACCTCGTGGTAGGACGCGGGATTGGTGTGCATGTCGCCGACCGCCCCGACCCCGACGCTCCAGGTACGGAAGACGATGTCGCGGCCGTCCGCGCCCGCCTGGCGCAGGAACGCGGTGAGCATCGCGCGCACCTGCTCGACCGTGGTCACCTTGATCTCGGAGTGGTAGTCCCAGCCTGCGAACTTGTAGTCCTCGCCGCCCTCCCCGATCCGGACCACCAGGCCGTCGACGTAGGGCATGGTCGTGAAAAGTTCGTGCAGCCCGGCCCGGTAGACCGACCAGAGTCGGGCACTCGATGTGTCGAGGTCGCCGAGGTACTCCTCCAGAGGCGGCGAGAGGGCCAGCATGTCGGTCTGGAAGTAGACCTTCATGCCCATGTCGTGGGCGTACTTCCAGCTCGGCCCGAACGCGGCGCGCATCGCCTGCGCCCGCGAGATGTGCGGGTCGCCCGCGCGGTACACGGCGTGACCGTCGCCGACACCGCTGAACGTGACGTACTCCAGGAACCCGGGCACGACGACGCCGTTGTAGCCGTCCTCCAGCGCATGGTCGACGAACTGCCGGAACTGCTCCCCGATCTTCGCCGCCGCGTGCGCGTCCACCCACGGCGCGGACTTCAGGACCGCGGGCCCGACCACATCGGTGTTGAGCCCGTAGTCGTCCCCCTTGGCGAACGCCGGCTCGTCGGCCGTCAGGCCTACGGACCCGTGGTCGGTGAGCCGCAGTGGCAGCGCGGGGGCGACGACGCGTCCGTCCTCGTCATCGGGGAGGACCTCGGCTCCCGAACGGATCCGGTCCGCGATCGCGTAGAGCCCGTTGGCCGCACCGGCGGACGTCGACGCTTGCAGGAGCAACCCGCCGTCCCGCTTCCGGAGCCGGAACGCCTCGTCCTCCTTGCCGGCCGGTGCCGCCAGCGAAGCGGCCTTCTCCACCCGGAGCGCCGTGCCCTTCCCGGACGTGCCGACCCGGGGCCTGGGCCGTCCGCGCCCGGCCAGCGCGGAGGCGACCGCCTCGGCGGCGAGCCGCTCCCGCCGCCGGTCAAGGTCAGGGCCGTCCGCGGGCAGCACGATCGAGGTGAGATCCGGAGGCCCGGCGGCAGGTGCGGCCTTGCCCGCCACCATACGCTCCGCCGGCACGGCGGCGGGCGCGGTTCGCAGTCCGAGGGCCGCGTCCACCTGCGCGGCCACGAGCCCACCGAGCGCGAGCAGGGCGACGGCGGTCACAAGGAACCACCGCCGCCGCGTCCGCCCCTCATCCGGCATGCGCCACATCGTAGATCTTGGGCCGTCGAATGCGAACAAATGTCATATTCGCGTGTGATAGGAGGAACGGATGAGGTTGCAGCGCCGGACCAGAGACCTCGCCGCCGAGTACCAGCTGTGGTACGACCGACCGCGTCCGGAAGGCACAGAGCTCGACCCGGCCGAGGTCGGCGGCCGGTTGCGCGCGCTGCGAGACGGCCGGCTCGGGCCCGCCGCGACGGCGAAGGCCCTCCGGGACGCGGCCGACGTCGTCGATGCCCGGGCCGCCGCCTGCTTGGAGACCATCGCGCGGATCGACGCCGAGTACGGCGAGGTGTTCCGCCGCGTGTCCTACGTCTCCGGCGAGTACCTCGCACCATACGAGCGCCTCCTCGCGACCCAGGGCGTTCTCGAACGGTCCCGCAGGCTCGCGCCCCGGTTGCGCTCTCTGGCCGACCGGCACGAAAGGCGTGCCGCACGGCGATGGCCGCCGCCCGGTGGGCTGATCGGACCTCCTGACATAGCCGCGCTGCTGGAAGCCGGCGACAAGGCCCGGCTGCTCCGCGCACTCGACCATCGGAACGAGGACATCCGCATCCGGGCGGCCTCGGCCCTCTCCGAGCTCGGCGCCCCGGAAGTGGTGGACGTCCTCCTCGGAATCATCGACGACGCGCGGCAGGGCGTCCGTCCACCGAGCAAGAAGCTGCACGAGGCGGCGGTGAGGATACTGGCCACCACCGCCGACCCTCGGGCCGCCGACGCACTGGTCCGTCATGCGCGCGAACACCTGGGCCGCGACGAAGGCACATCGGCGCTCACCGGCCTGGTCAGGATGAAGGACGAGCGAACCCTGGACCTCCTCGTCACGCACCTGCGAGACGGCTACGTGGCGAACTCCGCCACCCGCCTGCTCGCCGACCTCGGCGATCCGCGCGCCATCCCGGTGCTGCGGGACTACATCAGCGAACTCGAAGGCTCCGCTCCGAAGCCCGGAGCGGAGAGCCGCCTGCGCGACCTCTACCTCGACGCGGCCCGCAGCGCCCTCGCCCGCCTCGACCCGAACTCGGCCGCGCCCGGCGACGGATGAGACCCCGGGCGGAATGGGGCCGGCGCGGTGGGAGTTCGGGATGAGATGACCACGGCGAAGGAACGCTTGATAGCGGACCGCGACGACACGGTGAAGCTCATCGCGTCGCTGAGCGGTGACTGGGAGGGCCTTGTCGAAGCGTCGACGCAGACCGGGGTGGACGACGAACACGACCCGGAAGGCGCCACCATCGCCTTCGAACGCGCCCGCACCGAAGCGTCCCTGAGCCGCGCCCGCACCCACCTGACCGACATCGACGACGCCCTGCGCCGGCTCGACCTGGGCACCTACGGCATCTGCGAGCAATGCGGCGCCCCGATCGCCGCGGAACGCCTGTCCGCCCGCCCCGCCGCCCGAACCTGCCTCGCCTGCGCTAGGTGACTCGCCCGGCCTCTAGTCGAACTGGCTGACCACGGCCGCGATCTCGCATGGCGCGTGCAGGAACAGGAAGAAGACGCCGTGGTCGTGCCCGATGGTGTCGCCACCGGCCGTCGCACCGACGTAGTCCATCAGCTTTCCGCAGGCGGGGCAGTCCGGATAGTCGGGGTCCTGCACCCAGCCGGGTCGTCCGCCGAGGGTGGACCCGCCCTCGCAGTCGTGCCCCTCGTAGCCGCCTTCCCGTTGCTCTCCGGGGACGAGCCGGACGGCGGGTGGGTCCTCCTGCACCAACGTGCGCCCGCTCAGGTAGGCGGGCCGGGTGGTGAACGCGGACCAGGTCGCGGCGCCGTCCGGACTGACCTGCGTGAAGACGGTGGCGTAGGTCGAGCAGAAGAAGCAGGTGACGACCTTCAGCCGTCCCTTCCATCCGGTGTGGGCGAGAGCGGCGGCGAACCGCCCGTCGGAAGTGTCGCCGTCGAGTGCGGTCCACAGCGCGGAAGAACACCATGGGCATCGCGCGTCCGCGGAAGCGTCCAGGGGCTCAGGTACAAGGCGGTAGGCGGCACTTCCGCAGATCTCGCGCCGGCGTCCGTGGCCATCGAAGTCGCAGCCGTACCGGCGCAGGAACCGGGAGAAACCGTCCGGATCCATACCGGCCGGCGGTCGCGCCGACCACCGGTACAGCGCCGCGTCCGCGACCGGACCGCGGGCGGCCGTGAGGATCGCCACGAGATCCGGCCCGGAGGGTTCACCCGAGTCGACCCGCCGCACGGCTTCACGCTGGAAGTCCTCGTCCGCTCCCCTGAAGAGCCTCTCAGGTATGTACAGCGGCGCATCGACCAGCCGGATCAGCAGCGGGCGCAGTGACTCCAGCACGGTCGGATCGTCGTCCGCCAGGTCCTCAAGCTCGTACGCCGCGAAGTCATCGCCACGCATGATCCGGTCGACAAGCTCATCGATCACAGACAGACACTAGTGGCTCACCGTGGTGGGCGACGCCCGCGGCGGTCGGGTCAGGTCAGGTGGGAGCCGAGGAAGGCCAGTTGGCGGGGGAGCATTTTCCGGCGGAACGCCGTGTCATGGCAGCCGGAGTAGATCCCGCCCTCCGGGTGGCCGCCCCCGTCGCGCACGGTCGCGAGAAACTCCTTGGTCGGGCCGGAGAAGGAGTCGTGGCTGCCGCAGGCCGCCCACACCGGAATCCCGGCCAGCCGCCGCGCGTAGGAGCGCGCCGTCGTGTCGGTGATCGCCGGGGAGGTCGCCACCACCGCGGCCACCAGCGAACGGCCGTGCTCGGACGCCAGCCGCAGCACGCCGTCCCCGCCCATCGACCAGCCGAGAAGGCCGACACGCGCGGTCCGCAGCCCCTGCTTGGCCAGAAACGGGATCAGCGTGTCGACGACGACGCCGTCTTGGAACCAGCGGTCCACAGAGGCCACGGCGAACGGCGGCGTGCCCTTGCCCATGGCGTCGGCCAGGTAGTTCTGAATCGCGTATACGTCGAAGGGAGTGCGTGCGTCCCCGCTGCCGCCGTGCAGCAGCACCGTCACCGGTAGCTGCGTCCCGGGTTCCTTGCCCGGCGGCCAGCCGATCACGGCGCGGACGGACTCGCCGCTCGCGCTCACCAGGTGCTCTTGGACCTTCCCGGGGCGCGCCTGCGGCGGCGCTGGCATGTCGCCGCACATGCCCATCGCCCGTGCCGCGCGCTCCCTGCCCGGCAGCAGACCCGCTCTCACCAGCGCCGTGACACCTCCGCCGGCGACCACCAGGCCGCCGGCGGTCAGGACCCCCCGCCGCGATATCCCGCTCATGCCGTGGCCCCCATTCTGGAAGGCGGCGATCTTCTCCGAGCCGCATGGTCGATCATCGCATCGGCTCGGAGCCGCCTCCCAGCACGGTCTGAGAGGACGGGCGGCGGCTAGGCGTCGGACTGCGGGAGGCTCTCCTTGGCCGTCTCGTAGTCGCCGGTCGGGGGCTCCTCGTCCTTGGTGTAGACGAGGTGGACGACGCCGGTCTTGAAGGTCGTGGAGGAGAGGAGCTTCAGCGGCAGCGGCGTGTCGGCGTCCTCGAACAGCCGCAGGCCCTTGCGCACGGCGATCGGATGCACCAGCAGGTGCAGCTCGTCGAGGACGCCCGCCTCCAGAAGTTGCCGGACGACCGAGACCGACCCGCTCATCCCGATATCGGACGTGGACGGCTCGTTCTTCAGCGCGGTCACCGCCTCGACGAGGTCGCCGCGGAGCACTTCGGAGTTGCGCCAGGGCAACTCCAGGTCCTGATGGGTAACCACGATCTTGCGGGCGTCTCCGAGCTTCTTGGCGAATTCGGCGTCCTCGCCGCCCGCCTCCTCCCGTCCCGGCCAGGCCTCCGCGAAGCCTTCGTAGGTCTTGCGGCCGAGCAGGAGCGTGTCGGCCGCCCCCAACTGGCCGTCCACGGCCTGGCCCATCTCCTCGTTGAAGTAGGGGAAATGCCAGTTCTGCGGGTCCTCGACGACCCCGTCGAGCGAGATGAACAGCCCTGCTGTGATCTTTCGCATGGTCGGTCCTCCTTGGACATCGCGTGGTGCTCATCTGGTTCGACCAGCACCGCCCCCGGAACTCATCGCTCCTCGCTGAGCTCGCCGTTACCGGCGCTTGGCGGTGAAGGTCAGATGGGTGACGTTGCTGGGGGTGGAGACCGCTTCGATGTCGTAGGCCTCCTCCAGTGACTCCAGTCCGTCCCAGAGCCGGACACCCCGGCCGAGCAGGAGCGGGACTTGGACCACGTGCATGTGGTCGACCAGCCCCTCGCTGAGGAAGTCGCGGACCACCGTGGGGCCGCCGCCCAGGCGCACGTCCTTGCCACCGGCGGCCTCGCGGGCCGCCTTGAGCGCGTCGGCGGGCGAGGCGTCCAGGAAGTGGAAGGTGGTGCCGCCCTCCATCTCGATGGAGGGGCGGGGCCGGTGGGTGAGGACGAAGACCGGCGTGTGGAACGGCGGGTTGGGGCCCCAGGCGCCCTTGTAGTCGGGGTCGTCCTGCCAGTTCGGCGGGCCGAACTTGCCGGCGCCCATGATCTCGGCGCCGATGTTGTGGCCGTGCATCGCGGCGAAGGCGTTGTCGGCGCCGGCGCTGCCGCCCTGGCCCCCGGTCATCTCGAACCAGAACCGGGTGGTGAACATCCACTCGTGCAGGCGCTCGCCGGCGTGCCCGAACGGGGCGTCCGGGGCCTGGCCCTCACCGGTCGCGAAGCCGTCGAGCGAGATCGTGAAGTTATGGACGCGGACTTCGGACATCGCAGTGCTCCTTCGATCCATCGGCGCCGCCTCCCGGCGCCGTCACGAGAAGGTCGGAGCCGCCCCGGCCGTCTCGACATCACCCCGTCCAGATCGCGGAAAAAGTTGCCCAGCCGGGCACCTACCCCCTGCGCGAGGGGCAATCCCCTGGTCAGGAAGGCCGCCCGACGTCCGGAGCACGCGGCCGCCCGGTTCGGACGCCGGGCCGGGGTAAGCCATGATCGGTGGGCGGCGGCGACCGATGCGGTCGGCCGGCTTCGGACATCGTCGGACCGGATGGCAAGGACCTCATTGTTGATCTCCGATCCGCCTGCTCTCGGCGAGGTGGCGGCAGCGCTCTGGCGGAACGGCCTGCCGTCCGTCGAGGAAGACCTGGCGCGCGCCGGCGGTCCGGTGGCCGATGCGTTGCGCCGTGCTCTGGCTCGGGCGGCGCACCTGCTGGCCCGCGCCGAGTCCGAAAGGGAGCTGAGCGATGCTCTGGTCCTTCGGTTGACCGGCGTGCCGGAGCTGGCGTCGATGGTGGAGTCCTTTCGCGCGACGTCGCCCGGCCCCGGCTTGAGAAGCAGATGGCCGATGCCGGATCAACCCGCCCCCGGCCTGGCCCGGGTCCTCGATGGTCGGGAAGGCGACGCCCGCTCGTGCGCCTGGTCGCCCGACGGCCACTGGCTGGTGTCGATCAGCAGCGGATTCAGCTCTGACACGCGGAACGTGGTCCGGCTCTGGAACGCCCGTACGTGGCAGCCCGGGCCGGCCTTCGATCACGGTGCCAACGGGCCGAACTGGATACACGACTGCGTCCTGCCACCGTCGGGCGAATGGCTGGCCACCTACGCGGCCGGCACGGTGTGGATCTGGGACGTGGACTCCGGCGACCTGCGCGAAATGGTCGAAGGGCGGTTGGTGGCGGCGGCCCCCGACGGAACGTGGCTGGCCATCGGGCGGCCAGGGCACGTCGCGCTGTACCGGATGCCCGATGGCCGGCTTCTCGACACCTTCCCCTGGCATCCCGGTCCCACGGCGCGGGCCGTAACGGGACCGGCCGGCGCTTGGGTGGTCACCTCGGACGACGGGTGTCTACGGGTACGTGAGCTGCCCGAGGGCCGGGTCCTGTGCGAATTCAACGTCGACGGCCGCGGCGACCAGCGGTTCGTGCTGGCGCCAGATGGATCCTGGCTGGCCGCCGAGATCGGCCCGCGTCAGAGCCGTACCCGGGTCTGGGACACCACCACCGGTGAGGTTCGCGCAACCTACGAATTCCCCCTTGGGCCAGTGCACACGATCGCTCCGGACGGTTCCTGGATCGTCGCCACGCTGGAAGAAACGCGCACGATGCTCCTCGATGTCACCGGCAATTCGTCCACCCCGATCCCGCTCGGCGAGCACAGCTCGACGGTGACGTCGTACGCGGTCTCGCCGGACGGCGCGTGCCTGGCCGCCGGCTGCCAGGACGGCACCATCTGGCTCTGGGACCTGCACGGAGGCGCCGCCGAGCAGCGGCCCGACCCGCGCCGGGTGCCGTCCTCGTCCTGCGCGGCGGCACCCGACGGATCCTGGCTCGCGACCACGGACGACACCCGGCACCACGAGGGCGGCGTCGCGATCTGGGACGTCGCCACCGGTCGGCGGAGCAGGGTCTGCGGCGCCGGCTCCGGCCCGCACCACTCGTGTGTCGCGGCCCCGGACGGCACCTGGCTGGCCACCGCCCGCAGTGACGCCGTACTGATCTGGGATGTGGCCACCGGCCGGCTGCGGCACCACATCGACTGCCCGGTCCGCCCCGGGCATGTGCTGATCAGCGCGGCCGCGAACTACGTCATCGATCTCGCCGTCGCCTCCGACGGGACCTGGCTCGCCGCAGCCTGCGAAGACGGGACCGTACGCCTCCTGGACGTGGCCACCGGACAGACCCGGGCCATCCTCGACCACCCCGCCATCACCGGCCGGATGCTGAGCTGCGTCGTCGCCCCGGACGCGAGCCGGCTGGCCTACAGCGGCCTGGACGCCACGATCGTCCACGACCTGCCCGGCGGCACGAACCGCGAGATCGACAGCTCCGGCCGCCTGTTCGACGTCTCCCCCGACGGGTCCCTGATCGCCGGCGAGCAGGGATTCGACATACGGATCTGGTCGGCGACCACCGGCGAAACGCTGCACGTCCTGAGAGGCCACACTCACTTCGTGACGACCTGCCGGTGGTCACCCGACGGCATCCGCCTGGCCTCGGCCGGTGACCACACGGTACGTATCTGGGCCGCCGACACCGGCGAGATCGAGACGACGGTCCGGTTCTACGCGGATCCGAACGACAGCAGGAACCCGATGGACTGCACCTGGCTGCCGGACGGGCGAACTCTGGCCGTGACCGGCAGACAAGGCCTTCACTTGTTCGACCTGGCGAATACGCCGTCCGACCTGATCGCCCCGGTCCCGCATCGGTAGACCGTGGTCGCACGAGAGCGAGACGGTGGTGCAGGAGGCCGGCTGCGACAGTCGGCCTTACCGCCGCGGTCTGGTGGGCCACCAGGTTCGTTCGGCGAGGAGGGTGAGCAGAGCCGGGACCTGGAGGGCGCGGACGAGGAGCGTGTCGATCAGGACGCCGAGGGCGACGGCGATGCCGACTTCGGCGACGGTGACGTCGGGGATCTGGGCGAGGGCGGCGAAGGTGCCGGCCAGGACGAGACCCGCGGCGGTGATGGCGCCGCCGGTGGTGGTGAGCCCGCGGTGGACGGCCCAGGTGGTGGGGGTGTGCCGGGCCCCTTCGCGGATGCGTTCCATCAGGAAGATGTTGTCTGGCGGTAGTCGAGTTGTACGGCGGGGGTACCGCCGACGAGGATGCCGGGCCGGACGTCATCAAGACGATGGCGCAGGTCGTCGATGGTGCCGGCGGCGGCCTGGCCATACGCGGGGACGGCCAGTTCGACGGTGAGGGTCGAGTGGCCGTCCAGCCGTTCACCGGGCCCGGCCTTGTCCACGTTGGGGACGGTTCGTGCGGCTTCTTGGACGGCGGTGAGCGTGGCTTCATCGGTTCCCACGGGCAGCACCACGGTCAGGGGCGCCGAGACCCCCTGGGGGAAGTGGCGGGCGAGTACCTGGTGTCCGGCGACCGAGTCGCTCGTGGGCGGGACCTTGTCCAGCGGGTCGGCACTGGTGTGCAGGCCGGTCAAGCCCAGTGCGGCGACCGCGAGTGCCGTGGTGACGAGGGCGGCGGTCAGGCGGGGGCGGCGGGTGACCAGGTCGGCGACGGTGCGCCAGGTCCGGTGGTCGGTGGCCCCGCGGGGGTTGCCGGGGGTGGGGATGCGCGGCCACAGGGGCCAGCGGCCGGTGCAGGCGAGCATGGCGGGCAGCAGGGTGACCATGGCGATCAGGGCGATGACGACGCCGGTGGCGGCGACGGGGCCGAGGCCGCGGAGTCCGGCCAGGTCGGCGACCAGCAGGCAGAGCATGCCGGCGGTGACGGTGGCGGCGCTGGCGGTGATCGCGGGTGTCGTGCGGCGTAGTGCCTCGGCGAGGGCTTCGTGCCGGTCGGTGTGGCGGGCCAGTTCCTCGCGGTAGCGGTTGAGGAGCAGCAGTGCGTAGTCGGTGGCGGCGCCGAAGACCAGCACGATGAGGATGGCCGAGGACGGGTCGGTGACGGCCAGTCCAGCCTCGGCCAGTCCGTAGGCGGCGCCGCGGGCGACCATCACCGCCATGCCCGCGGCCAGCAGCGGGACCAGCCACAGGATGGGGCTGCGATAGGTGAGCAGCAGCAGGACGGCGACGATGGCCATGCTGGTGAGCATCAAGGGCCCGTCCACGTCTCCGCCGTCGTTGTCGGTGTCGAGGGCGGCTTCGCCGGTCACGTTGCCGCGCAGCCCCGCGTGGGCGGAAGTGCTCTGCGCGATGCGGTCGCGCAGACGCTCGATCGCGGTCGCCACGTCGTCGGCATGTGCGGGCTGTATCTGGACGGCGAACAGGGCGGCGGCACGGTCGGCTGAGAACAGCACCGTGCCGGCCGGGCGGGCCGCCGGTATCGAACCGACCGCACGCTGATCGCCAGCAATGGCCACGCGGTCGGCTTCGGTGAGAGGGGCATCGCAGGGATGGCGAGGCGGCTTGGACGTGCTGGCGTTCGTCGCCGTGCTGCCGGTGGCGTGGGCACTCGGAGTGGCCGCGCATCGCCCGCGACATGCACGACGTCGTCGCGCACTCGCTGACGCTCTTGGTCGTCCACGCCGAGACGGTCCGCGCCCGCTCCGGGGAACTGCCGCCCTGGGCCCGGGAACGGCTCGACTCCCTCGCCGCGGCCGGGCGGCAGGCCACCGAAGAGATGCGCGACCTGCTCGCCGTCCTTCGCGACGGCACCGACACCGCCCCGCTCACCCCGGCACCGACTCTGTCCGGACTGGACGCCCTGGTGAAGACCGCCCGCGACTCGGGCAACCCTGTCACGGTCACCGCCGACGGCCCCCTGGACGACCTTCCCCGTCCCGTCCAGCTCGCCGCGTACCGCATCGTCCAGGAGGGCCTGTCCAACGGCCGCCGGCACGCGCCCGGAGCCCGGGTCGCCCTGCACCTCCGGGCCACGGCCACCCGCATCGACCTGGAGGTCACCTCCGGCGCTCCACCCGAACCCGTGACGCGGATGCCCGGTTCGGGGCTGGGCCTGGCCGGCCTGACCGAACGCGTGACCGCCCTCGGCGGCGAGCTGGGCGCCGGCCCCACCCCCGACGGCGGATTCCAGATCATTGCCGCCGTCCCCAACACGCACCAGGGCCACGAGCATGCGCACCGATGACGCCCCGATCAGCGTGGTCATCGCCGATGACGAACGCGTCGTCCGCGACGGCCTGCGGGCGATCCTGGAGACCCAGGACGACATCACCGTGGCCGGGACCGCGACCGACGGCGACCACGCCCTGCGGCTGTGCGGCGCGCTGCGCCCCGACGTGCTGCTGCTGGACGTGCGGATGCCCGGCCACGACGGCCTGTGGGTGCTCGGCGAACTGGCCCGCACCGCGACCCTCGGACCGCACGGCATCCGCGCGGTCATGCTCACCACCTTCGACATGGACGAGTACATCGACGAGGCCCTCACCCTCGGCACCAGCGGTTTCCTGCTCAAGAGCAGCTCCTACGAGGAACTGCTCACCGCCGTCCGCGCCGCCGCGAGCGGCGAAGCCGCGTTGAGCCCCAGCGTGACCCGCCGCGTCATCGGCGGCTACGTCGCCCACCGCCGCTCCCAGCGCATCGACCCCGCCGACCTGACCCGCCTGAGCGAACTGACCCCCCGCGAACAGGACGTGCTGGCCCTCATCGGCGAAGGGCTGGGCAACAGCGAGATCGCCGCCCGGCTGGTGGTGTCCGAACACACCGTGAAAACCCACGTCAGCCACATCTTGGCAAGCTGGACCTGCAAACCCGAGGCCAAGCCGCCGCCTTCTCCCACCGCGTCACCCTCTAGAAAGCTTCGACTCTGAGGACGCCGCACAGCCGCTAGTACCATCGGTGGTACCACTTCATCCGAATTTGAGGAGTTCACCGTGGCCTTCGCAGCACGCCTGCCCTCCGATCTGGACGCATGGCTGGACGAAGTCGCCACGGCCGAGAACCGGTCCAAGAATGCGATCTTGATCGCCGCGCTGGAGGAGTACCGCCAGCGCCGCGAACTCGCCCATGTGCTGCAACTCGCCGACGAGACCGGCAGGGACCACCGGAGCCTGCTGGACCGGCTCGGCGACGCGTGAGCACGCGATGCGGTACCTGACAGCCGAAGAGATCATCGCCATCGGGCGCCGGATCGTGGACGAGAACCTCAACGTCCGTGACTTCGGGCTCGTCGCGTCCGCCGCGGCCCGACCGTCCACCGAGGCCTTCGGCATGGAGCCCTACCCCACCCTGCCGGAGAAGGCCGCCGCCCTCCTGCACTCGCTCACCACGTCCCACCCGTTCACCGACGGGAACAAGCGGGTCGGCTTCGCCGCAACCGACGTCTTCCTCAAGCTCAACGGAGCACGGCTCAACCCTGCAGCAGAGGACGAACTGTTCACGACCGTCATAGACACCGCAACACACGCCCTGAATGACGTCCCGGCTATAACCAACCGAATCCAGCCCCTACTGCAGGCGACCAACTGAGACGACCGCCACCACCGCTGCGGTCGTGTAGTCCCGCCCGGAAGTCGCCTAGCGGTCGTAGCGTCCGGCCCGGATGTCACGCACCAGCGCACCGAACGCCGCACGCCCGAACGCCAACCGCGGCCCCTCCGGGTCCTTCGAGTCCCTGACGGCCACGTCCGAGCCCAATCCCGCAACCTCGACGCAGGTGCCACCCTCCGAACCGCTCTTGGTGCTCTTGCGCCAACGCAAGGGTGACGGGTCAAGCGTATTCACGTGTCCTCCATGATCGTCCGGATCAGGTCTTCGGACGCTTTCACTGGTAGAGCGGCAGACCTGATCAGATCGAAGATTACGGCAAGTCTCCAGACATCGCGGGGATCCGTAAGGATCTGTCCGAAACCACTCGCGCCATCAACATAGGCGGCGTCCGGCGCCTGATCGAAGGTGAGGAGTTGGAAGCCGCTTTCTTGAAAGACCGCTGCGTCTGTCGGCAAAACTTGGATCGACACGTTCGGACGACCCATAACGTCAAGGAAGCGTTTGCATTGTCCCTCCCGGAACTCCGGCCGGATGTCTCGAACCACCGCTTCACGGATGATCACGAATACCCACGGTGGAGCAGGCTTACAGAGGATCGCTTGTCGCTCCATCCTGATGGCCACCAGTTCGTCTGCCTTGTCGGCGCGAGTTCCGGAGTCGAACACGTAGCGGGCGTACTCCTCCGTCTGCATCAGCCCGGTGACGAGCAAGGGCTCATAGATATTGATCTGGTTCGCTTCCTTCTCTGCCTCGACCAGCGGTCGGACAGCGCTGGGGATTAGGCCGTTCTTTCTGGCCTCCGCGTGCTTCTCCCACATGCGGCGGAACGTGCCACCCAGACGGAAATAGGTGTCCAGGTCGTCGGCGAGGCCCTCGGACGGGGGCTTCTCGAAGGTCTCGACCTTGGCGAGCCACTGCGGGGTGCAGCCCAGCGCCGCCGCGAGCTTGTTGCGGGAGAGGCCGGACGCTTCGCGCCGCGCACGCAGCTCGTTGACGAACACTTCCTGGTACGCGGAGGGGCTGGTGTCACGCGAGGGTGCCATCGGGTGTCTCCCGGGTGTCGGCCCGCTGGTTCGGGGGTGTCGCCTCACTTTTCGGGGTGCCGATCGGGGGGTGATCGGTTCGTAGCTCAGAGTAACTCCTGCCTGCAAGGGTCGCCTGTCATAAGCCGAACCGACCCGCAGGGAACCCCGACCCGTGAACGATCAAGAACGAGCGCGTCTCCAGGAGCAGTACCCGGCCTGGCACATCCGCCGCCCTCCGACGATGACATGCCTTGTGGCCACCCGCGTCGGCCGTCCTCTCACCCAGAGGGAGATCTACCACGGCCTGTGCGCGACCCTCGTCGAGGACTCGTACGAGTCGTTGTGCGAGGCCCTCGCCCACCAGCGCGAGATCGAAGAGATGCTGTGATCGTCGCGTTAGCGATCTCCGGCGCTTCACTCCTCGCGATATTCGCCCTCTGCATGCTGATCATCTTGATCGGCATGGCCGTCGCCGACACCGGCTACGTCGGTAAGCACCGGACAGCCGGCCACCGACCGCCGCAGCGTCGTCGCTCCACCGCTGATCCCCCGGGGCGCCGCCGTCCCGGTGCCTGCGCTTCTCCACCCACGCGGGTCGCTCAGAGCGGTCCGGCGTTCGGCGAGCCGGGCGAAGCCGCGTTCGCCCAGGCTGCGCAGCGCGCGCAGCAGGGCGTTGGATCGCAGGTGCGACGAGTGTCCGTGGGACCGCCTACTCTCCGGACTGACTGGTGATCAATGTGACCAGCATTCCGACTCAAGGGGCGCCCCGGCATGACCAGTATCTTCACTGTGTCCGTCGACTCGGTCGAAGGCTCGACCTTCCGTGGGAGGGTGCACGTTATCAACCCCGACGTCCCATATGTGTCACAGGAGACCGTCTTCCCCCTGTCTCTCCTGGTGGACGCCTGGTGGAAGCTGGACAACGGATATTGGCGCAACGACGACCATGAGGGCGGAGAGCGGAACCCCTTCACCGAGGAGCAGGGTAAGGACATCATCGCAGGCATGCGGCTGAAAGATGAGTTCCCGGATCTCTTCGAACTCATCCTCGGTAAGGAGATAAGGGTTACCGAAGATGGTTACCTGTTCGCGGAGGACGGCAAGACCATCCTCGAACCCAGACGCAAAGCGGAAGACGTGTACAAGCTGAGCGGGGGTAGCCGCCCCGGCTATTCCGTCTTCACTCACGGCGACGCCGAGGTGTTCTCACAACGCGCCGCAGACATCGTGACCTCGTACGACATCAGTCCCTACCGGAACGCCCCGCACCTGGGTCAGGCCGCAGCGCTGGAAGATCCGGAGGAGCTGGACGTATGGGATGGGCTGGAACTGGGGGAGGACCACTCCTTCACCGAGATCCCATACGTAGAGATTGTGGTGACCGTCAGCGACGCGGGCTACCTGGAACACATGGCCGCCGGCATGCGCTGGGACACGACCATGACAGGGGATGTGTGCTGAGAACTCGTGACACGATCGTTCGAAGTGTCTGTCAGCAGGTGGCTGTAGTGCTTGCATGCACGGATCCTCGACCATGAACCGTCCATGACGGCCTGGCCGACAGGAACATCGACGCACGCATCGCCCCACTCAGGGTGAAGACCCCGATCCAGACCGGTGGACGGTGGGTGGTTGACACACGAATTCCTGGATGAACAACTTCGGCAGACTGCGCCGCCGCCCGGGACACACGACCCGCACCACGCATCCGATGACCTACTGGCGGACGCTCTTAGGGCTTGTTGGGGGTGATTAGGCCTTGGACCAGGGTGTTGACTATTTCCAGCATTTCCTGGCGGGCTTCGGGGCGGCTGGGGGCCGCGTCCACGTATAGGGCGGCTTCGTCGGCTACCGCCAGCAGGGCGTGTGCCAGGGGTTTCACCGGCAATGGCAGCAGGGCGCCCTCTTCTACGGCCTGGGCCAAGACCGCCTCGATCAGGCCGAGGATGTGCGGCTGGCAGATCGCGCGCCAGCGGACCCAGCCGAGTACAGAAGGGCCGTCGATCAGGACGATCCGGCGCACCTCCGCCTTTTCGCAGGCGTCGAGCCACATCTCCATGGCGCGTCTCATCACGGCGACCAGGTCGGCGTCGCCGGACGGCACCGCCTCCACGAGGGATCGGGTGACGTCGGCCTCCACGTCGGCCAGGACCTCGGCGAACAGCTCGGTCTTGTCGCCGAACTGGTGGTAGAGAGCGCCGCGGCTGACGCCCGCCTCGCGGGTCAGGGTCTCGGTTCCCACGCCCGCGTAGCCGTGCTCGGCGAAGAGCCTGCGCCCCGCCGCGATCAGGGCGGCGCGCGTGGCCGCCGTCCGGTCCGCTTGTGTCCGCCGCGAACTTTTCATACACTCTGCCCGTAAGTTACATGCACACTGTATGTTACTTCACCCGGCGAAGGAGCCGCGCATGCAAACCATCGATCTTCCGAGCGGGACCGTCCGCTACCGCGTCGCCGGTCCCGAGGAGTCCGCGGCGCCGCCGGTCGTGTTCGTCCACGCGTTCCTCGTCGACGGCGCCGTGTGGTCGAAGGTCGCCGACCTCCTCGCCGAGCGGGGCATACGGTCGTACGCCCCGGACTGGCCGCTGGGCGCGCACCGAACCCCACTGCGTCCCGACGCCGATCGATCGCCGCGAGGCGTCGCCCGGCAGATCGCTGGCTTCCTGGAGGCGCTCGACCTGAACGACGTCACGCTGGTCGGCAACGACACCGGCGGCGCGCTCGTCCAGTTCCTCCTCGACACCGACCCCGGCCGGGTCGGACGCGTCGTGCTGGTCAACTGCGACGCCTTCGACAGCTTCCCGCCCTTCCCGTTCAACATCGTCCTGTCGCTCCTCAAGGGCCCCCGGTTGATGAAGTTCAACCTGCTCCCGATGCGCAGCCGCATGCTCCGGCACTCACCGCTCGGTTTCGGGCTCCTCGCGAACGAGCTGGACGCCGAGCTGACCCGATCGTGGATCGAGCCCGCGATCACCCAGCAGGGCATCCGCGACGACGCCGTGCAATTCCTGCGGGCGGCCGATCCTCGCGACCTGCTCGACGTGTCCCGCAGGCTGAAGGACTTCCAGGGTCCCGTCCGCATCGTGTGGGGCACCGCCGACCGCGCGTTCAAGCCCAGCCTCGGCCGACGGCTTCACAAGGCGTTCCGCGACGCGGAATTCATCGAGGTACCGGGCGCCCGCACCTTCGTCCAGCTCGACGCACCGGAGAAACTCGCCGACCAGATCGCCGAGTTCTCCACCGTCCCGCAGTAGAACCCACGTCAGCGTTTGGGGAGGGCCGGGGCCGTGGTGAGGGCCTTCGGGTCGTGGAAGGTGAAGTCGGCTGCTGAGGTGCGGTAGAGGTCGGCGTAGCGGGCCGTTTTCTCTGGGTCCAGTTCTACGCCCAGGCCTGGGCCGGTCGGGACGGGCAGGCGTCCGTTCGTGTAGTTCTCCAGGGGGCCGCCGAAAGGGGCGCGGACGATGTCGTCGGTTAGTAGTGCGCCGTAGGCCTGGTTGGGGTAGCGGAAGTTGGGGGTCGCGGCTATCACGTGGACGGCGGCGGCCAGGGCTATGCCCAGTTCACCGAGGCTGTGCTTGACGACGGGGAGGCCTGCGGCGGCGCAGATTCCGGCTGAGCGTTTGAGGTTGAGGAGGCCGCCGTCCATCTGGTTGTCGACGGAGAGGGCGTCGGCGGCCCGATGGTGGATGACGGCCAGCTGGTCGGTGCGCGTCCAGGACGCTTCGTTGGCCAGGAGTGGTGTGTTCAGGCGGCTGCGGACGTAGGCCATTTCCGGGAGGTTCCGGCCGGACACCGGTTGCTCGACCATTTCCAAGCCGTACTCCTCCAGCGCCCTGACCGCCTGTACCGCCGCTCCTGGGGACCACGCCTCGTTCGCGTCGACTCGGATGCCCATTTCGGGGCCCGTGCCGTCGCGGAGGGCCGCCACTCGTTCGATGTCGGTTTCCAGGGAGTCGGCCCCCACTTTGAGGTAGCAGAGGCGGGCACCGGACTTGGCGGCGCGGTGGCCCTCGGCGCGTACCTCGGCAGGGTCGGAGGCGGCTACGTAGTGGAAGAACTCGACCTCGTCGCGGAAGCGGCCGCCGAAGAAGTCGACGATCGGACGGCCGCACGACTTGCCCAGCAGGTCCCAGCAGGCCGTTTCGACGGCGGCGATGGCCGGGCTGCTGGAGCCGATGTGGTGCCAGGTACCGACGACGTCGATGCGCTGGATCAGCTGCTCGATGCGCAGCGGGTCGGAGCCGATGACCAGGGGTTCCAGGCTCCGCAGGACGCCCAGCACGACGTCCGCGGACGGGTACGCGGCGGCCTCGCCGAGGCCGGTGAGGCCTTCGTCGGTGTCCACCTCGACGATGACGGAGACGAGGCCCGAGCGGCGGCCGAAGGCCCACACCTCGTCGGTCCGGTAGGGGACGGCGACCGGAGTGGCGCGGAGGGCGGTGATGCGCATGGCGTCTCCTAGGGACGGACGATCAGCGTGCGGGGTGCGTCGGTGAGCAGGACGGCGCCGTCGGCCTGGACGAGGGCCGTGTCGGACACGACGTGTCCGGGCCGGTCGATCCACGACATGAGGTGGAAGACCATGCCCTCGCGGATCCGGGTGCGGCCCCCTGCCCGGATGCCGGGGACGGAAGCGCCGCCGACCCAGCTCGGCGGGAAGCCGATGCCGGTGAGGTAGCCGCAGTGGTGGCGGCGCGGGCGCCGTCCGGTGGCCGCGGCGACCGTCCCCGCCCAGGCCGCGTAGACGTCGCCGGTGACATTGCCGGGGACCAAGGCGGCGCGGGCCGCTTCCAGGCCCGCGAGCCCCGCCGACGCCGCCTCCGCCGCGCCCGGGGGCACCTCGCCGCAGTAGACCGTGCGGCTCATCGGGGCGTGGTAGCGGTGGACGCAGCCTGACAGCTCCATGAACAACCCCTCCCCACGGCGGAGGTGGTGTTCGCGCCAGGTGACATGCTCCTGCGCCAGGCGGTCAAGGGACCGGACGAGGGGCGCGAAGCCCGGCTGGTGTCCGCCTGCGGAGGTCATCACCCACTGGGCCCGCGCGGCGACGGTGTGTTCGCTGACGCCCGTCCCGGCGGCGTCGAGCGCGGCGTGCATCGCCGTCCCGGAGATGTCCGCGGCCCAGCGGACGAGGTCGATCTCGGACGCCGACTTGACCGTCCGCAACCGGGCGGGAAGGGCCGTGCAGTCCGTCCAGGTGCGGTCGGGCAGCGCCCGGCAGAGGCGTGCCAGGACGGCCGGCGGCAGCGTCATCGAGCCCTCCTCGACCCCGATCACCGAGCCGGGCGGCGTCGCCGACGCCAGGACCCGGGCCGCCGCCTTCGCCGGGTCCTGCGTCTCCCCGTAGAGGGCCTGCCGCGCGGCCGGCACCTGCGCCGTCAGGGTGTGCCGCTCCATGCGACGGGCGACGAGGACGGGCGGGCCGTCGAGCGGGACGATGGCCATGGTGAACGCGAAGTAGCCCAGGTGGTCCAGGCCGAGCAGGTAGTACAGGTTCTCCGGGCTGGTCAGTGCCACGGCGGCCAGGCCCCGGCGCCGCATGACCTGGCGGAGCCTGCCGGTGCGCGTCCGGTGCTCGTCCCGCGGGACGGCGAGGGAGAGTTCGGCGGTCATGGCGCCAGTGTGGGGCGGCGGGAAGTCCCGCGACCAGCGAGCTTTTCCGATGTGCGCCGTTAGCGTGGCTACATGGTCTACGAGGTGCGGCGGCTGAGGCTGCTCCGCGAGCTGGCGGCGCACGGCACCATCGCGGCGGCGGCGCAGGCGTGCCATCTCACGCCGTCCGCGGTCTCCCAGCAGCTCGGCCTGCTGGAACGCGAGGTCGGAACGCCGCTCCTGCTGCGGGACGGGCGCCGCGTCGTCCTGACCGAGGCGGCGCGCGTGCTCGTCGCGCACACCGAGCGGGTCCTGGCGGAACTGGAGGAGGCGCGGGCGCAGGTGGCCGGGCTGACCGGGGAGGTCCGCGGCACGGTCAGGCTCGGCGCGTTCCCGAGCGCGGCGGTCGCGCTGGCCGCGCCCGCGATCGCCGCCTGCCGGGCCGAGCACCCCGACCTCCGGATCGTCCTGGACGAGACCGAACCCGACGAGGCCGTCGAAGCCCTGCGCCACCACGCCTGTGACGTGGCGCTGGTCTACGAGTACACCCTGCTCCCCCGGATCCGCGACGAGGGCGTGGAGCTGCGGCCCCTCCTCCGCGAGCCCCTCCTGGCGGCGCTGCCGCCGGCCGAGGGCCCGACGGCGCTGGCGGAGCTGGGCGACCGCGCCTGGATCGCGCCGCGCAGCGACACGGCCCTGCGCACCGTGCTGGAACGCGCCTGCCAGGCGGCCGGGTTCGAGCCGCGGATCGACTACACCAGCGACGACTACACGGTGATCATGTCGCTGGTCGAGGCCGGAGTGGGCGTGTCGCTGCTCCCCCGCCTGGTCACCGAGCCGCTCGCGTCCCGCGTGCACCTGACCCGGGTGAGCGGACTGGAGCTGACCCGGACGATCTCGATGGCCGTCCGCACCGGCAGCGGCCGCGACCCGCGCGTCGACGCCGTGACGACGGCCCTGAGGCAAGCCGCCCACGCGATCCCCGCCTGAGGCGGGTTCTGGGCGGTGGCAGCGAACTGATCATGGTGATCCTCGCGCTCGTTTCGTGAATGTTAGTGCGCATTATGAAAATCACCGGCGCGCACGTCAAGGGGCCCGGCGCGCCATGCACCCTGCGGGCAGCGAGGCCGGCCGTCGCCACCTCCCCCGATGAGTCGAATCCCTCGACATGCCCACCCCTGCGCAAACAGGGCGTGACCTGACCAGGGTCGATGGGCTATGTTCACAATCCGAGCATTCGACCACATTAAGAGATCTTGCCGCCTTGCACGGCGGACACCCGGCAGAGCGCGACCCCGCATCACATCTGTATCGCTCAGCGAATCAACGTATTGACAACCGAAACGAGGCGGAGGTTTCATGGTCCGGCTTGGTGGGGCGCACGACCAAGCCGACAGAGGGCAGGCCACGCGGCCGCCCCGTGCTTCGTGGGAAGGCGGAACGATGAACCCCCTGAAACGCCTCAGCCTGTGCACCATGACCGCGGCCCTGGCGGCGATCGCGTCCGCGGGCTGCGCCGGTCAGACGAAGGAAGGCCCCGGCGGCGACGCCGCCGGTCCGGCACCGGTCGAGACCAAGAGCGTGACGACCGCGCGCGAGGTCGATGTCGCGTCGTGGTGCGGGGACAAGCGCCTCAAGATCGGCCTGGCCGACGGCTTCGGCGGCAACGCCTGGCGCCTCATCTCCAAGGAGGTCGTGCGGCAGGAGGCGGCCAAGTGCCCGGCGCTCGACACCGACATCCTCTACGCCAACGCCGACGGCGACCAGCAGAAGGCCAACAGCGACATCAGCGGTCTCGTCGCCCAGGGCGTCAACGTGCTGCTGGTCTATCCGGACTTCGGCCAGGCGCAGCTTCCGGCGCTGCGCGCCGCCGCCAAGGCGGGGGTCACGGTGATCCCCTACGACGCGGCTGCCGGCGGCAAGCCGGGGACCGACTACACCGCGACGACGATCGCGGACACCGTCGCCGGCGGTGAGGATCTGGCGGACTGGGTGGGCCGCACCGTCAAGAGCGGCAACGTGGTGTTC
This sequence comes from Actinomadura sp. B10D3, assembly GCF_039871695.1. Classification (NCBI taxonomy): domain Bacteria; kingdom Bacillati; phylum Actinomycetota; class Actinomycetes; order Streptosporangiales; family Thermomonosporaceae; genus Actinomadura; species Actinomadura sp. B10D3. The sequence continues at coordinate 163,502 of NZ_JBDPLY010000013.1, forward strand.
CTGGGCGGCATCCCGGGGGCCCCGACCAGCGAGGAGTACATCTCCGGGATCAAGCGGAGACTCGCCAAGTACCCGGACGTCAAGCTGCTGCTCGACAAGCCCGTGGTCACCAACTGGAACAAGGTCGACGCCCAGAAGGCCGTGACGGGCCTGATCGCGAAGTACCCGCGCATCGACGCCGTCATCACCGACTACGGGGTCACCGCCGTGGCCGCGGTCGACGCGTTCCGGGCGGCGGGGAAGAAGGTCCCGGCCATCGCCTCGCTCGCCACCAACAACGAGCTGGGCTGCGTCTGGAAGAAGGCCGGTTCCGGGTCCGGGCGCTTCGAGATCTTCAGCATCGACTCGACCAACGACATGGCGCAGCTCGCGCTGCGGCAGGGCGTGGCCGCGGCCAACGGCAAGCCGGTGACCCCGGTGCAGCTGTTCCGGCTGCCCGTCTTCACCGACTCGACCGCGGGCAAGAACCCGCCCTGCGATCCGTCCCTGCCGCCGGACGCCGACCTCTCGTCGCCGCTGGACACCGCCGGGCTCAAGGCCACCCTGCGTTAGGCCGCCACGTGTCAGCGAACCCGCACCGCGGTGCACAAGGAGAGACCGAGATGGTGGAGACGGCACGACCGGCCGTGGCCGCCGGGATCGCGGAGGACGCGGCCGACGGCCTCGTCATCAGCGGTGTCGGCAAGGCGTTCCCCGGCGTCCAGGCGCTCAGCGAGGTGGACTTCCGCGCCGTGCCCGGCGAGGTGCACGGCCTGGTCGGCGAGAACGGCGCGGGCAAGTCGACGCTGATGGCCATCGCGTCGGGTGCGCTGAGTCCGGACACCGGCGAGCTGTGGATCCGCGGGCAGGCGGTGGAACGCGCCGACCCCGAGCGCGTCCGGGACCTCGGGCTGGCCATCGTGCGGCAGGAGCCGGCCCTGATGCCCGACCTCACCGTGGCGGAGAACCTGTTCCTCGGCGTGTCGAAGGCGCACCGCCCCTCGCCGGGCCGCATGCGGAGCTGGGCGAGGCGCCGGCTCGCCGAGTGGGACGAGGACATCGCGCTGGACCCGGGCGCCAAGGTGAGCACCCTGGTCCCGGAGGAGAAGTTCATCGTCGAGATCAGCAAGGTGCTGGCCCAGCGCCCCTCGGTCCTGGTCCTGGACGAGCCCACCGAGCACCTCTCGGCCGGGGACGTGCACCGGCTCTTCACCCACATCCGCCGGCTGAGGGCGTCCGGGTGCGCGGTCGTCTACATCTCGCACCGGATCAACGAGGTGCGCGAGATCGCCGACCGGATCACCGTGCTCCGGGACGGCAGGGTCCGGGGGACGAGCGATGCCGCCGACCTCGACGAAGGCCAGATCGTGAACCTGATCGCCGGCCGCACGCTGGAGTCGGCGTTCCCCGCCAAGCCCGCGGACCTCGCCGGGCGCCCGGTCGTGCTGACCGTGGACGGGCTCGGCGGACCGGGGTTCTCCGACGTCTCGCTCTCCGTGCGCCGGGGCGAGATCATCGGCCTGGCCGGCATCGAGGGGAACGGCCAGCGCGAGTTCCTGCGCGCGCTGGCCGGGCTGAACCGCGCCCGCGGCTCGGTCGGCCTCGGCGGGGGCGCCGTCTCGCTCGGCGCACCGGCGCGCGCCCGCGCCGCGGGGGTCGGGTACGTGCCCGCCGACCGGCATCGCGAGGGAATCGCGCCGGCCCTGACCGTGCGCGAGAACGTCACGCTGAGGACGCTGGGGCGCCATACCCGGCTGGGCTTCCTGAGGCGGCCCCGCGAGCGCGCCGCGGCGGAGCGGGCGGTCGCGGCGTTCCGGATCCGGACGCCGGACACCGAGACCCCGGTCGCCTGGCTCTCCGGCGGGAACCAGCAGAAGGTCGTGCTGGCGAGCGTCCTGGAGGCCGGTCCCCGGCTGCTGCTGGCGGACGAGCCCACCCAGGGCGTCGACGTGGGCGCGCGGGCCGAGATCTACGACCTGCTGCGCGAGGTCGCCGCGGCCGGGACGGCCGTCGTGCTGGTCTCGTCCGATCTGAAGGAGATCGCCGGGCTGTGCGACCGGGTGATCACGTTCTCCCGCGGGACGGCGATCGCCGAGCACGCCGGGCCGGACGTGACCGAGGAGAACATCACCCGCTCGGTGATCACCGCGACCTCGGAGCGGGCACGGCGCAGAGCCGCCCACGGCGCCGTCGCCTGGCTGGCCGGCGGCACGGCGCCCGTCGCGACCGTGGCGGCGGTCATCCTGGCGCTGGGCGTCTACGCCAGCGTGATCAACGACTTCTACCTGACCACGCGGGGGATCGGCGGCATCCTCGCGCTGGCCGCCGTGCTGGCCCTGGTCGCCTGCGGCCAGCAGTTCGTGATGGCGGTCGGCGGCGTCGACCTGTCGGTCGGCCCGCTGATGGGGACCCTGGTGGTCATCGAGTCGTTCTACCTCATCGACGACGCCGTGCCGGCCACGCTGGCGATGGGGTGGTTCCTGCTGGTGGCCGTGCCCGTCGCGGTCGGCGTGCTCAACTGGCTCCTGGTCGACGTCGTACGGCTGGAGCCGATGGTCGCGACACTGGCGACCTACATCGCACTCCAGGGGGTGTCGCTCACGCTGCGGCCGACGCCCGGGGGGCTGATCTCCGGCGGCCTGACCGACACGGTCTCCACCCGCTTCGGCGCGGTGCCGCTGACCTTCCTCGCGGCGGTCGCCGTCGCGGTCCTCGCCGAACTGGTGTTGTTCCGGACCGCGTTCGGCATCGCGCTGCGAGGCGTCGGATCCCACGCGGAGTCGGCCCGGGTGGCCGGTCTGGAGCCGAAGCGGATCCGGCTGATGGCCTACGTCGGATGCTCGCTGTTCGCCGCCCTGGCCGCCGTCGCCCTGATGGCCCAGGTGGGCTCCGGCGACCCGAACTCGGGGACCTCCTACACGCTGAGCGCCATCGCGGCGGTCGTGATCGGCGGGGCGAGCATCTTCGGCGGACGCGGATCGTTCGTCGGCGCGCTGCTCGGCGCGCTGCTGATCGCGCAGGTCGGCGCGGTCACCACCTTCCTGCGGCTCAGCGAGGCATGGAACCTCTACCTGCTCGGCGGGATGATCCTCGCGGCGGTGGCCGCCTACAGCAAGAGCAGAGAGCTGGCGCTGCCGAGATGACCGATCAGACACCACGGAAAGCCGCGACGGGGACGATCCCCGACGTCCCGCCGCGCCGACGCCCCCGCATCGGGATCGGGGAGTTCGGGACGATCTGGGTGGGCCTTCTGGCACTCGTGCCGATCAGCGCGCTCCTCGCCCCGGGCACGTTGCGCCCCTCCAACGTCGCCGCCATGCTGCCGTTCGCCGGTGTCCTCGCCATCGCCGCGGCCGGCCAGACCCTCGTGATGCGGCAGCGCGGCCTGGACCTGTCCCAGCCGGGCGCGATGACCATCTGCGCCTTCGCGGTGGCCAAGACCCAGAGCGCGCAGGGGCTGCCGGCGGCGCTGGCCGTCGCGCTACTGATCGCGGTCGCCATCGGCCTGGTCAACGGCCTGCTGGTCACCCGGCTCTCGGTCACCCCGCTGATCGCCACGCTGGCGGTCAACTCGCTGGTCATGGGAGGCGTCTGGAGCTACTCCAACGGGCTCCCGGTGGCGACCTCGGCCGGGCTGACCGGCTTCGCCCGCGCCGAGCGGGCCGGCGTCCCCGCGCTCGCCCTGATCGCCGCCGGCCTGGTCGCCGTCCTGACGGTCCTGGCGAACCGCACCGCGGCGGGACGGCGGTTCACCGTGGTCGGCGCGAGTCCCGCGACCGCTCGCGCGGCCGGCATCCGGGCGGCGCGCCACCAGGTCGGCGGCTACGTGGCCTCGGCCGTCTGCGCCGGAGCGGCCGGCGTGCTGCTGGCGGGCTTCACCGGCTCGGCGACGACCACGCTGGGCGCGCCGTACCTGGTGACCGCGATCGCGGCCGTCGTGGTCGGCGGCACCCCGTTCACCGGCGGGCGGGGAAGCCTGGTGGCCACCGCGGCGGCGGCCCTGTTCCTGTCCCAGCTCGGCCAGATCACGCTGGCGCTCGGCGCGCCGACGTCGACCCAGTTGTTCGTCCAGGCCGCGGCGCTCGTCATGGCGACCGCGCTGCGCCGCCTCCCGCCGCTCCCCGGCCGCCGGCCGGCGACGGCGGCGGTCTCCCCCGGAGGTGCACGATGACCGGAGCCCCGCGGCTCGGCGTGATCATTCCCAACAGCGGGCCGCTGCCGCGGCGGCTCGGCCTGGCCGCCATGGGCCGGACCGCGGAGGCCGCGGGCGCCGAGAGCCTGTGGGTCAGCGACCACCTGCTCATGGTGGACCGGCCCGTCGACGACTATCCGTACAGCCCGGACGGCGCCATCACCTGGGACGCCGGTGAGGACTACTACGAGGCCCTCACCTGCTGCACGCTCCTGGCGGCGGCCACCGAACGGTGCCGGATCGGCACCGCGGTCCTCGTCCTGCCGCAGCGCAACCCGCTGCAGGTGGCGAAGGAGGCCGCGACCATCGACCGGGTCAGCGGGGGGCGGCTGGAACTCGGCGTCGGCGCGGGCTGGAGCGAGGCCGAGATGACCGCGCTCGGATACTCCTTCCGCGACCGCGGCATCCGCCTGGAAGAGTCGATGGCCATCCTGCGGGACTGCTGGACCGGCCGGACCTCGGCGTTCGCCGGCCGGACCTCCGAGGTGCCGGAAGGGCTGCTGATGCGCCCCCGCCCCGTCCGCGACCAGGGGATCCCGCTCCTGGTCGGCGGCCATTCGGCGGCGGCCGTGCGGCGTGCCGCGACGCTCGCCGACGGCTGGCTGGGAATCGGCTTCGCGGAGGCGTGGGACGAGGAGGGGCTCACGCGCGCGCTGGCGGCCTTCCGCTCCCGGTGGGCCGGCGCCGGGCGGCCGGGGCGAGGGCGGGCGCTGCTGAAACTGCACTGCGCCCGCGACTTCGCGCACCTGCCCGGCCGCGTGTCCTGGGCGGCCGAGGCCGGGTTCGACGAAGTGATCGTGGAACTCCCCTGGGCCGAGGGGCTGCCCGCCGCCTCGGCGGTCTGCGCCCGGCTCGCCTCGGCGTCCGGACGGTGACCGGTGAGCGCGATACAGCCGTCAGGGTCGCGGGTCGCCGCCGTACCCGAGTGCCGTGCCGAGCAGCCGCGTCTCGGGCACCAGGACCGTCTCGGTCAGCGACACGAGCCTGTCCATGCTCACCCGGGCGGACGGGACCGAGATGCTGATGGCCGCCGCGACGCTCCCGGTGTGGTCCGGGACCGGTGCCGCCGACGCCCGGTGCCCCTCGGTGAGCTCCTGGTCGATGACGGCGTAGCCGTCGGCGCGGACCCTTTCGAGCCGCTCCAGCAGGTCCTCCACGGAGGACACCGCGCGCGGGGTCGGCGGCTCGAAGGTGTGGCCGTCGTAGAGGGCCCGGATCTCGTCGGGCGAGTGCCGTGAGAGCAGCGCGTGGCCGCTGGCGGTGTACGCGGCCGGCAGCCGGCTGCCGAGACGCGACTTGACCACGAGGAGGTGATCGGCCTCGATGAAGTCGACGTACACGATGTAGGTGCCGTCGAGCACGGTCAGCACCGTGGACTCGCCGCACGCCTCGTGGATCCTTGCCATCGCGGGCCGGGCCGCCTCGACCGGCCGGACGGACCGCAGCGCGGCCCGTCCGAGGCTGATCATCACCGGCCCGAGCACGTAGCCGTCGTCGCGCAGGGTCAGCGCGCCGCAGGCGTGCAGGGTACGGACCAGGCGGTACACCATCGGCTTGCTCCAGCCCAGCTTCGAGGTCAGCGCCGCGACGCTCGCCGGGCCGTACTCGGCGACGGCCTGGAGCAGATCGATCGTGCGGGCCGCGGCGTCCAGGTGGTAACGCGGATCGATCGGCCCGTTGGTGTCGTGCATCGCGACGCTTCCCTCTTTTCCCTCGCTCGCCTACCCGACCAGTCTCGCCTGCCGCCGGACGGCGCCGGGCGGGAACCCGGCGGCGGGCCGCACGCGGGACGGACGGCGTCCCGCCGCCCACGCCGGGCGTTGCCTTCCCCCGGCACGTACATTACGGTGACAGATACTCTAGTTCGGAGAGCGATACGGTGACAGACATGGGCACCACGACAGATCACGAGGAGGCCGGCGCGGCCCGCCCGCGGCCGCCCCGGGACGTGCTCGGCCGCTACCGGGAGACCACCCCGGCGAGCCGCGAGCTGTGGGAACGCGCGGGCGGCCTCTTCCCGCAGGGCGTCAGCGGGCAGGCCAAGTTCTTCGCGCCCTATCCGGTCTTCGTCGACCACGCGCGCGGCGCGACCGTCACCGACGTGGACGGCCGGCGGTACGTCGACCTGCTCATGGGCGCCGGTCCGCTGCTGCTCGGGCACGGCCATCCCGCGGTCCTCGCCGCGGTGCACGCCCAGCTCGACCGGATGGTGAACCCGATGATGCCCAACCGCGCGTCGCTGGAGTTCGCCGAGCGCCTGCGCGGCCACATGCCGCATCTGGAGCGGATCCGGTTCGCCAACACCGGGTCCGAGGCGACCCGCTCCGCGGTGCGGGTGGCCCGCGCGGCGACGGGCCGCACGCTGATCGCCAAGTTCGAGGGGAACTTCCACGGCTCGGACGACGCGTTCCTCGTGTCCACGCACAGCACCGAGCCCGCCGGCACCCCGGAGCGGCCCGAACCGGTCCTCGACTACGCCGGCCTGCCGCCGCGCCTGCTCGACGAGGTGATCGTCCTCCCCTACAACGACGCCGCCGCCACGGTGGAGATCATCGCCGCGCACGCCGACCGGCTGGCCGCCGTGATCATGGAGCCCGTCGCGTTCTCCAGCGGCGGCGGGGTGCCGGCCACCCGGCGGTTCGCCCGCGCGGTCCGCGAGATCACGCGGCGGCACGGCATCGTCCTCATCTTCGACGAGGTGCTGTGCGGCCTGCGGCTCGGGCTCGGCGGCGCGCCGGGCTACCTCGGCGTGGTCCCCGACCTGGTCGCCATCGGCAAGGCGCTGGGCGCCGGGCTGCCGCTGTCGGCGTTCGGCGGGCGCGCCGACCTGATGGAGGCGACGCTCGGTGCCGGCGCCGGCGACCGCAAGATCTTCCAGTCCGGCACGTTCACCGAGAACCCGCTGTCCATCGCCGCGGGCCACGCCTCGCTGACCGTCCTGGAGACCGAGGACGCGCTGGAGCGTGCCGACGCCGCGGGCGAGGCGCTGCGCACCGGCCTGCGCGAGGTGTTCGCCCGGCACGGCGTGCAGGCGGCGATCACCGGTGTCGGCTCCATCGTGCAGATGCACACCGGAATCGCCGAGGTCCAGGACCGGCGTGCCGTGCTCGCCGGAGACCGCGCGCTGACCGGCGCGGTCATGCTCGGCGGCGTCGCCCGGGGCGTGCTGTGGCCGCCCGTCCACCCCGCGGTCACCTCGTCGGAGCACCGGCGCTCGCATGTCGACCGCGTTCTCGACGCGGTCGACCGGACCCTGACCGATCTACAAGGCGACCTGCTCTGACCGGCCCCAGCCGAAAGGGAGACCAATGAAACGGATCGGCATCGACGTGGGCGGCACGTTCACCGACGTGGTGGCCATGGACGAGACGACCGGCGCGGTGACCTGTTTCAAGGTGCCCACGGACTACGACCAGCCGGCCGACGGCATCATGCGGGCCTACGACGCCGCGCAGGTCGACGGCGCGGCGGTCAACGCCGTCAAGCTGGGCACCACCCTCGGCCTGAACGCCGTGCTCACCCGGCGGGGCGCGAGGACCGGACTGATCACCACCGCGGGATTCCGGGACGTGCTGGAGATCCGGCGCACCCATCGCGACCGGCTCTTCGACCTCGACGAGACGATCCCGCCCCCGCTCGTGCCGCGGCACCTGCGGCTCGAGGCCGTGGAGCGGGTGGGTGCCGGCGGGGAGGTCGTCACGCCGCTGGACGAGGACTCGGTGCGCCGGGCCTGGCGGGAACTGCGCGCCCAGGGCGTGACATCGGTGGCGATCGCCTTCCTCTTCTCGTTCAAGAACCCCGCGCACGAGCGCCGGGCCCGCGACGTCGTCCAGGCGGAGGGCGGGGCGGAGTCGATCTTCATCTCCAGCGACGTGCTGCCGGTCCACCGCGAGTACGAGCGGACGTCCACCACGGTCACGGCCGCCTATGTCGCGCCGGTCGTCCGGGACTACGTGACCGAGCTCGGCGCCCGGCTGTCCGGCCGCGGCCTGCCCGAGCACCGCCTGTCGGTGATGACCAACTCGGGCGGTTCGATGAGCGCCGGATCGGCGGCCTCGGCGCCGGTCCCCACCCTGCTGTCCGGTCCGGCGGGCGGGGTGACCGGGGCTCGCCGGCTGGCCCGCGAGACCGGCTTCACCGACCTGCTCACGCTGGACATGGGCGGGACGAGCTGCGACGTGTCGGGCATCCAGGCCGGCAAGCCGGACGAGCGGCTCGACATGCGGCTCGCCGGCCTGGACGTCGCCCATCCGAGCTTCGACATCCACACCATCGGCGCCGGGGGCGGCTCGATCGCCTGGATCGACTCGGGCGGGGCGCTGCGCATCGGCCCCGCCTCCGCCGGGAGCACACCGGGACCGGCGTGCTACGGCCGCGGCGGGACCGAGCCGACCGTCACGGACGCGAACCTGGTCCTCGGCCGGTACGAGGCCGCGGCGGCGCTCGGCGGGCTGCTGACGCTGGACTCGGAGGCGGCGCGCCGGGCGGTCGAGGAGCGCATCGCGGTCCCGCTCGGGCTCAGCGTGGAGCACGCGGCGGCGGGCATCCTGCGGGTCGTCAACGCCAACATGGTCAACGCGGTCCGGTCGATCTCCGTGGAACGCGGCCGCGACCCGCGCGGGTTCGCCCTCGTCGCGTTCGGCGGCGGCGGGCCGGTGCACGCCCCCGAGATCGCCCGCGAGCTGGGCATCGGCACCGTGATCGTGCCGCCGTTCCCGGGCTGCACCTCGGCGTTCGGCGCCGCGATGGCGCTGGCCAGGCGGGACGCCCTGCGGTCGGTCAACGCGGAACTCGGCCGGATCGGCGCCGCGGACCTCGCCCCGGTGGTGGCCGACCTGGTCGACGAGGTCGGCAAGGCGCTGTCCGCCGAGGGCGTCGACACCGGCGACGGCGACCTGGAACTGTGGCTCCACCTGCACTACCGCGGCCAGGCGCACGACCTCACCATCCGGCACCGGGGGCTGGAGGTCAGCGACGCGTCGCTGCGCGCGGCGGGCGCCGACTTCGCCGCCGAGCACGCCCGGCATTACGGCCACGCCTTCGACGACGTCCCGATCGAGCTGGCGACCGTCCGGGTCACCGGGCACGAGCGGCGGGACGACCCGGAGATCTCCTGGCACTGGGCCCCGGCCACCGGCGGCGCCGGGGAGACCGAGCGGCCGGTGTACTTCGAGGACGCGGACGCGTTCGCGGACGCCCGGGTGTGGGACCGGTCCGCGATCGGCACCGGCCACCGGATCGCGGGCCCGGCCGTCGTCCACCAGGCGGACGCCACCGTCCTGGTGCCGCCCGGCTGGGACGCGGTCGCACAGGCCAGCGGAATTCTGCTCCTTTCGGACTCGCGAGCGAGGTGACCGGCGCCATGACGTCGTACGAAGTGATCAATCTTCAGGTGATCGGGCACGCCCTGGCCTCGGTCTCCCGGGAAATGGGCGTCACGCTGCGCAAGACGTCCTGCTCCCCGATCTTCAACGAGGGCAACGACTACTCCTGCGCGATCTTCGACTCCCGGGGCCAGATGGTGAGCCACGGCGAGTTCCTGCCGATCCACCTCGGGTCGATGGCCTTCGCCACCGACGCGGTGACGCGGACCTTCCGGGACGAGGGGCTGGAGCCCGGCGACATGGTGATCCTCAACGATCCCTACGTCGGCGGCACCCACCTGCCGGACGTCACGCTGGTGGCGCCCATCGTCCACGACGGCCGGCTGCTCGGCTTCGCCGTCAACCGCGCGCACCACCTGGACATCGGCGGCACGGCCGCCGGCAGCTTCTACTCCGCGGCCCGGGAGAACTACCAGGAGGGTCTCCGGATCGCGCCGATCAAACTGGTCAGGCAGGGCGCGATCGACCGGCGGCTCCAGGACCTGATCGTCGCCAACAGCCGGCTGCCGGGCCAGCTCCGCGTGGACCTGGAGGCGCAGGTCTCGGCGAACCGCACCGCGATCCGCCGCATCACCGACCTCGCCGAGCGGTACGGCCCGGACGCGGTGGACCGGGCCATGCTGCTCCTGCTCGACCAGTCGGAACAGCGCACCCGGGAGGCCATCAGGCGGCTCCCCGACGGGGACTACCGGGCGAGCGACTTCATCGACAACGACGGGATCACCGACGTGCCCCGCGAGATCCGGGTGACGGTGCGCGTCCGCGGCGACCAGGTGGACGTCGACTTCACCGGATCCTCGGAGCAGGTGGACGGGCCGCTGAACAGCGTCCTCGGCTACACCTACGCCGGCGTCTACATGGTGTTCCAGGCGGCCACGGACCCCGACATCGCACCGAACGCGGGGTGCTACCGGGCGATCAACATCATCGCGCCCGAGGGCACCATCGTGAACCCGCGCTTCCCCGCGGCGTGCACGGGCGGCAACGAGGTCGCGTGCATCATCCACAACACCGTGTTCCGGGCACTGGCCCAGATACCGGCGGACGAGGACGGCGGGCCCCACGTCATGGCCTGCGACCACGGATCGTCCAACAACATGATCATCAGTGGCCTGCACCCGCGGACCGGGGAGCGCTACGTCATCTACGAATACCCGGAGGGCGGCTGGGGCGGCAACCGCGACCGCGACGGCCTGACCGCCATCTGGTCCATCGTCGGGAACACCTGGAACGTCCCGGTCGAGGTCGTCGAGGAGCGGTTCCCGGTCCGGGTGGAGCGGTACGAGATCCGCCGCGACAGCGGCGGGCCGGGCGCCCACCGGGGCGGGCTCGGCATCCGGCGGGAGCACCGGCTCCTCGGTCACGACGCGCGCCTGTCCATCGTGGCCAACCGGGTGCGGGTGCCGCCGTGGGGGCTCGACGGCGGCCGGGCCGGAGCGGCCGCCGGCTTCGTCATCGACCCGGGCACCGGCGGCGAGCGTCCGGCCGCGCCCGAGTTCGGCAGCAAGGCCCACGACGTGCCGCTGCACGACGGCGAGGTGATCTGCCAGCTCACCGCGGGAGGCGGCGGCTGGGGCGATCCCGCGGAACGCGACCCGGAGGCGGTCGCCGCCGACGTCCTCGCCGGCTACGTCTCGGTGCGCGCCGCCGCCGAGGACTACCTGGTGTCGGTGGACGCCCACGGCACGGTCGACGCCGAGGAGACCGAGCGGCTGCGGCGGGCCCGCCGCGAGCGGAGCCGGACGGAGGCCGCGTCGTCATGAGCGTCGAACTGGAGCACACCGGCCTGCGCGTCACCGAGGCCGAGGCGGCGGAACTCTACCGGCGGATGGCGGTCATCCGCCGGTTCGAGCAGGCGGCCTACCGCGCCTACGAGCAAGGCGAGGTGCACGGGACGGTGCACGTCAGCATCGGCCAGGAGGCCGTGGCGGTGGGGGTCATGGACGCGCTGCGCCCCGGCGACACCGTGCTCAGCCACCACCGCGGCCACGGGCACGCGCTGGCGAAGGGCGTCGACCCGGGGCGCCTGATGGCCGAACTCTGCGGGCGCGCCGGCGGGGTCTCCCGCGGCAAGGGCGGCTCGATGCACGCGACCGACCTGGACGCGGGCTTCCTCGGCACGCTGGCGGTCGTCGGCGCGGCGATCCCCCTGGGGGTCGGGTACGCGCTGGCCCAGCGGCTGAAGGGCACCGGAGCGGTCTGCGTCGTCTTCTTCGGAGACGGCGCGGTCAACCAGGGGGTGCTCTACGAGAGCCTCAACCTGGCGGCGCTGTGGTCCCTTCCGGTCCTGTTCGTGTGCGAGAACAACGCGTACGCCATCACCACCGCCGCGCACGAGTCCACCGCCGGCGACGGCATCGCCGCCCGCGCGCGGGCGTTCGGCGTCGACGGCCAGGAGGTGGACGGGCAGGACGTCCTGGCCGTCCGGCGGCTCGCGGCGTCGATGGCCGAGGCGGCGCGGAACGGGCGGCCCGGGTTGATGGAGTGCCTGACCTACCGGTTCATGGGCCACTCCCGCGGGGACCCCCCGCACGGCATCTACCGGACCAAGGCGGAGCTCGAGGCGTGGACGGACCGCGACCCGCTGGCGCTGCTCGCGACGGCCGCCGGGCTGACGTCCGAGGACACCGGCCGGTTCCAGGACGAGGCACGCCGGATCGCCGACGACGCGATGTCCTTCGCCCTGGCGAGCCCCGTGCCGGACGAGTCCAGCCTTCTGGAGGACGTCGTATGACAGCCGGATCGACCCTCACGGCGATGTCCTTCGCGCAGGCGCTGTGCGCCGCGCAGGAAGACGCCATGGCCGAGGACGACCGTGTCGTCCTGCTCGGCCAGGACATCCAGGCCGGGTTCCCGTTCGGCGCGACCAAGGATCTCGTCGCCCGGTTCGGGCCCGACCGGGTCCGCAACACGCCCCTCTCCGAGGCGGCCACCATGGGCTGCGGGGTCGGGCTGGCCATGGGCGGCCTGCGCCCGGTGGTCGAGGTGGACTTCGGCGGGTTCCTGCTGCTCGGGCTGGACCAGCTCGTCAACAACGCCGCGAAGCTGCGGTACATGAGCGGCGGCCAGATCAGCGTGCCGCTGGTCGTCCGGGTCGGGCAGGGGCCGCTCGGTTCGTTCGGCGCCCAGCACACCTACAGCCAGCAGGCCATGCTGGCGGCCGTACCGGGCCTGTCCGTGCTGACACCGGCCACGCCGGACGACGCCTACGCCGCGATGCGGTGGGCGCTGCGCGCCGACCATCCCGTCGTGCTGGCGGAGGACATGCGCCTGTACAGCACCAGGAACGAGGTGCGGCGGGGCGAGGTGCCGGAGGTGCTGAGCGCGGCCGTCGCGCTGCGCGGAGATGCCGCGACCATCGTCACGTACGGGCACGGGGTGCGCACGGCGCTCGCGGCGGCGGAGCGGCTGGCGGAACGGTCCGTCCACGTGGAGGTGCTCTCGCTTCCCTCTCTCAGCCCCCTGGACGAGGCCGGAATCGCCGAGTCGGTCCGGCGCACCGGCCGGGCCCTGTGCCTGACCGACGATCCACCGCACTTCGGTGCGGGGGCGACGCTGACCTCCGTCATCAGTGCCGGCGCCCATGACGTCCTCCAGGCCCCGGTACTGCGGCTCGGCAGCCGTCCGGTGCCGGCGCCGTACGCCCCCGGCCTGGAGTCCCTCGTGTTCCCGTCCGCGGACGCCGTCGTGGAGTCGGTGCGGCGGCTGATCGATTGGAGCGGCTGAGGCCATGCGCGAATTCAGGATGCCGCGGCTGGCCCTCGACGACGAGGAGATGGTGCTGGCCTCGTGGTCGGTCGCCGAGGGCGGCGCCGTCGCCGAGGGCGACCCCGTTCTGGAGGTGGAGACGTCGAAGGCGGTCATGGAGGTCGAGTCGCCCGGCGACGGAGTGCTCGCCGTCCGGGTGCGCGCCCCCGGAGAGGCGGTGGCGGTCGGGGATCTCCTCGCGCTGATCGCCGACCCGGGCGAGACGTACGACGCCGAAGCGTTGCGGGACCGGTCGCCGAAGCCGGCGGCCGGCGCGCCGGACCGGCCGGAGCCCGCGCCTTCACCGGTGGGGGCGCCCGTCCCGTCCTCGGCGCCACCGGCGCCGGACAGTGCCGTCCCGCGCCGATCGACCGTTCCGGAACGTCCGGACCCGCTGGTGCCGCACGGCTTCCTTGCCGGACTGCCCGCGGGCCCGCGGCGGGCACCGGAGCCCGCGCGAGCCCGGCCGCCGGAGCCTCGACCGGAATCGCGGCCGGAGTCGCGGCCGGTGAAGGAGAAGCTCTCCCCGCACCGCGGCGCGGTCGCCCGGCTGATGACCGCGTCGGCCGGCATCCCGCAGTTCTCCGTCCACCGGGAGCTGGAGATCGCCTCGGCGGAGGAACTCGTCCGGCGCCTCCGCGCGGTCGGGATCCGCGCCACGCTGACCGATGTCGTCCTCAAGGCGACGGCGTACGCGCTCCTGCGCAACCGCCGGTTCAACGCGCTGCTCGTCGGTGATCACATCGAGCGTTTCGACACCGTCTCGATCGGCGTCGCCACCGACGGCCCGGCCGGGGTGCTCGCGCCCGTGGTGCACGGGGTGGAGCGGCTGGACTGGGCGGCCCTCGCGGCGGAGCGGAGCCGTGTCGTGCTGGGCGCCCGTGAGGGGAGGCTCCGCCCGGAGGATCTGACGGGCGGCACGTTCTCCGTCTCGAACGTCGGACCGCTCGGCGGTGACGCCGTCGTGCCGATGGTCACCCCGCCGCAGATCGGCATCCTCGGCCTGGGCAGGGCGCGCACCGCGGGCGACCGGCGGGTCCTGACCGCGGTCGTGGTCGCCGACCACCGGGCCGTCGACGGCGCCGACGCCGCGCGGCTGCTCGCCGGCCTGGGCGAGGCGCTCGGCGACGCCGACCGGCTGACGCTGGCCGGTCCCGACGTGGAGGACCTGCCATGAGCGCCCACCGGATCGCCGTGGTCACCGGGACCAGCAGGGGGATCGGCGCGGCCGTCGCCGCCCGCCTGATGGACGACGGTCTCACCGTCGTCGGGATGAGCCGCTCGGGCTCGCCCTCGCTGCGCGGGCCCCGGTTCCACGACCTGCGCGTCGATTTGACCGATCCCGGCGCGTGCGCCGCCGGGATCGAGCGGTCCATCGCCCTGGCCGGCGGCCTGGACGTGCTGGTCAACAACGCGGGACTGCACGCGACCGGCCCGTGCTGGGACCTCGCGCCCGAGACGTTCGAGGCGCTCGTCACCACGAACCTGACCGCCCCGTTCCTCCTCAGCCAGGCGGCGCTGCGCCACTGGACCGAGCGCGGCACCGCCGGGGTCGTCCTCAACCTCTGCTCGGTCGAGTCGGAGATCGCCTGGCCGGACCCGCCGCAGGCCGCCTACGCGGCCACCAAGGGCGGGATGGTGGGGCTCACCCGGGCACTGGCCTACGACTTCGGCGGCCTGGGAATCCGGGTGAACGGGCTCGCACCCGGCGCGGTCGACACCGCCATGTCACCGCGGGACGACGAGCGCCTCACGGCGGCCATCCCTCTCCAGGGACGGCTCGGGACGGTCGACGAGATCGCGGCCGCCGCCTCCTTCCTGGTCTCGGAGCAGGCCGCCTACATCACCGGCGAGATCCTCTACGTGGACGGCGGGTACCGATTGCCATGACCGAGCGATTCCTGGGAGCGACGGCTCTCGTCACCGGGGCGGCGGGCGGCATCGGGGCCGCCGTCGTCGAGCGACTGACCGGCGAAGGCGCGCGGGTGGTCGCCGTGGACCGCGACGCGTCGGCGCTGGCCGAGCTGTACCGGCATCGGGACGCGGTGACCTGGAGGGAATGCGACCTGTCCGAACCGGTCCGCGACGATTTCGTGGCCTCGGCCGGCGACGTCTCGGTCCTGGTCAACGCCGCGGGCATCCTGCGGCGCAGCCCGTTCCTCGACCATTCCCTGACCGATTGGCGGGAGACCTGCGCGGTCAACCTCTCCGCGCCGCACCGCCTGGCCCAGCAGTTCGTCCGGCACCGGCTCGGACTCGGCGGGGGCGGCGCGATCGTCAACGTGTGCTCGATCGAGTCGTTCACCGCCGCACCCGAGCACGCCGCGTACACGGTGACGAAGTCGGCGCTGATGATGCTCACGAAGGCGTTCGCGCTCGAACTGGCGCCCCACGGCATCCGGGTGAACGCGATAGCCCCCGGCGTGACCGCCACCAACATGAACGCCGCGCTCCGCTCCGACCCGGAGCGGGCGGCGCGGCTGCTGTCCGGAGTGCCCATGCGGCGGTTCGGCGCACCCCGGGAGCAGGCGGCCACGGTGGCCTTCCTGGCATCGGACGAAGCGTCCTACATCACCGGCGCGGTAGTGCCGGTCGATGGCGGCTGGCTGACCCGGTAACCCCTGATCTGAGACAAGGAAGAACCATGCCTGAAGTCGTCACCTTCCCCAGCGATGGCGTCGCCCTGGAGGGCCTGCTGTTCCGGCCCGACGGACCCGGTCCCCACCCCCTCGTGGTGATGGCCGGCGGCTGGTGCTACGTCAAGGAACTGGTGCAGCCCCGCTACGCCCGCGTCTTCCAGGCCGCGGGGATCGCCTCGCTCGTCTTCGACTACCGCGGCTTCGGCGGCAGCGAGGGCGAGGTGCGCCAGCACGCCGACCCGCACCAGCAGATCCGCGACTACCGCAACGCGGTGAGCTACGCCGAGACGCTCGACGGCATCGACCCGGACCGGATCGGCGCCTGGGGCATCTCCTACAGCGGAGGCCACACGCTCATCGTCGGAGCCGCCGACTCGCGGGTGCGCGCCGTGGCGTCGATCGTGCCGGTCATCGACGGCCTGGAGACGATGCGGCGCGCCCACGGCACGATGGGCTTCCGGCGGCTGCGCGAGGCGGTGCTGCGCAACCGCCGGCGGCTCTGGGCGACGGGCGAGCACGGGTACATGAAGCACTCCTCCACCGACCCCGCCGAGGAACTGTGCACCTGGCCGTTCCCCGGCAGCCCCCCGCTGTTCGCGCATCTGAAGGAGACCGAGGCCCCGAACTACGAGAACCGCAACACGATCGAGTCGGCGGAGCTCCTCCTGGAGTACTCGGTGGAGCCGCACGTGGGCCGCCTGGTCGACACGCCGACGCTGATGCTCCTGGCCGACGCCGACGACTTCACCTGGTCCGACCTGGAGGTCGCGGCGTTCAACGCGATCCCGACGCCGGAAAAGAAGCTGCACGTCGTCGCGGGAACCGACCACCACGAGCTGTACCGCGACCCGGGGAAGACCGCCCAGGCTGCACAGGTCTGCCGGGACTGGTTCGCCGAGCACCTGTAAGCCGAGCACCTGTAAGCCGAGGTCAGCGCGGCCGGACGGTTGACATGCACGGCGGGCGGCCTTAAACTGAACTATACGTTTAGTTCAGTTTAAGGCCGCCGGTACCAGCGGCCGGGGAGGGGTGCCATGGCCACCGCCGGTGCCACGGACTTCACGGCGTTCGATCTGCCCGCCCGGCGGATCCCGGACACCGGGCCGGTCAGCGACGCGGAACGGGCCGTCCGCCGGGACCTCGCCGCGGCCTACCGGCTGTGCGCCCTGTTCGGGTGGGACGACCTGATCTACACGCACATCTCCGCGCGCATCCCCGGAACCGATCACCACTTCCTGGTCAACCCGCTGGGGCTCGGCTTCGACGAGATCACCGCCTCGAACCTGGTCAAGATCGATCTGCATGGGAACGTCATCGGGGACAGCCCGTACCGGCCGAACGCGGCCGGCTTCGTCATCCACGGAGCGATTCACAGCAGCCGCGCCGACGCGGCGTGCGTCATGCACCTGCACACCGAGGCGGGGATGGCGCTGAGCGTCCTGGAGGAAGGGCTGCTCCCCCTGACCCAGCACGCGATGAGGCTTTACGGCCGCATCGGCTACCACGACTACGAGGGCATTGCCCTGACGATGGACGAGCAGCGGCGCTTCATCGCCGACCTCGGCGACAACGCCGCCCTGATCCTGCGCAACCACGGGACGCTGACCGTGGGCCGCAGCGTCGGCCATGCCTTCACCGAGATGTTCTACCTCGACAAGGCCGCCAGGACGCAGCTCATGGCACAGGCCGCCGGCCGTCCGCTGCGCGTGCCCGGCCAGGACGTCGTGGAACTGACGGTCAGGCAGTGGATGGACGATCTCGGCGTCTCCGGAGACCGCGAATGGCCGTCCCTGATCCGCAGGCTCGACCGCACCGACCCCTCCTACAAGGACTGACGCGGTGACCGCTGGAGGAGGACCGATGGCCCGGCAGCACCTGACGACGTTCCATGAGCACTGGTCGGCGGCCGTCCGGAGGAGCGACGGCGACTCGGCCTTCCTGCTCTTTCACGACGAGTCCGGTACCACGACATGGACGTACCGGCGGTTCGACGAGATCGTCGCGCGCACGGCGGGGACGCTTCGCGGGCTCGGCGTCCGTCCGGGCACCGCGGTTCACGTGGCGCTGCGCAACTGCCCCGCCTTCATGGCGACCTGGCTGGCGGTGGCCCGGCTCGGCGCCTGGATGGTCCCGGTCGACCCCGCGTCGAGCGCCCGCGACGTGGCCGGCCAGGTGCGCCGTACCGAGCCCGTTCTGGGGATCTGCGCCGCAGACCGGGCCGCGACCTACCGCGCCGGCGCCGGCGACGCGGTCCCGGCGGTGCTCGTCCTGGAGGAGACCGCCGCCGATGTGGCACCGGGCGGTCCCCTCCTCGCCGGCGACCCGATCCATGCCGCCGCGGAGACGATCACGGCCGGCACCCGGCTCGCCGTCATGTTCACCTCGGGCACGACGTCCGAGCCCAAGGGCGTCGTCCTCGTCACCGCCCGCGCCCGGCACGCTCGCGGAATGGGCGGCCGGGCATCTGGCCCCGGCGGCCCGTCCCCGAGCCTGGCATCTCATCGACGCGCTCCCCCGCACGAGCGTCGGCAAGGTCCGCCGGTTCAAGATGACGAGCGGTGCCGTCGAGAGCGGAGACTCCCGCCCGGCGCCCGCCCCCGGGAGGTGACCGGGGACGCGGAAAGCGGTCGCCCGGGGCGCGCTAGGGTGGATCCGGCGATCCGGCCCGGACGCGGTCCGGGCTTCCCGAGCACGTTGTGAGGTGCGGCGATGTCATCCGGCGCCGGGCGGGCCCCGGTCAAGCGCCGGCGCACGCGGACGTCGCCGCGCTCGGAGGCCGAGATCCTCGACGCCGCCTACGACCTGCTGATGACCCGGGGGCTGGACGCCACGACCGTGGAGGCGATCGCGGACCGGGCGGGCGTCAGCAAGGCGACCGTCTACAAGTGGTGGCCGAACCGCGCGGCCGTGATCATGACCGCGTTCCTGCGCAGGTCGGGCGACATCCTGCCCTATCCGGACAGATTCGCCCCCGGCGAGGTCGAGGACCGGCTGCTGCGGATGGCGGCGGCCTTCCGGGGGCCCGCCGGCACCGCGGTCTCCGCCCTGATCGCCGAAGGCCAGTCCGACCCCGACATCGCCCGCGCCTTCCGCGACGGCTACGTCAACAAGCGGCGCGAGCAGGGCATCGCGATCGTGCGGGACGCGATCGCGGCGGGCGACATCCGGCCGGCCGACCCCGACGTCGTGCTGGACCTTCTCTACGCGCCCCTGTACTTCCGGCTGCTGGTCGGCCATCTCCCGCTGACGGACGAGGCCGTCCGCGAGCACGTCGGGCTGGTCATGCGGGGGCTCGCGCCCTAGGATCCGCCCGGCCCGCCGCACAGGATCTCATCGATGAACCGAGACCTGGCCCGGACGAGCTCCCGGGCGGCGGGCGAGTCGAACGGCAGGAGATCGCATCCGTGCGCCCCGCCCGGCACCAGATGGAGACGGGCCGCGTTCCCGGCGGCGCGCCACCGGCCGGCGAGCAGCACGGAATCGTCGCGGAGCGGGTCGGCCGTGCCCACCACCATGAGCGCGGGCGGCAGCCGGGACAGGTCCGCGAGGACGGGTGACAGCTCCGGATTGGACACCGCCTCCGCCGCGGCGTACTGGGCGCGGAACCAGGTCAGGGTGGCGGCGTCCAGCCCGAGGAAAGGCCGAGGCATCCGCCGTGCGCTTCTGGTCAGCCGCAGGTCGAAGAAGCCGTACGCCAGCGCCGCTCCGTCGACGGCCACCGAGCCGAGCCGGTCGCGCAGCCGGACCATCGCGGCCACCGCCAGATTGGCGCCCGCCGACTCCCCGGCGACGAGCACCCGCTGGACGCGGTACTCGCCCCGGCCCTTGAGGGTCGCCCACGCAAGCGCGTCCGTGACGTCGTCGAGGGCGGCCGGGTACGGGTCCTCAGGAGCGAGCCGGTAGGCCACGGACGCCACGACCACCCCGCACCCGTCGGCGAGTGCGGTGAGGCGCTCGTCCTCCCAGTCGGGGCTCCCGGTCACGAAGCCGCCGGAGTGGCAGTGCAGGACGAGCCCTCGCGGGGCGCCGCGCCGGGGGCGGGAGACCCTGACGCGGACGGCACGGCCCCCGGCGGGCAGGAGGACGTCCTCGCAGCGGAGGAGACGGACGACCGGGCCGTAGATCGACCGGCCGGCCTCCCGCGCCGCCCGCATCTCGGCCGCCGTCCGCTGGTGCGGGCGCGGAAGCCCGGCGAAATACCCGGCCAGCCGCCGGTTGGCCCGCAGCGTGGCCGCGGGGACGGCATCGGGCATCGGCTACACCTCCGGTTCGTAGCGGCCGTCGACGCCAGCCAGCCGCCGTCCACCACGACGGAGCTTCCCGTCACGAAGCCGGACGCTTCCGAGGCGAGGTAGACGACCGCGCCCGCGAGTTCCTCCGGGCGGCCCCACCGGCGCAGCGCGCTCTTGTCCGCGTACGCGCGCCGCCACCGCGGGTCGGCCCGGATCTGCGCGGCGAGAGGGGTGTCCACGATGCCGGGCACCAGAACGTTGGCCCGCACACCGTGCGTGCCCCACTCGGCGGCCGCGGCACGGGTGAGCTGCACCACGGCCGCCTTGGTGGCGGCGTACACGCCCTGCCCGGGTTCGACCACCTGGCTGCGGATCGAGGAGACGGTGATGATGCTGCCGCCGCTCCGGGCCGCCATCCGCGTGCCGAACTCGCGCACCGCCAGGAACATCCCGCGCAGGTTGAGGTCGACGATCCGGTCGAACTCGTCGTCGGTGACGTCGCCGAGCCGCTTGCGGACGTTCGTCGCCGGTGTCACCAGGAGGATCCGCGTGCGCTCGCACTCGCCGGCAAGCCGCCGCATGTCCTCCGGCGAGCGGACGTCGGCCACGGCCGAACGCGCGGTGCCGCCCTGGCCGGTGATGCGCGCGACGGTGGCGGCGAGCCCGCGCTCGTCCACGTCGGCGCAGACGACCGAGGCACCGAAGGCCGCCAGGGCGGCCGCCGCGACGGCGCCGATACCGCTGGCGGCGCCGACGACGACCGCGTCGCGGCCCGTCAGATCGAAGATCCGGCGATAGGCCGGGGCGTCCGCGGCGCGTTCCGGGCCGGATTCATGGGCCGTCATCACGTCTCCTTCCGGGGCGGCCCGGCGACCAGCGCCGGACCGGAGCCGGCGCCGTCGAACCGGATCTCACTGTCGAACGAGCGACGCAGCGCGAGGTAGGCGTCGCGGCCCGGTGCGGCGCGGCCGTTCACGATCCGCTTCGCTCCGGCCGCGCCGCCGGTCAGCAGGTCGATGGCCGTGGCCGCCATGACCTTGGCGGGCGTGATGACCGCCGACTCCAGATCGGTGGGCCAGTACCCCTCTCCGTGGATCGGGGCGGGGTTTCCGCCGGCGGCCATCGGCTGGACCAGCGGGATGAGATGGGCCAGGTCCCCCACATCGCTGCAGCCGCCGATATGGCCGCCGTTCCGCCGGACCGGTCCCCCGCCGGCCAGAGCGCGGGCGTTGGCCTCGACAACGTCCGCGAGCCCCGGGTCCGGGGTGTACGGCAGGTAGCCGGACACCGTGCGGACGGACACCGCGCATCCCATCGCGACCGCGCCCGCGGCGAGCGCCCTGTCCACCGCCACCGACAGGCGCCGCAGCCCGTCCACGGTGCGGGCCCGGACCATCAGTTCCATCCGCACCCGGTCCGGGACGACGGTGAGCGAATGGCCGGGCTCGGTCAGCACCCAGTGGACCCGCGCCCGGTCGTCATCCCGGAAGCCTTCACGGTGGGCGTCGATCGCGGAGCCCGCCAGCAGCGCGGCCTTCAGCGCGCTCACCCCCTCCCACGGGGCCGACGCGGCGTGGGCGGCGGTCCCCTCGAAGGTGACCAGCTTGGTCAGCCCGCCGTTGAGGGTGACCTCCACGTCGAAGGCCGACTCGTCGGCGGTTCCGGCCGTGTGGGTCATCAGGGCCAGGTCGACGTCGTCGAACTCGCCGAGCCGGATCAGCTCCGGCTTGCCGACGATGAACTCGATCTCGCCGCGGTCGCGTCTGGCCAGCCGCTCGCCCAGCTCGATGCACTCCTCCGCCGGCACGGCGAAGAAGACGACGTCGCCGTCCAGCGCCGAGGCCACCGCGCTCAGGCCGTACGCGGACGCGAGCATGGACGCGAGCTGTGCGTGGTGGCCGCAGGTGTGCGCCGCGCCGGTGGCGGGATCCGCGAACGGGTGGCCGGGAGCGCGCATGGCGTCGAGCTCGCCCAGGATCGCCAGGGACGGCCCCGGGGAGCGCCCCCGCAGCCGGGACTTGACGCCCGTACCGGCCAGGCCGGTTCGCGGCGGCAGGCCGAGTCCGCCGAGCGCCTCCGCGACGATCCGCGCGGAGGCGTGCTCGTTGAAGCCGGTCTCGGGTGTGCGGAGCAGCCGGTCGTTCAGCGCCTCGACGGCCGGGCGCGCGGCGTCGATCGCCGCCATGCAGGCCCGCTTGAGCGAGTGGACGCCGTCCGTCACGCGCCCTCACCCGAACCGACCTTGATGAGGACGCTCCTGGTCTGGGTGTACTCCGACAGCGCGGCCTCGCCGGAGCTGCGCCCGTAGCCGCTTCCCTTGGCGCCGCCGAAGGGGGAACCGGGGTGGAGCACCTTGTAGGTGTTGATCCAGAAGACCCCGGAACGGACGGCCCGCGCGACCCGGAAGGCCCGGTCGATGTCCGCGGTCCACACCGAGCCCACCAGGTCGTAGGGAGTCGAGTTCGCCAGCGCGACCGCCTCGGACTCCGCGCCGAAGCGCATCACCGACAGCACCGGCCTGAAGACCTCTTCCTGGGCGAGCTCGTGCGCCGGGTCGCTGGCGACGATCGTCGGCTCCAGGTAGTAGCCCGTCTCGCAGCCCGGACGCGCGGGCCGTTCCCCGCCGAAGAGCACGCGTCCGCCGGCGGCGCGGGTCCGCTCGATGAAACCGCGGACCCGTTCGTGGTGCGCGGCACAGACCAGGGGGCCGAGGGTCGTCGTCGCGTCGGCGGGGTGACCGGGCCGCAGCCCGGCGGCCGCCTGCCGGACCCGGTCGAGCACCGTGTCGGCGATGTCCTCGTGCACCAGCAGGCGGGAGCCCGCGGTGCAGCTCTGGCCGGCCGAGCCGTAGATTCCGGAGACGATCGCGGGCACGGCCCGGTCCAGGTCGGCATCGGGGAAGACGATCTGAGCCGACTTGCCGCCCAGTTCCAGGACCGCGTCCGCGCCGCGGGCGGCCGCGTCCGCGGCCACCCGGCGGCCGGTCGCCTGCGACCCGATGAAGGTCACCTTCGCGACGTCCTCGTGGGCGACGAGGGCCCGCCCCGTGGGATCGCCCGGACCGGCGACCACGTTGACCAGCCCGGCGGGCAGCCCCGCCCGGACGGCGAGCAGCGCGATGGCCGCCGTGGTCAGCGGGGTGAGTTCGCTCGGCTTGACCACCACCGCGTTGCCCGTGGCGAGCATCGGCCCCAGGTTGGTGCCCGCCGTCACCACGGGTGCGTTCCAGGGGGTGAGCAGGCCGAGGACCCCGAGCGGCTCGCGGGTCACGTAGTTGATGAGGTCGCCGCCGGTGGGCGGGACCAGGCCGCCGTTCTTGTCCGCCCAACCGGCGAAGTAGCGGATGACGCTCGCGGTGAGCGCGACCTCGACCCGGGCCTCCCGGATGGGCTTTCCCACGGTGCGGGACTCGGCCTCGGCGAGCGCGGACGCGTGCTCCAGCAGCAGATCGGCCAGGCGGGTCAGGCGCAGGCCGCGCTCGGCGGGGGCCATGTCCGTCCAGGCGCGCTGCGCGCGGATCCCCGACGCGACCGCCGCGTCGACCAGGTCCGCGGACGCGGGCGGGTATTCGTAGGCGGGGTCGCCGGTGGCCGGGTCGGCGAGCCGCTGGACGACGCCGGACGGGTCGCCGGCCACCTGCGCGCCGTCGAGGACGTGCGGGCGGGTGACGTCGAAGCCGGTGACGATCTCGTCGAGCAGCTCGGTGAGCCGATGGGCGGCGTGGGCGAGGGTGGTCATCAGTGGGCCTCCGAGGGGTGTCCGTCCGCTATGGCGGGAAGCGCGTGGAAGATGCGTGTGGTGTCCTCGCCGTCGGCGATGTGGGCGGCCGACCGGGACCAGACCGTGCGCAGCAGTTCCAGCACGGGCACCCGGCAGTCGTCGGGAAGGGAGGAGACGGCCAGCTCGACGTCGCGGCGCATGAGCCCGATCGCGAACCGGCTGTCGTGGTCGCCGGTCAGGACGAACCGCGGGTAGACCAGCTCGCTGGCCACGCTCCTGCCCGAGGCGCCGTTGAGCGCGTCGAGGAAGGCGGCCGGCTCCACCCCGTGGGCCTGGACGGCGCGCACCGCCTCACCGACGGTCACCAGGTTGGCGGCGTACAGGATGTTGTTCATCAGCTTGCAGGCGCTGCCCGCGCCCACCGGTCCCACATGGACGTGGTTTCCGCCGCTGCGCGTCCGGCAGCTACGCGGTCGTCGGCCACCCGCTCGCCCACATCGGCTCGGTGATGGGGTACCCCATCGTCATGGAGCAGCGCGGCGGACCGCACCTCGCCGCCGCACTGGGCGGGTTGGGCAAGGACGACTGCGTCGTGGTCATCAGCTTCTGGCGGCTGCTGCGCGAGACCGTGGTCGGCGCCCGGTTGGCCAAGTCGAACGGGGCGACCGTCTGCGCGATCACCGACACCGCCTCCTCTCCCCTCGCCGACCACGCCGACCACGTGATGGTCGTGCCCACCGAGGGCCTGCTCAGCTTCCAGTCGATGACCGCCCCGATCTCGGTCATGTACGCGGTGCTCGCCAGGCTGCATTCGCTGCGCCCCGAACAGGCCACGAACGCCATGCGCGAAGTGGAGAGAAGCTGGGACGCCCTGAACGTCCTGTACTCCTGACCCGCCCAGCGCCGGCACGGCCTAGACGAGGTTGTCCTCGACCTTCAGGCCGAACTCGCCGCGGCCGTACATCGACAGGGCGTGCTCGACGTCGTTCGCCACGTGGACGCTGCCCGCGTGGGCGTCGCGCCAGGCCCGTTCGATGACGTTGCCGCGGTGCAGGGAGTTGCCGCCGGCGGTCTTGAACAGGATGTCGATGGCCTCGATGGCGCGCTCGGTGCCGCGGACCTGGTCGCGGCGGGCGCGCAGCCGCAGCTCCATCGGGATCTTCTCGGTGCGGACGGCGTACTCGTGGATCTCCCGGACGTTCCGGTCGGTCTGCAGGATGGCGGCGTCGATCTCGGACGCGGCGCGGGCGACGGCGACCTGCGCGAACGGGTCCTCGACGAACCGCCCGCCGCCGAGGCTGAGCCGGATCCGGTCGCGCATCCGCGCCACGTACAGATCGTGGCAGCCGGCCGCCATCCCGATCACGCTGGCGGTGACGGTGGAGGTGAAGATCGTGCCGAACGGCATGCGGTACAGCGGGCCGGTGTTGACCTTGCGGCCGGGGTTGCGCAGCTGCGCCTGCTCGAAGTTGCGCATCGCGCGGTGCGCGGGGACGAACGCCTTCTCCACGACGATGTCGTCGCTGGCGGTGCCCCGCAGGCCCATCGAGTCCCAGACCTCGCGGATCTCGTAGTCGGCCTTCGGGACGAGCACCGTCATGAAGTCGACGGGACGGCCCTCCGCGCCGACGACGAGCGCGCCGAGCAGCGCCCAGGACGCGAACTCGCAGCCGGACGAGAACGACCAGCGCCCGCTCACCTCGTAGCCGCCGTCGACCGGGGTGAGCCGGCCGATCGGGGCGTAGGACGAGGCGACGAGGGTGTCCGGCCCGGCGCCCCACACCTCGTGCTGCGCCTCGTCGGCGAAGAGGCCGACGTGCCAGGAGTGGACGCCGAGGATCGCCGCGACCCAGCCGGTGGAGCCGCACGCGCCGGAGATCGCGCGGATGACCTCGTAGAACGCGACGGGGTCCTCCTCGGCCCCGCCGTAGCGGACGGGCTGCAGCATCCGGAACACGCCGGCGGCGGTCAGCTCGCGGATCGTCTCGGCGGGGATGCTCCCCTTCTCGTCCACGGACCGGGCCCGCTCGGCGATACCGGGCAGCAGCTCGCGCACGGCGTCCAGGACCTCGTTGCTCATCCCGTTCCTTCCCTCTACCGGCCATTGCAGGAGACCATGCTCGCGCGTCGCCGCGAGGACGCGCGTCCCGGCCACCGGGACTCGCCGATCGGGCCGGTGGACCGCGACCTAATGTTCGAATCACCCATGTATCGCCGAAGGGATGATCCACGTGACCGCTACCGAGTCGGACGCCGTCCGCGCCATCGAGGCGGAGGCGATCACCCGCCGTTTCGCCCGGGGATGGCACTGCCTCGGCCTGGCCGAGAAGTACCGGGACGGCAAGCCCCACACGGTCAACGCGTTCGGGCAGAAGCTCGTGGTCTTCACCGGCGAGGATGGCACGACCAACGTCCTGGACGCCTACTGCCGGCACATGGGCGGCGACCTGTCCGACGGCACGGTCAAGGGCAACGAGATCGCGTGCCCCTTCCATGACTGGCGCTGGGGCGGCGACGGGCGGTGCAAGCGGATCCCGTACGCGCGCCGCGTCCCGTTGCGCGCCCGGACCGCCGCGTGGCCGACGATGGAGCAGGACGGGCTGCTGTTCGTCTGGAACGACCCGGAGGGGAACCCGCCCCCGGCGGACGTGACGATCCCGAGGATCGAGGGCGCGACCCGCGACGACTGGACGGACTGGCGCTGGACGGAGCAGGTCGTCCACACCAACTGCCGCGAGATCATCGACAACGTCGTGGACATGGCGCACTTCTTCTACATCCACAAGTCGTTCCCGACGTACTTCAAGAACATCTTCGAGGGGCAGACCGCGACCCAGATCATGAAGGGCCGGAGCCGGGACGACGCCCGCCGGGAGAGCGGCGGCGGCGGGCCGCGGATGCTCGGCAACTCCTCCGTGGCGTCCTACCACGGCCCCTCGTTCATGATCGACGAGCTGACGTACCACTACGAGGGCTACGACCTGAACTCCGTGCTGATCAACTGCCACTACCCGATCGACGAGCACTCGTTCTCGCTGCACTCGGGGATCATCGTGCAGCACAGCGACGCGCTGCCGGCCGAGGCGGCGGAGGCCACCGCGCGGAAGCTGTCGGACTTCATCCTGACCGGCTTCGAGCAGGACGTCGCGATCTGGAAGCGCAAGGCCCGCATCGACAACCCGCTCCTGTGCGAGGAGGACGGCCCGGTCTACCAGCTCCGCCGCTGGTACCAGCAGTTCTACGTGGACGTCGCGGACGTCGCGCCGGAGATGACCGACCGGTTCGAGTTCGAGATCGACACGACGCGCCCGGTCGAGTCGTGGGAGCGGGAGGTCCAGGAGAACCTCGCGCGCCGGGAGGCCCAGGGAGCCTCGGCGTGACGGTCCGCCAGGACGAGCGCCTGCTGGACGGCCCGCTGCTGCCGGTCCGGTGCCGCCGCTGCGCGGCCGAGGTGCTGGTGCGCAAGTCGACCTGGGAGCAGACGAGCATCCAGTGGAACGCCGAGGCCAGGGCCGCGTGCACGGGCCTGGACGACCCGCACGCGACGTGCCCGGCGCTCCGCTCGGCGATCCAGGAGGCGGCGCTGAACGGCTCCATCAAGGTCATGGAGTGACGGTGTCGCAGGGCTCTCCAAAGCTTCTCTGAGCGAAGGTGAAAGATCCCGGGGGCGTCCCGACATGAGCAGGTGACCCCCGACCAAAGGAGGCCACATGCCGAGGACCCCGGAGTCCTGTACCTGCGGGGCCCGGAGGCGGTGGACGCGGCGGTGGAGCGCCTCGCCCGGCTTCGGCTACCGGGCCGTCCCGCCGGAGAACCCCTACTGGTCCGACCACGGCGCCGCCGTGTTCCGGGACCCGGACGGCTGGCGCCTGGTCCTCGCCCCCCGGGTCTTCGGCGAGACCCCGCCGCCCGGCCGCTAGGAGACGGCCGGACGCCCTGGACAGCCAGGCCGGGGAGACGAAACGATGCCAGGCCGGCCGTCCCTGGAGGAGGTTCATCGGTGGCGATAAGCCGTCGTCCTCGATGCGGGTGGCGTCCGCAGGACGTAGTCAGACGATGCGGGTGCAGAGGGTGCGGCCTCGGATCTCCCAGTCGACCCTTCTGCCGCCGGGCGGGCAGGACGAGGCGCTGGTGTAGGCGGTGATGCGGAGGACGTAGTCGTAGTCGTCCGGAACCGGCTTCCCGCACGGCCACGAGGTCATCAGGTCATGGTTGCTGATGGCGACCGTGTTCTTCTCCGCGCCCTTGTCGGCGAGGAAGCATTCACCGGTGTGGAACTGGCGCTGCACGCACAGGGCGATCTCGTCGTCATCCTCGCCATGGCTCCACCACAGCTCGCCGTCCAGTTCGCCCCTCTCGCCTCGGGAGCATTCGCCATGGTCGCGGACCACCTTGAACACCTTCATGTAGGCGTCCGGACGGCCGCAGCCGACCGCGCGCGGCTTGGTCCTGCTCCAGCCACCGGACGGGCGCTCGTAGGCGTCCAGGCAGTCGCCCCGCGAGATCTTCTCGAAGGCCTTGCGGACGGGGTCGGGCTTGGCGGAGGCGCCGTCGGACGGGCTCGGTGTCTCGGACGGCTGCGAAGTCGTGAGCGTAGCCGAAGGAGTCGGGGACGGCGCGGCGGTGGTGGCCGCGGCGCCGCGGGCGGCCGGGGACTCCCCGCCGTTCCCGAGGGCCCAGCCGGCGAGGGCGATCAGCAGGACGCCCGCCACCGCCGCCGCGGCCGCGGCCGGCGCGGGCTTCGGCCGGAGGGGCCGCGGGATCCGCGGTCCGGCGCCCGGCGGGGGCGCCAGCACCTCGGTCTCCGCCACCCGCGTGGCGATCATGGTGGTGACGGGCTCCGGGAGCGACGGGTCCTCGTCCTGGACGAGCGCGTCCTGGACGAGCGCGGAGCAGCGGTCGAGGAACTCCCCCGGGCCGGGCCGTTCGGCCGGATCCTTCGCCAGGCCGGCCGCGATCAGCGGGAGCAGCGGCTCCGGCACGCCGGTCAGGTCGGGCTCCTCGTTGACGACGCGGTAGCCGAGGGCCTCGATCGGGCCGTCGCCGAACGGCCGCCGCCCGGTCGCGGCGAAGGCCAGCACGGCGGCGAGGCAGAACACGTCGCCGGCCGGCCCGACCTCGCGGCCCCGGAGCTGCTCGGGCGACATGAACCCGGGCGTGCCGATCGTGCTGGTCCGGGTGGTCTGCGAGGTGGCGTCGAGCGCGCGGGCGATGCCGAAGTCGATGATGCGGGGGCCGTCCGGGGCGAGCAGCACGTTGCCGGGCTTGAGGTCCCGGTGGACGACGCCCCGCTCGTGGATCGCCGTCAGCCCCTCGGCGAGGCCCGCGCCCAGCCCCGCGACCGCCGCCGTGGAGATCGCGCCGTGCTCGGTGACGGCCTCGTGCAGCGACGGGCCCGCGATGTACTCGGTCACGAGCCAGGGCGGATCGGCCTCGGTGTCGGCGTCCACTACCTGCACGGTGTGGATGCCCCCGACGCGCCGCACCGCCGCGACCTCCGCCTCGAAGCGCCGCCGGAACTCCGCGTCCTCCGCGAGGTGGGGGTGGATCACCTTGACCGCGACCGTCCTCCCGCCCTTCGAGCGGCCGAGGTAGACGCGGCCCATGCCGCCCGCTCCCAGCCGCGCCAGCAGCCGGTACTCGCCGACCTTCTTCGGGTCCGCCGCCTGGAGCGGTTTCAGTTTCTCGCTCGACACCCGCACGCCCTCCACCCGCCGTTGATCAAGTCGAAACTTTTCCATACGCGGGTGGGTTTCCGCCGCTATGACGAGCCTTGGCGGGAGGCGTGGCTCAGGTCAGCTCGCCTCAGGTCAGCTCGTAGGTGCCGTCGCGGTACTGGTAGACGGGGTCGGTGGTGTTCCACGCCGCTTCGCGGAGGGCGCGCTTGATGACCTTGTTGGTCGGGGTGCGGGGCAGGGCGTCCGTCAGGCGGATGTAGCGGGGCGTCCACTTCGTGCCGAGGTCCGGTTGGGCCGCCAGGAAGGCGGTGAAGGACGCGGGGTCGAAGGTGCGGCCCTCGGCGAGCGTCACGGCGGCCATCACCTGGTCGCCCACGTGCGGGTCCGGGACGGCGTAGACGGCGACGTCGGTGAAGGGCTCGTAGCGGGCGAGGATACGTTCGATGGGGGCCGCGGCGATGTTCTCGCCGTCCACGCGCAGCCAGTCGTCGTCCCGGCCCGCGAAGTACCAGTAGCCGGCCGCGTCGCGGTAGGCGAGGTCGCCCGACCAGGTCCAGCCGTTGCGGACGCGGCGGGCCGTCGCCTCCGGGTTGTTGTAGTAGCCCTCGAACTTGGCGGCGCCCAGCGTGTCGACGATCTCGCCGATGGCGCCGGCGGCGTTGAGGAGCACGCCGTCCTCGTCGAACTCGGCGCGCGGGCACTCCTGGAGCGTCTCGGGGTCGACCACGATCGTCCCGGCCTCGGCGACGCCCAAGGACCCGGGCGGCGTGCCGGGGACGCGGTTGAGCCGGATCTCGCCCTCGCTCGACCCGTAGGAGTCGATGACCGTGCAGCCGAACCGGCGGGCGAACTCGGCGATGTCGCGTTCGTTCGCCTCGTTGCCGAAGGCGATGCGGAGCGTGTTGCCGGCGTCGTCCGGCTTCTCCGGGGTGGCCAGGATGTAGCTGAGCGGACGGCCGACGTAGTTGAAGAACGTGACGCCGTAGCGGCGGACGTCCGGCAGGAAGCCCGAGGCGGAGAACCCGCGGCGGAGCGCTATGCGCCCGCCCGTGGCGACGGCCGGGGCGATCCCGGCCATCAGGGCGTTCGAGTGGAACATCGGCATCACGACGTAGAACACGTCGTCGCGGGTGAGGCCGCGCCGGTCGCGCTGCTGGACGGCGATCCGGCCCAGCCTGCCCTGCGTGCAGATCACCGCCTTGGGGGCGGCGGTGGTGCCCGAGGTGAACACCAGCGAGAAGATCGTCTCCGGGGCGACCGGGGAGAGCACGGCCGGTGGCGCCGCCGACACGCGCTCGTCGTACGCGGGGTCGTCGACGTTCAGGGACGGGACGTCGACAAGCCCCTCCAGGAAAGGTGCGCGGGAGGTCTCCGTGACCAGCAGGGCGCAGTCGGTGTGGGCGATGTCGCGGGCGAGCTCCGCACCCCGCCGCGTCGGGTTCAGCTCGACGACCGGGACCCCGGCGAGCGCCGCACCCAGCAGCCAGAACAGGTGCTCCGGGCCGTTCTCAAGGAACAGGCCCACATGCCCGTCCAGATCGCGGACGAGGGAGGCGCGGCGCCGGGACTCCTCCACGACCTGGCGCCACGTCCAGGACAGGTCCTCGAAGCACAGGCCCGTGCGGTCGTCGTCACCGCGCGCCGCGACCAGCTCGGCGAACGCGGCCTCGCGCGCCGGCCGGTCGTCGCCCAGGACGGCCGTCCTCTCAGTCATCGCGCCCTATGGCCCGCGCGGCGGCGCGTCCGGCGCGGCGGCCGAAGAACGTGCCGTCGCCGAGGGACGTCCCGCTGACGTAGCCCTCGCCGTGGATGCCGGAGGCCGTGCGCCCCGCCGCGTACAGGCCGGGGATCGGCTCACCGGAGTGGTTGCGGACCTCGCCGTCCACGGTGGTGTCCAGACCGCCGAGGGTGAACCCGCCGGCTCCCGTTCCGGCGCCGTGCCGGCCCGCGCCGAAGAACCCGTCGCGCGGGTCGATCGCAGCGAACGGCCCCTTCAGCGGACGCAGCCACCTGGCGTCCTTGTGGAAGTAGGGGTCCTCGCCCTTCTCGGCGTACCGGTTGTAGGTCTCGACCGTCTGCTCCAGCGAACCGGACGGCAGGCCGAGGGACTCCTCCAGCTCCGCGACCGTCTCCGCCGCGTGCTTGGGGTGGACGCCCCACATGTCCGCCTCGGCGATCTCGTCGTACCCGGCCTCGTCGATGATCGCCCAGTAGGGGCCGGGCTGGTGCTGGACGGCCCGGTGGCTGAACAGGCCCGGGTAGACGTCCTCGTTGATGAACCGGCGGCCAAGGCCGTCCACGAGCATGCCCCGGCAGATGACGGCGGGGTTGGCGGTGAGCGCGATCTCCACCGCCGCCATCCGGCGGGTCGCGGCGCCGAGCGCGGCCGCCATCCGGATGCCGGACCCGTCGCTGGTGCCGTCGCTGACCTTGTCGTGCCCGAGCAGCACCGGCGCGTGGTCGGCGAGCATCTCCTCGTCGTCGACGAACCCGCCGGAGGTGAGGATGACGCCCTTGCGCGCCCGGTAGGCGACCCGTTCGGAGAACCTGCGCGCGACCACGCCGGCCACGCGGCCGCCGCCGTCCACGACGAGGTTGGTGGCGCAGGTGTCCCGGTGGGCGGCGGCGCCCGCCTCGGCGGCGGCCGCGATCAGCTTCTCCATCAGGATCCCGCCGGCGAACATCGGCGTCTCCGGGCGGTGCCCGCGCGGCGCGGGCCGGGCGATCGTGGTGTACGGCCAGGCGTTCTCGCCGAGCCACATCAGGCCGTCGCCGGTGTGCGGCATCCAGCCCGGCGCGTCGAACAGGCTCTCCTTGAACGGGACGCCGCGCGCGCGGAACCACTCGAAGTGCTCCACGCTCTCGTCGCAGTACAGCCGCAGCTTCTCCTCGTCGGCGTGCGGGCCGAGCGCCGCCTTGAGGAAGGCGAACATGTCGTCCGGCGTGTCGTCGAAGCCGCACGCCTTCTGCACCCGCGTGCCACCGCCGAGGTACAGCTCCCCGCCCGACTGCGCGGACGTCCCGCCGGGGCCGCTCGACCGCTCCAGGACGAGGACGTCCGCGCCCGCCGCCGCGGCCTCGTACGCCGCCGCCGCGCCGGCGGCCCCGAAGCCGACCACCAGCACGTCGCACTCGTGGTCGACGTCCACCTCGGCGGCGGCGACCGGTTCCACCGAAGGCCTCGCCACCGGCGTCAGCCCTTCTTCCGCGGCGTGAACGCGGCCAGCGGCTCGGAACCGGACCAGTCATGGCCCCAGTAGCTGTCCTTGGTGATCTCTTCGGCCGTGTAGTACGTCTCGTCCACGAGCAGCCCCTCGCAGCCGTACTCGATGTCCCAGCCGCCGGGCGCCCGGACGTAGAACGACACCATCTTGTCGTTGGTGTGCCGGCCGAGCGTGGAGGAGATCGAGAACCCCTTCGCGGTGACGGCGTCCAGCGCGATGCCGACCGCGTCCAGCGAGTCGACCTCCACCATCAGGTGGACGAGGCCCGGGGCGCCGTCGTGCGGGGCCGGGCAGATGGCGGCGCTGTGGTGGCGCTGGTTGACGCCGAGGAACCGGATCCGGACGGGCCCGCCGCCGACCTTCATCGCACCGCGCGGCAGGAACCCGAGGACCTCGTTGTAGAACGCGGTGGTCTCGGCGAAGTTCGGGGTCGGCAGGACGACATGGCCCATGCCCATGGCGCCGGTGACGAACTTCTGCGCGAAGCCGGTGCGCAGGGGGCTGTGGTCGAGCACCGGGCCGAAGAACACCTCGACGGGCGTCCCGCCGGGATCGGTGAACGCGATGACCTCCTCGGCGTCGCGCTCCGCGGCCTCCTTCGGCGCCAGCGCCGTGACGGCCGTCCCGGCCTTCTCGACGGCCTCGCGGACGGCGGCGAGCGCGTACTGGTCGCGCACCTCCCAGCCGACCGCCAGCACCCGGTCCTCGTCCCCGGGCAGCAGTTGCAGGCGCGACCGCCGCTCGTCCATGCGCAGGTACAGCCCGTCCGGGTCGGGGCCGCTCCCCTCGGCGAACCCGAGCCCGTCGAGGGCGAACTCGCGCCAGCGGTCGATGTGCCGGGTCTGGACCCTGAGATAGCCCAGCCCTCGGATCTGCGTCATTCCTCTCACTCCCTTAGATCATTGAGCGCATCGGGCCCTGCGGGGGCTCGATGTCCAGGTCCGTCAGGGCGGAGACGTGGTAGACCGAGCCCGGGACGTGGATGGCGTGCGCCAGCCCGACGTGCGCGTCCCGCCAGAACCGCTGGATCGGGTTGTCCAGGCGCATCGCGTTCCCGCCGGACCGGACGACGATCTCGTTCATCGCCTGCACCGCCCGCCACGCCGCGCGGACCTGGGTGCGGCGGCCGGCGGCGCGCTCGGCGAACGTCGGCACGTGCCCGGAGGCGACCATGTCGTACATCCGCGAGCAGTTGTCGAGGAGCGCGGTGCGGGACGCCTTGATCTCCTCGGCGGCCTCGCTGATCGCGTACAGCACGTACGGATCGTCCTTGATCTTGGTGCCGGTGATCTGGACGCGGTTGCGCTGGTACGCCAGGTGGTGGTGCAGCGCGCCCTCGGCGATGCCGATCACGGCGGCGGAGATGCCGAGCGGGAACACGCAGGAGAACGGCATCAGGTAGGACGGGTTGGTCAGCCCGGCCTCGCGCGGCGCGGACCCGTCCACGACCTTGGTGTACTCCAGCGTCCGGTACGCGGGGACGAACGCGTCCCGGACGATGATGTCCTTGCTGCCGGTGCCCTTCAGCCCGGCGACGTCCCAGGAGTCCTCGACGATCTCGTAGTCCGAGCGCGGCAGGATGAGGTGCAGCGACCGGGGCGGCATCGCCATCGTGCCCTCGTCGTCGCCGAGCATCCCGCCGAGGAAGATCCAGTCGCAGTGGTCGGTGCCGGAGGAGAACTGCCAGCGGCCGTTGAACACGTACCCGCCGTCGACCGGCCGGGCGATGCCCATCGGCGCGTAGGGGGACGCGATCCAGGTGTCGGGGTCCTCGCCCCAGACCTCCTCGCGGACCTTCGGGTCGGCGTAGGCCATCTCCCACGGATGGACGCCGACGATGCCGGCGATCCAGCCGGTGGAGCCGTCGAGGGCGGCGATGCCCATGACCGTCTCGGCGAACTCGCGGGGGTGCACCTCCAGGCCGCCGTGCGCCTCCGGCTGGAGCAGCCGGATCACGCCCGCGTCCTTGAGGATCTGCGCGGCCTTGTCGTCGAGCCTGCCGAGGACCTCGTTGGCGGGGCCGAGCTCGCGGATCTGCTCCGCCCTCTCCATGATCGTGTCGAGCACGCGGTTCGCCATCGCCTGTCTCCCGTATGTGTCGTCAGCCGTCGTAGGTGATCTTCAGCCGGTCGGTGACCGGCCTCGCCTGACAGGCGAGGATGAGGCCGTCGGCGAGATCCCGCTCGTCGAGGACCGAGTTGGCGTCGAGGGTGACCTCGCCCTCCAGCTTCACGCAGGCGCACGCCGAGCAGTTGCCCTCGCGGCAGGAGAAGGGGGCGTCGACGCCGGCGCGCAGCAGCGCGTCGAGGAGCCGCTCGGACCTCGGCCAGGGGACGGTCCGCGTCTCGCCGTCCATCTCGACC
Organism: Actinomadura sp. B10D3; assembly: GCF_039871695.1. Taxonomy (NCBI): domain Bacteria; kingdom Bacillati; phylum Actinomycetota; class Actinomycetes; order Streptosporangiales; family Thermomonosporaceae; genus Actinomadura; species Actinomadura sp. B10D3. The sequence continues at coordinate 198,660 of NZ_JBDPLY010000013.1, forward strand.
TCGATCTCGCCCGCGTCGCCGCCGTCCGCCTCCTCGGGGGCCTCCGGGACCTCCGGGTTCTCGAACGGGTCGCCCTCCAGCGAGAAGAAGCGCTCGACGTGGACCCGCGCGCCGAGCCCGGTGAGCGTGTCGGTGACCAGGTCCATGAAGACCTCGGGCCCGCACACGAAGACCGGGCGGCCGGCGTACGGGCCGGCCAGGGACCGGACGGCCGCCGCCGTCGGGAGCCCCTGCACCGACTCCAGCAGGTGGACGACCGTGAGCCGCTCGGGGTACCGCTCGGTCAGCTCCCGCAGCTCGGCGGCGAAGATGACCGACCGCTCGTCCCGGTTGGCGTAGAGCAGCGCGATCCTCGCGGTGCCGCCGGCCAGGCACGACTTGAGGATCGACATGACCGGCGTGATGCCGCTGCCGCCCGCGACGAGCAGCAGGTCGTCGTCCAGCGAGGACGGGGTGAACGTGCCCGCCGGGCGCAGCACCTCCAGCACGTCGCCCGCCGTGACGTTGTCGCAGATCCAGTTGGACCCGAGACCGTCCGCGACCCGCTTCACCGTCACCTTCGGCCGGTCGTCGGTGACCGGCGAGCTGCACAGCGAGTAGCAGCGCGCCGCCCAGCCGTCCTCGGCCGGGACCCGGACGGTGAGGAACTGCCCGGGACGGTAGGTGAACCGGTCCCGGTCGCCCTCGGCGGGTTCGAGGACGAGCGAGTGCGCGTCGGCCGTCTCCCGGACGACCTCCACCACCCGCGCCTTGAGTGCCGTCATGCCGTCAGGTGGCCTTCCCCGTGGACGCGCCCGCGGCGTGCCGGGCCGCGATATAGCCGAACACGATGGACGGGCCGATCGTCGCGCCCGGTCCCGCGTACTCGTTGCCCATCACCGACGACGAGGAGTTCCCCGTCACGTACAGGCCCTCGATGACCGTCCCGTCCTCGCGCAGGACGCGGGCGTGCTCGTCGCTGACGAGGCCGCCCTTGGTGCCGAGGTCGCCGACCTCCAGCCGGAACGCGTAGTACGGCGCGGTGTCCAGGACGTCCAGGTTCGGGTTCTTCAGGTTCGGGTCGCCGTAGTAGCGGTCGTAGGCGGAGTCGCCGCGGCCGAAGTCGGGGTCCTTGCCCGCGCGGGCGTACCCGTTGAACGTCTCGACGGTCCCGGCCAGCGCGTCCGCGGGGACGCCGATCTGCCCGGCCAGCTCGGCGAGCGTGCCCGCCTTGAAGGCGATGCCCTCGTCGTAGAACGCCTTCGGGATCGGGGCGCCGGGGAGGATCTGCGCGAACGGGTAGCGGGCGCGGGCCTTGGCGTCCATCACGAACCACGCGGGGACGTGCCCGCCCTCCAGCTGGTCGTGGACGAAGTTGACGTACGGCGCCGCCTCGTTGGTGAACCGCGTCCCGTCGTGCGACACGATGACCTGCCGCGGAATGGCGCGCTCGGACACCAGCGGGATCGTCGCGCCGGCCGGGTGCCGGACGGCGGGCATCCACCACGCGTCGTCCATCAGGTCCAGCGCCGCGCCGAGGCTCTCGCCCGCGCGGATGCCGTCGCCGGTGTTCTCGCGGGCGCCCATCGCGAAGTCCTCCTGGCCGCCCTTGGGGAGGTACTTGTCGCGCATCTCCTGGTTGTGGTCGAACCCGCCGGTGGCGAGCAGCACGCCCTTGCGGGCCCGGATGCGCAGGGTCGTGCCGTCGCGCCGCGCGGCGACGATGCCGGTGACGCGGCCGTCCTCGCCGGCGACCAGCTCGGTCATGGCCGTCTGCAGCCAGAGCGGGATGCCGGCGTCCTTCAGCGCCATCCGCAGCCGGGCGACGAGGGCGCGCCCGCCGGTCGCCATGTGCCGCCGCCGGACCAGGTTGGACGAGACGCGCCACGCCGCCACCAGCGACGCGCGCCGTCCGGCCCACGTGCGCTTGGCCATCGCGAGGTCGTGGTAGTCCTTCGCCGTGACCCACAGGCCGAGCGGGCCTGTCATGTTGTTCGGCCGCTGGTACTTCTCGTCCTCGCCGAGCTTACGGGTGTCGAACGGCTTGGCCTCGATGGACCGGCCGAGCGGCCGCCCGCCCTCCAGCTCGGGGTGGTAGTCGGCGTAGCCCTTCGTCCAGAAGAACGTCACCCACCTGCTCTTGCCGATGAGCTCCATGGCGGCGGGGCCGTTGTCGACGTAGGCGTCGAGCCGCGCCGCGGGGACGCGGCCCTCGGTCAGCAGGTCCAGGTAGCGGCGGATCGACTCGCGGCTGTCGTCGTGGCCGCGCGCCTTCAGCGTCGGGTTGTTCGGGATCCAGATGCCGCCGCCGGACAGCGCGGTGGAGCCGCCGAACTTCTTGCCCTTCTCCACGACGAGCGCGCTCAGCCCCTCGTCGTGCGCGGTCAGCGCGGCCGCCATGCCGCCCCCGCCGCTGCCGACGATCACCAGGTCGTACTCGTGGTCCCAGCCGCTCAGTGCCTCTTGCGAGGGGACGCCCCCCCGCTCCTCCCGGTTCGCTTCGCCCAATGCCACTTGCGGGGGGACGACCCCCCGCTCCCCCCGGTTCGCTTCGCTCATCAGAGGTCGTCCTTCCGGGTCAGGAACGCCAGCACGGCGCTCTCCCAGGCGGACTTGGCCTCGATCATCACCCAGTGCCCGCAGTTCGGGAAGATGGTCACCTGGACGTCCGGGATCGTCCGCATCGGCACGAGGACCATGTCGACGGGGCTGACCCGGTCGTCCCGTCCCCAGGTGATGAGGGTCTTCGCCTTGAGCCTGTGCAGCATCGCCCAGTAGGGCGGCTCGCCGGACGCGGCCATCGCCTTCGCACGGGCCGCCATCGCCTTCGACCCGTACATGCGGCGGGCGGAGGCGAGCGTGCCGGGGTCGGTCGCCTGCTCCCAGCGCTCCTCGATCATCTCCTCGGTGACCGTCCGCGGGTCGAAGACCATCGAGTGCAGCCACCGGACCAGGCCCTCGCGCGTCGGGTTGTCGGTGAACTCGGCCAGCAGCCGGATGCCCTCGCCGGGCGCCGGGCTGAACAGGTTGGTCCCGATCCCGCCGACGGTGACCAGCCGCCCGACGCGGTCGGGCTTCCTCAGCGCCACCTGCGTCGCGATGATGCCGCCCATCGAGTTGCCGATCACGTCCACCTGGCCGAGGCCGAGGCCGTCCAGGAACCGGACGACCGCGCCGCCGGCGGCCATCATCGGGTGCTCGTCGGTCGCGTCGCTGACCCCGAAGCCCGGGAACTCCAGGACCAGGCACCGGAAGTGCTCGGCGAACCGGGCGAGGTTGCCGCGGTAGTTCCGCCAGCCCGTCACGCCGGGACCGGACCCGTGCAGCAGGAGCAGCGGCGGGCCCTCACCCGCCTCGTGGTAGCGCAGGACGCCCCGGTCGGTGGCGAGCTCGCGCAACGTCGACTCGTAGGTCAGCTCCGCAGGCATGATCTCCCAGTCCTTCGACGGTGGCTTGTCCGGAACGTAATCGGCGAGGCGGCACGGTCACGCGACGGATCCCGATCAGCGGGACGTGCGGCGCGGCCCCGGGGACCGCCGCGGCACCCGCGTCCACTCAACGGGACGCGCGCAAGTGACCGGCGCAGCACAGGCCTACGTTCAGGGCGCACCGGCCGCTCCCGACCGGCCCCGCGCTCGCCCCGCCTATTGGACATGCCGCATATTTGATACGACGCCCTAACCGTTCGCAGCCCCGAGGTGACCAGATGCCAGCCGAGCCAGCGCTCACGTCCGCCCCCGAGGCCGCCACGGCCGCGCCGGAGCCGGTGGACTTCCGGAAGGCCATGGCGGAGTTCGCCACCGGCGTCACCGTGGTCACCGCGATCGACGGCGGCGAACCGGTCGGCTTCGCCTGCCAGTCGTTCGCGTCGGTGTCGCTCGAACCGCCGCTGATCCTGTTCTGCGCCGACAAGCGCGGCCGGTCGTGGCCGCGGATCCGGTCGGCGGGGCGGTTCTGCGTGAACGTGCTCGCCGAGGAGCAGCGCGACCTGTGCGAGCGCTTCGGATCGAGCCGCGGCGCCAGGTTCGAGGGGCTGGACTGGGAGGTGTCGCGGTGGGGCGCCCCGACGCTGCCGGACGTGCTGCTCGCCGTGCACGCCGTGGTGCACGACGTCCACGAGGCCGGCGACCACGAGGTGGTGATCGGCCGGGTGCTCGCGGTGGAGCGGCACGAGGTGGTGGACGGCGTCTGGCGGCGGCCGATGGTGTTCTTCCGCAGCAGGTTCGGCGTCGGCGAGCCGGACGCGCCCATCGCCCCCGACCCCTGGGGCATCGGCGACCGGTGGGGCTGGGGCTGACGTCACACCCGGTCGCCCGTCACATCCAGTCGCCCCGGCCGTCCACGGCGAGCAGCCGGTTCATCGTCTCCGGCGACCAGGACGCCCCTTCACCGGCCGAGGAGCGGGCCGGGGGGCCGCCGCGCCGGCCGCGGGCGCCCGGCGCCGAGCCGGGGAACAGGATCTGGGACGCCTCCCGCGCGGCGGTCACCACCAGCGGCGCCACGTTCTCCAGCGGCGCGCGGATGTCGCCGGCCAGCGAGATCCCCGCGACCGGCCCCTCCGCGCCCCGGACGGCCGCGGCCACGCAGGCGATGCCCGGATAGGACTCGCCGCGCTCGAACGCCAGGCCGCGGCGCTGCCGGACCCGGTGCAGCTCCTGGTGGAGCGTGCCCAGCTCGCCGATGGTGCGGCTGGTGAACCGGCTGATCCCGGCGGACAGCAGCGCGTCCACCCGCTCGGGCTCCAGCCAGGCCAGCATCGCCTTGCCGAGCGCCGTGCAGTGCGCGGGGGCGCGCCCGCCGACCCGCGACGGGACGGACGCGGCGAGCCGCCCGCCGAGCTTGTCCAGGTAGAACACCTCGGCGCCGTCCAGGACGGCGAGGTGCGCCACGAGGCCGGTGGTGACCTGCAGCTCGTGCAGCAGCGGCGCGGCGGCCTCGCGGATCTTGCCGTGGCCGCCGTCCTGCCCGCCGAGGCCGAGGGCCCGCTGGCCGAGCCCGTAGCCGAACGAGTGGTGCGCGAGCCAGCGCTGCTTCACCAGCTGGTCCAGGATCCGGTGCGCGGTCGAGCGCGGCAGCCGGGTGCGGCGGGCCACGTCCTCCAGGGTCAGCCGCGCCGTCGGGCCGTTGAACGCGTCGAGGATCAGCGTCATCCGCTCGATCATCGACGGCGGCGACTCGCGGCGCGCCGGCCCGGACGTCATGGTCTCCGGCGTCGCTGCCTCCGGCGTCAGGGCCTCGGTCATCGCACCTCCTGGAACATGACTGAAATGAATTCTTGTTACCAGGAATGTAGCAATCGCTTGGTCTAGACGGAAGGGCTGCCGTAAGGCCAGGTCAACCGGAGATCCAGCGCCCACCACGCCGCCCCAGGTCGGGCCGCCCACCGCAATAGAACGTGTTCCTACTCACGAGGCCGGACTCCGGGAGCCCGCGCGGCCCCCGGCCCTCCTCGCCTGCCCGTTCACGACCCTGGCCACTGACCGGTTTGGGTCAGGGCCACGTAACAACAAGGGGATGGCTCGCTCAGAGTGAGGGGCGCGGAGGGTAGAGTCGCCGATCCACTGTGAGCACTGGCCGGTCGGGAATCCGCACCGATACCACGCTCTCTCTAGCCCGGGGGAACGGGGAGATGGAGCTGGATGTCCGTTTCAAGGAGCCAGCGGGAGAGCCCGAGTGGCCGCTGAACCTTGATGTGGAGGAGCTTCTCGAGCAGGGCTGGCGACCGACGCCCTTCCGCCAGTTCGTCCTCAAGATTCACAGCAGATGCAATCTGGCCTGCTCCTACTGCTACATGTACGAGATGGCCGACCAGGGGTGGCTGCGGCAGCCGCGCCGGATGGCGCGGCCGACGATCGACGCGGTCGCGGCGAGGATCGCCGAGCACGTCTCGGACAACGGGCTGAAGCGGGTGGAGCTGATCCTGCACGGCGGGGAACCGCTGCTCGCGGGCGCCGACCACGTCCGGTACGCCGTGACCACGATCCGGTCTGCCGTCCCCTCGGACGTCACCACTGACGTCAGGGTCCAGACCAACGGCATCCTCCTCGATCCGGTGTTCCTGGAGCTGTTCGACGAACTGGGCGTGTTCGTCAGTGTCAGCTTGGACGGCGACCGAGAGGCGAACGACCGCCATCGCCTGAGTCCGAACGGCCAGAGCAGTCATGAGCGAGTCCTCGCCGGGCTCGCCCGGCTCAACGAGCCCCGGTACCGGCATCTGTTCAGCGGCATCCTGTGCGCGATCGATGTTCAGAACGCACCGGTCCGGACGTACGAGTCGCTGCTCGCCCACAGACCGCCTGCAATGGACCTCCTCCTCCCACACGGCACCTGGGACACGCCGCCACCCGGACGCAAGCCCGACAGCGAAGAGACCCCCTACGCGGACTGGCTCATCCAGGTCTTCGACCGCTGGTACCGGGCGCCGGTGCAGGAGACGCAGATCCGGCTGTTCACCGAGATCATCCGGTTGCTGCTCGGCCAGCCGTCGCGGAGCGAGTCGGTCGGGCTCTCGGCGGTGGCGACGGCCGTGGTCGAAACCGACGGTGGCATCGAGCAGGTCGACAGCCTCAAATCCGCGTACGACGGCGCCACCGCGACCTCCCTTCATGTGAGCAGGGACTCCTTCGACGCCGCCCTGCTGCTGCCGCCGATCGCGGCGCGGCAGATCGGCGCACGCGCGCTGGCGCCCCCGTGCACGTCCTGCGATCTTCGGCGCGTCTGCGGTGCGGGGCTCTATCCGCACCGCTACCGTTCGGGCACGGGGTTCGCGAACCCGAGCGTCTACTGCCGCGATCTCTACCGTCTCATCGATCACATCCGGCTCACGCTGGCCGGCGACGTGGCGGACATGCTGAAGCGCAAGCGGGCCGCGAACGATCTTCGTGCGCTTCCAGGGCACGCGCTCGAGAAAGGCGACGACCGGACATGAGGGTCGGGCTGCACCACCTACCCGGAGGAACGTTCTCGCTTCTGGCCGCAGGGGGCGGAGACGCCGCCGCGATCGAGCACCTGCACGCCGGCCAGCACAGCAAACGGATGGTGGCGCTGCAGGGGGTGGTCCGGCTGGCCCGGCAGACAGCCCACAAGGACGCCGACCGGGTGCGGCATGCTTACACGCTGCTCGCCGACGTCCACCGCGACGACCCGGCGGCCGGCGAGGCGGTGATGCGCTACCCGACCGTCGCCTCGTGGGCGATGCGCGCCATGGACACGCTGGCGGGAAGCATGCCGCCCGGTGGCCCGGCCGAGCCGGCCGAACTGGCGGGGGTGGCGGCGGCCGCCGCGATCGGGTCGGGACGGCGGGCGACCATCGAGGTTCCGATCGGCCCGGAGGGCGTGACGCTGCCCTCGCTGGGCCGGGCCAGGACACCCGGCGAGAGCGGCTTCGCCATCGTCCGCTCCGGCGCGGGTGAAGCCGAGATCGTGGCCGGGCGGCACCGGGTCACGGTGCCCGCCGACCCGGGTGCCGATGGCCCCGGCTGGCAAGGGTTGCGGCGGCTGAGCGCCGAGCACCGCGGGTCGCGGCTCGATCTCGTCGTCGACGACCAAGACCCCCACCGCATGCCGGACGCCGCACGCACCGAACGGCGGCTGACCGCCGCAGAGCTGGACGCATGGGCGGCTCACCTGCAGCCCGCCTGGACCGTGCTGGTCCGCCGGCATCCTGTGGTGGCCGCAGAGGTACGCGCCGTGGTTCAGGTGCTCACTCCGATGGTCGCGCCGGAGCGCGGCACGTCGAGCGGGACCTCGAAGCTCGCCTTCGGGAACATCGGCATGTCGGCGCAGCCCGACCCGCACTCGTTCGCCGTCACCCTCGCCCACGAGGTCCAGCACGCCAAGCTCAGTGCGATCACGGACATCGTGCGTCTCACCGAGGAGGACGACGGATCCCGCTACTACGCACCGTGGCGTGAAGATCCGCGCCCTCTCGACGGACTTCTGCACGGCGCGTACGCCCACATGGCGATCGCCGCCTTCTGGATGAACGAACGCACCGTGGGCCACCCCGCCGAGCTCACACTGCGGGCGCACGTCGAGTTCGCCCACTGGCGCGACGCCACCGCGGCGGCGATTCAGGTGCTGCGCCGGAGCGGGCGGCTCACTCCCGCCGGCGAGCTGTTCTCCGCGACGATGGAGCGTACCGTGGCCGCCATGAAGGCCGAGACGGTCCCTGACCTGGCCCGACGGAGGGCCGGGCTCGCCGCCGAGCGGCATCTGTCACGCTGGCGTCTCGACCATGGCGACGGGGCCGCCGCCTCCCCCGCATCGTCCGCGATGAACGGGTTGACGACCGACGCCCGGCCGACCTAGATCGGCGGCGGGTCGAAGTCGCAGTCGAGATGACGGCCGTCCAAGAAGACCAAGGAGTCGGGATGGTCGAGCGTCAGCTTCCGTGCGTATCGCTCGGTAGTGTCCTCGCGGAGCCGATCGGCCTCCTCGCGCGCCTCGTCCGTTCCCAGCCGCCCGAGGTCGGTGGCGAGGTTGCCCACGCACGCCAACGTCATCGGATGGTCGACGCCCAAGACGTTCCTGACCCGCTCGTAGGTGCCGCGGCCGAGCCGCACCGCCCCGTCGAAGTCCCCGAGAGCGGCCATGTCGCTGGCCAGGTTGGTGGCGACCGTCAGACAATAGTGGTGGTCGGGCCCGACCAGCTCCGCCAGATGCCGCATCGTCTCTTCGTTCAGGTTCCTCGCGGTGGCGGGATCGCCGCAGACCCGATGGAGGACGGCCAGGTTGCCGGTGCAGGCGTGCAGGTACGGGTGATTGGGGCCGTAGATGCGCGGGTACCGCTTGACCGTGTCGGCGGCGAGTTCCAGCCCCTTCTCTTCTTGGCCGCTGTTGCGCTGCACGTTCGCCAGTGACATGGCCGCAGCCAGCGTGTCGGGATGGTTCAAGCCGTACCGCCGGACGTAGCGGGCGTGCACGTCGACGCACATCTCCAGCGCTTGGGTCACCTCCCCGGTCCTCCGGAGCGCGATGGAGAGGTCCTTGGCCGTGTGCAGCGTCACCGGATGCTCGACGCCGAGGTAATCCACCCCGTATGCGAGCGCGTCCTGGCCCAGATCGCAGGCCTCTGCGTAGTCCCCGCCCAGCCGTACGGCACGTGCGAGGCTGTTCCATCCGGCCACGATGAACGCCGCCCCCACGTCGCCGGGCGCGTCCCGCTGCCCCACGAATCCGCGCAGGTGCCCCTCGCGTGCCCTGACGAAGTCGCTGGTGAGGCTGTAGTCCAAGGCCAGGTTGTGGATAGCGCGCAGTGTCCTCGGGTCGTCCGGGCCGAACGCCGCCTCGTGCTGCCTCAGGGAGTCGGAGTCATGACGCAGAGCCGCGGCGAAGTCACCACGCGCGCGCAGATCCGCGCCGATGCTGTTGACGAGCAGAAGCACGTCGGGTTCCGTCAGCCCTGCAGCGCGCATCCTTCCCAAGGTCGTCTGGTTGAGTTCGAAGACCTCGTTGTAGCGACCGAGCTGACGCAGAACATTTCCCAGTTCACGATAGGCCCGGAGCACGTCCACGTCCTCGGGACCCGAATCCCGCTCCCATCGGTCGATCAAGAGCTGTACGTAGTCGACGGCGAATCCGGCACTGGAGACATAGAGGTAACGGGCCATGTCCAGTGCGAAGGCCCGAACCTCAGGGTCCTTGCTCTCTGGGACTCTTGATGGCACGACGTGCGCGAAACAGTCGCCGTATCGGTCCCAGTTGATCGATTCCTCTGGACTGCTGAGCCGCAGGCCGATCAGGAGTCGATGGACGTCGGCACGGAAGCGGGGCTTCTCCGCCTGGTCCAGCTCATCTCGGACCAGCGCCTGGATGAGGCGATGTACCTGGATGGTCCGGCTGACGGGGTCGATGCGCGCGAGGGCGTACCGGCCGAGCTCACCCACGGCGCGGCTCAGCCTGATCGGGTCGTCGAGGAGCTCGCCGAGTTCAGGCCGCAGGCCGTCGACCCGCCGTCCGAACACCTCCCGGGGGATCGGCTCCGGGCCGAAGAACGCGCAACAGCGCAAGAGCTCGACCGCCTCGGGCATGCGACTGCTGAGGCTGCTGACCGAGAGGTCCCAGGCCGCCGTCATCGAGACCGGGTATTCGGTCGGCTTCCCCTCGCCGAGCAGCTGGGAGGTCCGGTTCTTCAGCAGCCTGAGGTACTCGTCGACGGTCATGCCCGTCTCGGCCTGGAGCGCGGCCGCCTGCTCGAGCGCGAGCGGTAGGTCGCCGAGCTCCTCGGCGAGCCGGTCCGCCTCCTCCCCGTCGATCGACCTCGGCACCCTCCGCTCGAGAAACGCGATGCTCTCCTCGCGGGCGAAGACGTCCACGGGAAGAGCCGCGACGACGCCCTTCCAGCGGTGGTTGCGGGAGGTGATCAGCACATCGCCCGGTCCTTCCGGGATCGTGTCCTTGATCTCCTCTGGATCGTCGGCATTGTCGAAGATGAGCAGCCAGCGGCTGTAGGGATCCCCACGCCGGAGCGCGTCCAGTGCGGCGGTGGAGGCCTCCTCGACACCGGTCGCGGTAGCCGGCGGCAAGCCCAGGTGCGGCGCAAGCGCGGCAAGTGCGGACCGGACGAGCACCGGCTGATCGGCGGAGATCCACCAGACGAGGTCGTAGTCGTCGCGGAACCGGTGGGCGTACTCCACCGCCATCTGCGTCTTCCCCACGCCGCCGAGGCCGTGGAGAGCGTGCGGCAGCACGGCGGCCACCCGGTCGGTGATGGCCTCCCGCAGGTCCGCGAGAAGTTTCTCGCGACCGGTGAAGTTCTTGTTCCTCTGGGGAACCCTTCCCCACACTTGGGGAGGCGCGGAGCGCGCCCCATTCGCCTGCCGACCGGTCACGAGCGCTGCCTCCGCATTCTGGCGACGACCTGAGTCTGATGAGCGATCCGGCACGGGTCAATAAGGTCCCTGAATTCGGCCATGCCTTATCTGAAGAACCGGCATGCAAATACAAAGTGCCGCCCGTCCCGCCGCACCTTGAGCGTAGAAGCTCGAGCGCAGGAGATCGACGAACAACGCACGTGCGGAAAGATTTTTTTCCCGCTATGACCATGACGACTCCATGGAGCGGATGCGCGGCTACTCTGTTCGTCAGGCCTGCCTGTATGCTGACCCCGCAACGATCGATGTGGTCACGGATTGGAGTCGACATGGAACGAGAGCGGGTCGCGGTAGCAGGTGAACTGCCCGACGTCTCCGACCTGTCGTTGCATGACCTCGAAGAACTCGACGACTCCGTCTTCGCGCACGCGTTGCGCACCCTGCTCGACCCCACCCGTCGCGATACCACCGTGACTGCGGGTTTCCAGTCCTACAGCGAGCCCGTCAACCTCGACTGAGGCGTGGGCCCGGTCGGTCACCGATCCGGCAGAACACATTCTGGACACAACCCGTAATTCGAACTCATCACACCAATTCCTCGGCCTTCTCGCGATGAAAGCTGGACAAACGCGGATTTGTCGCGCGTAGAGCACGTGAAACGAGCTGTGCCGTCCGGTCCCGGTCGCCGCGCCGGTGCATCAGTCTGGCGATGCTCAACAGAACCAGGCCATTGTCGGGATCCTCGGCCAGCAGTTCGTCGAGTTCCTCCTGCGGTACCTCGTCGCCGCGGCCCATGGCGAGCGCGAGTACCCGCGCCGCCATGGCGGAGGGCCCGGCCGTGCGTGCCGCCGGCTCCAGGTCGCCGAGCGCAGCCGCGGCGTCTCCGGCATCCGCATATATTTCACCGCGAATGCGTAGCGCCTCGTCGTGTCCCCGATGTCGCGCCAGCACCTGATTCAGTTCCTCGACGCCCTGCCACGTTCGACCCACGTGCCACTTCGCCTGCGCGAGGATCAGTTTCACGATGTCCCTGTCAGCCCCCTGGACCCCGGCGACGCGTATCTCCCCGACCGCGTCGCCAGGAGCTCCGTCCAGAAGCCGGAGTCTCGCGATGGCGGCCCAGAGGTCTCCGAACCCGGCACCGGGCCCACCACCCAAGGCTTCGTGCAGGCTGATGGCCTCGCGATAGGCGGTAACGGCCTGGTCATGCTTGGCACGCGCGTACGCGATCTCACCGAGAATCTCGTGCCCCCGCGCCTGGGACCGCGCGTCATGCACCTGCCCGGCCCGCGAGATGGCGGCCCGCGCCTGCCGTTCGGCCAGGTCCAGGTTGCCGTCCTTCAGGGCGGTGCCGGCGGCGTCCAGAAGATCCGGCGGACCCGCGACGGGTCCGTCCACACGGACCTCGCCGAGCCGGCGGAGCGCAGCCGCCAGGCAGGGATGCAGGAGCCGGTGAAACTCCTCTCCGCCACTGACCGAGGCTCGGATGAGATGCCGGTCTTCGACCGCACGAAGCACGGTCTCGTCGATCTCCGCCGGGCGACCGTCCGCTCCTGCGGCAACGACGGCGCCGGGCGTGGCCGCGAACGTCCTGCGCAACCAGGTGCCGATCTCGCACGTGGGCAGATTGTGGTCGGACGTGAGCCTGTCCAGCGTCCGCATGCAGTGCTCGGCCAAGACCCGCTCGACATCGGGAACCGCGTCGGCGGTGATGGTCGATCCCGCCTGGGCACGTTCTGACAGCTGTTCCCACAACGCGACGCACAGGACCTGGAGGAGAACGGGTTCCACGGACGACTCGTCGACCGCACCGGCAGCCCCGCCAGGGGCCGCCACGCGCAGTGCGTCCACGAGCCGCGCGGGCTCACCGGCGTCGAAGCCGCGGTGGATGGCCACGGCCGGCTTGCGCAATGCGTCGATCGCGCCGCTCCGGCCGAGCGGACCGAGGTCGAACCGGCCCACCTCACCCGAATGCAGGACATCAACGATCCGCGCGGTCCCGGCAACGGAGCCAGGCCGCACGGACAACAGCAGATGCACCTCCGGCCGATCGCGGAGCACGTCGGACAATTCGATGAGCAGACGCCGGTTGACCGGTCGCTCCGCCGCGTCGCCGCGCAGAATGTGGTCGACGCCGTCGATCGCGACCAGCGTCGGCACCGGCCTTCCCGACGCGTCGTGACGAGCTTTCCGGCTGATGAACTCACCTGCCGTCAACCCGACGATGCCGGCCGCCGGCACATGGGGCTGCCACGACGCCAGCAGCGCGAAGAGTGCCGGGCTCCTCGTCGGGACCAGTGGGGCGGGCAACGTGTGCCTGTATCCCGGATCGCCCACGGGCAGCACGTTCGATCCATCTGCCAGGAGGGACGGGACCAGGCCCGCATGGAGCAGTGAGGTCTTGCCGACCCCGGCATCACCGACCAGGAGCGTCAGCCGCCGGCGCCGCCACAGACCGGCGACAGCGCCGATCTCGGCGTCGCGCCCGAAGAAGGTGTTCTCGTCATCCCGGCCGAAGGGGCGGAGCCCCACCCATGGTCCCGCCGACCCCGCGCTCATACGGCCGACTCCATTCTCCCAACAGCCCCGGTCGAAAGGACGCGCGACTTGCAGGCCCACACGGCTTCACTCCGTTGTCAGCGCGTTTGCCCAGCCGCACCGCCGATCCTCGGCACATCGTACCCACCACGCGTCCTCCGCTCATTTTCGTCGAGGCCCGGCAGCTCATATGTGCCGTCCAGAACAACCCGTGTTCGGTTCTTGTGTCATACGACACGAAACCATTTTCTCCCGACCCTTACTCTTCGCGACGGAGTCCTCTGCATGGAGACGGACGAATGACCAGCCAGGCCGACCATCTGCCCTCCGGCACGCTTCGCGATACCGTCCGCGAGCTGCTGGAACAGGACCCTGAGCTCCACTGCGCCGCAGAACTGCATCCGGCTATCGTGCAGCGCGTCCAGGCCGAGGAACACGAACTCTCCGGGCTACTGTCGGCTGAGATCGCCGAGGTGAACTCGGCCCGCCGAATGCTGTGGCCGGTCCCGCCGGGGCCGGCGTTGTGGGCGGCGGTGACCGTGATCGCCGCGGGGATCGCCGTCGCCACGTGGCGGAGGGTTTATGTCCCGCCCGGCGATGCGGTGTTCGTCACGGCCGCCGCCATCGTGGCGGCCCTCTCCTGCGTGCGGTCCGGCATGCTCTTCCGGGTCCTGCGCCGGCGGTGGACCCTGGCCGTGAGGGAGCTCGACGAGGCCCTGCGGCCACCCTTGCGGGCGATGATCCGGCTGGAGATCAGCCGGCTGGACAGCGACGAGATCCGCTGGTCCAACGTGCTGCGGACGACGAATGCTCCAGCGCTGGTCGAGCTGAACATCCAGGACACCGTCTCGTCGAACAGCTATCAGCGACTCCGGGCCTTCATCGGCGGTCACGAAGCGTCCGCGGTCGGGCTCGCCGGGCCCCGTGGTTCCGGGAAGACCACCCTGATGCGGCAGCTCATGCGTGACGAGTCACTCGGCTGCACCGTCGCCATCGTCAGCGCTCCCGTGCAGTACACGCCGGCGGAATTCACGCGTGTCATTCACGGAGAACTCGCGCGCACCGGCCTCACTTCCGCACAGCGCAACCTTATCCGGCATCGCACGGCCGCCCCGACGACGCGGACCATACCTCCCATCGTCAAGGCGGCTCTCGCTCTCGCCGTCGTCCTGGTCCTCGTGGCACTCTGGATTTTCGAGAAGGACCGCCCCCAGGTGAATTCCTTGCATCTCAACTGGACGGAGGCGCTACTCATCACTACCTTTCTACTCGTCCTCGGCTATCCGCTCGCACACGTGTGGAACCGCATTCAGAACAGGACCAGGCTCACCTCTCAGCCACGGACCGCCGCCGAGTTGTGCAGCCTGGAGATAGATTTTCTCCGTTATTCCGCCACGGTGGAGGCGTCCACGAGCACTGCGTTCAGGCTCGCCCGGTCCGGAGTCGAGGCGGCGGACAGGCTGACCCGTGTGGAACGCGAGTTGTCGCAGGCCGAGTCCGTCCAAGCCCTCCGGCAGTTCATCGAGAGTCTCGTCGCGCTCAGCAACAAGCCGGTCGTCATCTGCGTCGACGAACTCGACAAACTGGCAGACCCGGAGACGGCGATCGACGCGATCAATGGGATCAAAGACCTGTTTCATATCCCGCGCTGCCACTTCGTCCTCTCCGTGTCGACCGACGCACTGCACAGCTTCGCCGCGAGGGGCGTACCGGTGCGGGACGCCTTCGACTCGTCCTTCGACACGATCATCGCCGTCAGCCCTCTCGCCCTGGAGGAGTCGCGCACGCTCATCTCGCGGCGGGCCCGCAACTTCTCCGGGGCGGCGGCGTTGTTCTGCCACGCGTGGTCGGGCGGCCATGCGCGCGACCTCATCAGGACGGCCCGGGCGTGTGTCGAGTTCCGATGCTCGCTGACGGATGACGAAGCCACCGTGGCAACGCTCGCACGGCTCGTCCTCCTTCGCGATCTGCGTCAAGTGGTCGACGCCGCGGTCGAGAAGCTGCGCCGGGAGGAGGGCACCACCGCGGCGGAGACGCTGGACAAGCTCCTCACGTTCCGGGAGGCGATCGAGCCGGTGGGCACCGATCTGCGTGAGGTGATCCAGAGAGCGGCGGACGAGGACATCCTCCCCTCCGGAACCGGCTCCGCGCTGTCGGAGTCTCAACGGCTCGCAGCGGCCCTCGCACCGTACGTCCGGATCGCCGGGTTGTGCGAGCGCCTTTTCGCGACCCCCCGTACCCCGCAGGAATGGCAGGGAGAGGCCATGCGGAACGCCGTCACGACGACGGCCGCCGCCAGGGCCTCGCTCGAACGGCACCCTCGAGAGATCGAGCGCAGGCTTCAGCGAGCCGTCGACGCCTGCGCGGCGGTGGCCTGATCAGTGACCGGGGCCGCCGCCGAACCATTCGCCGGCGGTGCGGGTCGGGGGCTCGGGGACGGCGGCGCGCGTCCCGCCGGCGTCCGGCGCGCCCTGCGGCCGCCCGCGCGAGGTCAGGCGCTCGCGGAGCGCGGCGTCGGCGCGCGCGTCCTCCTCGGTCGGCGACATGGCGATGATGAGCAGCAGGACCGTCGCCACCACGCCGACGCCGACCACGAGCGGCAGCACGAAGTCGATCGCGCCCGCTCCGGAGGGCGATCCGGTGCCGTGGTGCGCCTCGACCCGCATGGCCGCCATGCCGGTGTAGTGCATGCCGCACACCGCGATCCCCATGATCGCCGCCGCGCCGGCGGTCGCCG
This sequence comes from Actinomadura sp. B10D3, assembly GCF_039871695.1. Lineage (NCBI taxonomy): Bacteria > Bacillati > Actinomycetota > Actinomycetes > Streptosporangiales > Thermomonosporaceae > Actinomadura > Actinomadura sp. B10D3. The sequence continues at coordinate 214,728 of NZ_JBDPLY010000013.1, forward strand.
CCTTGCCGGTGACCCGGACGCTGAACCACAGCGCGACGGTGGCCGCCACCAGCGCGATCACCACCGACAGCGCGACCAGGGCGGGCCGGTAGCTCACCTGCGCGGACATGTTCATGGCCTTCATGCCGGTGTAGTGCATGCTCGCCACGCCCGCTCCGGTGATCAGGCCGGCGGCGATCACCACCGGCGCCCCCGACCCGCCGAAGCCGACCAGGAACAGCCCGACCGCGACGACCGCGATCGCGGTGAGGCAGCTCAGCAGGGTGAGCGGCACGTCGTAGCGGATCTCGGTGTGCGCCACGCTGAAGCCGAGCATCGCGATGAAGTGCATGACCCAGATGCCGGTGCCCCCGATCGCGAGCGCCGCGAGTGCCAGCCAGTTGGCGCGCGAGGCGCCGGCGGAGGCTCGGGCGCGGGCCGTGCACAGCAGCCCGAGCAGCGAGCCGACGAACGACATGACATAGGCGGCCGCAGGCGTCAGCGGCCCGTAGGCGAAGTGATGGACCTCCGTCATAAACGACTCCCCCGGGAACGTTCCATCCGACGATCGCCGCATCATAACGACGGTGATCTTGACGGAACCCTCGCGCGAGCAGGGCAATACTGGCCGGTATTGGACGGGTCGTCACTAGGCGGATCGGTGCGGCGCCGCTGCGTCAGAAAATGGGGACCTCGGGGGCCGATCCCCTGCGGGCCGCCCGGTCAGGGGGTGATGGCCATGGCCGCGAGGACGCGGGCGGCCAGGTCGCCGTCGCCCTTCGTCTCGACCGTGACGGCATCGGGGCCGCAGCGGCCCGCGGTCAGGCGGACGTAGGTCTCCCAGTCCATCACCAGCTCCGCGGTGGGCGATTCGGGATCGGACCGGTGGCCGCGGCCGTCCTCGTCCACCGTGACCGCGGCGCGGAAGTCGGGCGGGCCGGTGATCGCGAAGCGCACGGACCGGCCGGGGCCGGCCTTCGCGCGGCGGGCGACGATGAGCGGCAGGCCGCGGCTCATCAGCTCCCAGAAGCAGTGCGCCGCCGGGCCGTCCAGGTTGCCGGGGCGGCCGACCGCGCGGCGGATGTCCTGCTCGTGGGTCCAGCAGTCCATGGCGCGGAACTTCATGAGCCGCGAGTACGGACCCTCCCTGCCGTCCGGGCACATGACGATCGCGTCGGGGTCCTGGCCGGGCAGCTGGGCCAGGCGGCGCTCCAGGACGTCCGCCAGCTCCGCCGCCACGTCCGGCCCGGGGACGGGGCGCCGCGCGTGCACCGCGATCTCCAGGTACCGGCCGAAGTCGTTGCGGACGTGTTCGAACTCGGGAAGCTCGACCTCGGGGGCGGGATCCCCGAGGAGGTCGTGCTCCACCCCGGCGAGGTGGGCGAACTGGTCCTTGACCGTCCAGCCGGGGCATTCGGTCGGCCGGTCCCAGTCGGCCTCGCCCAGCGTGCCCGCGAGCGCGAGGGCCGAGCGGATCGTCTGCTCGAAGGCGGCGGTGTTGGCCTGCATCTCGGTCATGTCAGCCTCCATCTGCCCGTCGAGCTTAGAGCCGTCCCGGCCGGGGCGCCCGACCGGGACGGCCGGTGGGCTCAGGCGTCGAGGGCGCCGTCGATCACCGTCGCGTAGGCGGCCTCGCCCCGGGCGTTCGGGTGGAGCGGGGCGGCGGCGTTGAGCGGCACGTAGCCCTCGATCCAGCGCTGGGACGCCGACCGGCAGGCGTCGTGCCCGGCGCTGGGGGCGACGAGGTCGATGTAGGTGGCGCCATGGGCGGTGGTCTCCCGGCGGATGACATCGTTCATGGCGTTGACGGCGCCCTGCAGGAAGTTGGCGTCCACGGGCAGGACGGGCTGGACGGGCCAGCAGCCGTCCTTCTTGATGTAGAGGCCGTAGCCGGTGACGACGACGCGGGCCTGCGGGGAGCGGGCGCGGATGCCGTCCAGGACGGCGGCGAGCCGGGGGCCGAGGTCGCGGGTGCGCTGGGCGACCTGCTCCTCGAACTCGCCCTTGCACGGGGTGGCGGTCGGGTCGAGGTTGATGCAGTCCTCGGCGACCCCGACGAGGCCGACGTCGTTGCCGCCGATGGTGAGGGTGACCAGCGTGGTGGACGGGCGGAGCGCGTCGAGCTGGGGCGGGACGGTGCCGGTGTCGACTCCGCCGACGCTGGTGCTCTGCGGGGCGGTCATGTGCGTGGTCTTCGCGCCGCTGCACGTGACGTCGCGGAGGGAGGCGCCGAGCTTGGCGGCCAGCTCGTGCGGGTAGTTGCGGGTGGAGCGCCCGCATCCGATCGGACCGGTGATGTCGGGGATGAGCGGCCCGGAGGCCATCGAGTCGCCGAGGGCGACGTACTCCACGGTCGCCGCCTGGGCGGGCGCCGCGACCGCGCCGAGGGCGGCCCCGGCCAGGGCGATCGCGCCGACCATGCCGTTGAACAGACGCTTCATGGTGACTCCCGGCGTCATGGACGATGTCGCCGTGATCGTCCAGAATCTGGACACACCGTTCAATTGGCGTGAAAACAGACTCTTCCGGGAGCCGTTGTGACGCGGGACAACCTGCCGCCGCTGTGCATGGCCGGCCGGCCGATGGCGGCCCATCTGCGGGCTCGCGCGCCGCGGCTGACCCGCCGCGTGGTCGCGCGGCTGCTCGCCGAGCTGCCCGTCTACGCGGAGCTGCCGCAGGAGGAGGTCGCCGGGGACGTCGCCGGGATCGTCCAGCACAGCCTGCGGCAGTTCGCGGACGTGCTGGAACGGCGCCGGCCCGCCGAGCCCGGCGAGTTCGCCCGCCAGCGCGACTCGGCGGCGCTGCGGGCCGAGGAGGGCGTGCCGCTGGACGCGATCCTCGCCGCGTACCAGATCGGCGCGGCGATGGCGTGGGACGAGCTGACCGCCGGCGCCGAGCCGGCCGACCTGCCCGCCTTCCAGGAGGCGCTCGGCTACTTCCTCGACTTCCAGCGGCTGCTGGTCTCAGCCGTCAGCGCGGCCTACCTGGAGGTGCGGCAGATCCTGGACAGCCAGGAGCACGGCGGCCGGCACGCGTTGATGACCGCGCTCCTGGACGGGGACACCACCGGCCACCGCCCGGCGCCCCGCTACGCCGTCCTGACGCTCGCGTTCGCCCCGCACCCGGACGAGCTGGCCGCGGGGCGGCGCGGCCGGATCGCGGCCCGCCGCAAGATCCGCCGCGTCCGCACCGTCCTGGACGACGTCGCCGACGAGCCCGCCCTCACCGCGCTGGACGCCTCGGGCGGCACGGCGCTGCTCCCCTTCTCCGCCGGTGAGGACGTCCTGCACGACCTGGTCGCGGCGGCGGCGAAGGCGGCCGGGATCGACGTCACGGCGGCGGCGGAGATCACCGGCCCCGCCGGAGTCCCCGCGGCCGTCACCCGCACCTCGGAGATCATGGAACTGGTGCGCCGCGCGGGCCGCCCGCCCGGCCTGTACCGGCTCGCCGACGTCCTGCTGGACTACCAGCTCAGCCGCCCGAGCGGTGCCCTGCCCGCGCTCGCCGCGCTGCTGGCGCCGCTGGACAGCAAGCCCGACCTGCTACGCACCCTGGAGCACTACCTGGCCTGCGACCTGGACCGCCGGGCGACCGGTGCGGCCCTGCACGTCCACCCGAACACGGTGGCCTACCGGGTCCGCCGCATCAGCGCCCTCACGGGCCTCGACCCGTCGTGCCCCGGGGACCTGCGTCTGCTGCACGCGGCGCTCGTCGCCCGCCGCTCGGTGACCTGACCGCCGGTCAGGCGTGGTCGGTGCGGAGGTGGTAGGTGTAGGTGGCCAGTTCGAGGTGCGGCTCGTGGCAGCGCTCGCAGGCCCATACGCCGCTGGGAACGGTGAAGCCGCGCGCGGCGGCGTCGTCGCGCGCGCAGAGCAGGTTGTAGATCTGGACGAGGCTCCGCCACGTCCGCCGGATCGCCGATGACATTCCCGCTCCCCCCGGAGCCGTACGTTCGTAGTCGGCCCAGGATATGGCAACGGGAATGTCAAGGCGAAACGCCGAGGTTCACTGACCGATCTTGACCCCGGGCTGGCCCTGCCGGTACTGCAGCGGGCGGGCGCCTCCGCGGCCGCGGGCCTCGGCCGCGCCGCGCACCCGGAACAGCGGCAGGATCGTCCGTCCGAAGGTGTTCTCCATCATCATCGCGGCCGCCGCGTACAGGGCCAGGACCGCCGTGACGACGAACAGCCAGCCGCCGACGTCCGATGCCCAGTCCGACGGGGCCCAGAAGCCTCCGGCGGTGAAGCCCGCCGCGGCCGCCAGGCAGGTGAGGAGCAGCGCCACCACCAGGTTCTCGGCCAGCGCGGCGAGCGCGCACAGCCCGGTGATCGCCGCGAGGGCGATGTACCAGAACGCGAAGCCCTCGCTCGGGTTCCCGGGGACCGGTGCGAGGGCCGCGGGGAAGGCGCCCACGCTCACCAGCGCGAACAGCAGGCCCCAGGCCGTCCAGAACGCGCCCCACATGCCGTGTATCGCGGTGGCGATCCCGTCGCGCGCCCGGTAGGCCCACATGCCCGCCAGGATCTGGGCGATGCCGGCGAAGATCACCAGCGGCCACAGGATCAGCGGGGTGAGGGGGCCGCCGTACCACTCGGCCTCCCAGGCTCCGACCATCATCGTCGCCGTCGCGAGCCCGAACAGCCCGAGGATGGACGGCGCCGCGATGGGCTGCAGGAAGATGCGGGTCCGGTCCTCCCAGAACGCGTGCTCGCCGGGTTCGTCCACGCCCCGGCCGGGTGCGGCCGTGGCGGCGCCGGGAGTCGCCATGCCCCCCGCCTGGCCCGACATGCCCTGACCTGACATGCCCTGACCCGACATGCCCTGACCTGACGTGCCCTGGCCGGCCATGCCCCGGCCGGTGTGCTCGTCAGGCGCCGGCGGAGCGGCACGCTCTTTACGCCTTGCCATGAGATCCCCCTGTGGAATTCGGAGAGCTGTAAATGCGTCCCTAACCGGGGTATTGGCGGCCAAACAGTCAGACATTCACCTTTTCCCGGGGCGAACGGGGACATTTACGGAGAATTCGAACCGAGATGGGGATCCGATGACCATCAGCGCCGGGGACGGCAGTGGATCTGCAGGCCGGGGGACGTGTGCCAGCCGATCATCGCGAAGAGCCGGTCGATGTGCGGCGAGACCGCGTGCAGGACGAGCAGCCGGCCGTGCTCGTCCAGGTCGCGGGCGGCCTTGGTGAAGGCGCGCAGGCCGGCGACGTCCACGAACTCCACGGCCGTCAGATCGACGTGCAGGTCACCGGGCATGCGGGCCTGGGCCGCGTGCAGGGCGTGCCCGACGTCGGGGGCGTTGGAGACGTCGATCTCCCCGGACATCTGGAGCCGGGTCGACGCCGACGCGGCCGCGATGCGCAGCAGCGCCGTGTCGTGCTCGACGATGTCGTAGCGGGGCGCCGCCGCCCGCGCTCCGGAGTCGAGGCCGCCCTCGCCGTCGGTGATCCGCCAGACCGTCATCCGCTCCTCGCCCTCGACGGGGCGCCGCTACCGTGCGCGGCCCCGTATATGCCAGGCTCTCACCTGTCGGCACCTTCTGAACCCAACCGGGCGGATTTCATGGACGAGAAGGCGATTCTGGAACGTATCAACGAGTTCATCGAGGAGGAGCACACCCTCCGGCAGGCCCACGAGCGCGCCGAGACGAGCAACGACGACGCGCAGCGGCGGCTGCGGCAGCTGGAGGTCGCGCTGGACCAGTGCTGGGACCTCCTGCGGCAGCGGCGGGCCCGCATCGCGGCGGGGCAGAACCCCGACGACGCCGAGGTCCGCCCCGCCGCGGAGGTCGAGAACTACCGCCAGTAGCCCCCCGAGACCCGCCTCCCGCGTCCCTACGGCACCATCCAGCCGAGCACGCCGGTCGACTGCAGGCCCGACAGCAGGCACATGCCGGCGAGGAACAGCAGGCTCCAGAGGACGACGCGGCGGAAGATGTCCCCCTCGCGCCCGTCCAGGCCCACGGCGGCGGCGGCGATGGCGAGGTTCTGCGGGGACACCATCTTGCCGAGGACGCCGCCGGAGCTGTTGGTCGCGGCCATCAGCACCGTCGACAGGTCGGCCTTGTTCGCGGCCGTGACCTGCAGGGCGCCGAACAGCGAGTTCGACGAGGTGTCCGACCCGGTGACGGCCGTGCCGAGCCAGCCGAGGATCGGCGACAGCAGCGCGAACCCGGCGCCCGCCCCGGCCATCCAGGTGCCGAGCGTGACCGTCTGCCCGGAGGCGTTCATCACGAACGCCAGGGCGAGCACGGCCATCACCGTGACGATCGCCCACCTGAGCTGGACGAGGGTCGTCCAGTAGGCGCGCAGCGCCTTGCCGAAGCCGATCCCGAGGGCGGCCATGCTGATCAGCCCGGCGACGAGCATCTGCGTGCCGGGCGTCGTCAGGTAGTTGAAGTTGAAGGTGGGCAGGGTCAGCGGCTTGCCGGTCGGGCCGACGAGGTCCAGGCCGGGCCAGGAGAACGTCCGCGTGGCCTTGTCCAGGAGGTCCTTGACCTGGTCGATCTGGCAGACGACGAAGACCGCGATGATGATCGCGTAGGGAGCGTAGGCGCGGGCGACCTCGGCGCGCGAGTCCCTGGTCTGCGAGACATCGGCGCCGCCCTCGACGCGGGCGGCGAACTCGGGGGTGGGCTCGTCGGCGGCCCCGCCGGCGACGGGCGCGGGCTGCGTGGGCGCCGCGGAGGGCCGCAGCCGGACGACCAGCACGACCGCGGCGGCCGAGACCAGCGACGCCACGACGTCGGCGAGCGGCACCGAGATGAAGTTCGCGGTGACGTACTGCGCGACCCCGAACGCGGCGCCGCAGAGCAGGGCGGTGGGCCAGGTCTCGCGGAAGCCGCGCCGCCCGTCCACGATGTACACGAGCACGAGCGGGACGAACACGGCGAGGATGGGGGTCTGCCGCCCGACCATGGCGCCGAGCGTGTCGCTGGACTCGCCGGTGACCTTGCCGAGCGTGAGGATCGGCGTCGCCATCGCGCCGAACGCGACCGGCGCGGTGTTGGCGGTGAGGGCGAGGACGGCGGCCTTGATCGGCTGGAAGCCCAGCGCGATCAGCATGACCGAGGTGACCGCGACGGGCGTGCCGAACCCGGCGAGCGCTTCCAGCAGCGCGCCGAACGAGAACGCGATCAGCACGGCCTGGAGCCGGCTGTCGTCGCTGACCTGCGCGAACGACCGGCGGAGCACGTCGAAGTGCCCGGTCGTCACGGTCATGTTGTAGACCCAGAGGGCGTTGATGACGATCCACAGGATCGGGTAGAAGCCGAACGCGGCGCCTTCGGTCGCGGCGAGGAACGCCTGGTCGGCGGGCATCCCGTACGTCCAGACGGCGACCACGAGCGAGACGGCGAGGGCGATGAGGGACGCCAGCCATGCGCGCATGCGGACGCCGCCGAGCAGGACGAACAGCACGGCCAGCGGCAGCGCGGCGACCAGTGAACTCCAGCCGAGCGAGTCGGCGACGGGATCGAGGACCTGCTGGTACACGGCGATCACCTCGCGGGTAGGGAGCACGCCCCCGAGCAGAGTGATCGATACCCATCCGCATGACGCGGATCACCTTGATAGTGAACTTTTCACAGAGTCGGAGGTCGTGCAGGAGCCGGGCCGGGGTGATGGGCAGGTCGCGGACGCGGATCCCGGTCGCGTGGTGGACCGCGTTGCCGATGGCCGCGGCGGCCCCGACGATGCCGATCTCGCCGATGCCCTTGGAGCCCATCGGGTTCAGGTGCGGGTCGGACTCCTCCACCCACACCGCGTCGATGTCGCGCACGTCGGCGCAGGCCGGGACGTGGTACTGCGCGAGGTCGCGGTTCAGGTAGTCGCCGAACTCGGCGTCCATGACGCTCTCCTCCATCAGCGCCATGCCGAGCCCCATCGTCATGCCGCCGATGAACTGGGAGCGCGCGGTCGTGGGGTTGATGATCCGGCCGGCGGCGAACACGCCGAGCATGCGGCGGACGCGGATCTCGCCGGTGTCGGCGTCCACCTCCACCTCGGCGAACTGCGCGCCGAACGCGTGCCGGGCGTAGGCGTCCCGCGCCTTCAGCTCCGCGGTCGTGTCGGCCGACGCCTCGATCCCCTCTGGTGGAACCTCGCCATGTTCCCCGTGGGGGGACGACCCCCCACGCCCCCCGGCAACCCCACCGTGTTCCCTGTGGGGGGACGACCCCCCACGCCCCCCGGCAACCCCACCGTTGAGCTCGTCTCTAAGGGCCTCGCAGGCGCGGACGACGGCCGTCCCCCAACCGGCCGTACCGGCGGATCCGCCGGCGACGGACGCCCTGGGGAGCGAGCTGTCACCGATCTCGATCCGCACGTCGCCGAGGTCCGCCTTGAGCGTCTCCGCGGCGATCAGGGCGAGCGCGGTCCGGGCGCCGGTGCCGATGTCGGCGGCGGCGATCCGCACGGTGAACGTCCCGTCGGGCTCGGCGCGGGCCGTCGCCCGGTTGGGGCGCTGGTACGCCGGATAGGTGGACGCGGCCACGCCCGTGCCGACCAGCGTGCGGCCCTCCCACCGGACGCCCGGCCGCGGGTCGCGTCCGGCCCACCCGAAGCGGGCGGCGCCCTCCCGCAGGCAGGCGACGAGGTTGCGCGAGCTGAACGGCAGGCCGCTCTCCGGCTCGCGGTCGGGCTCGTTGCGGATCCGCAGCTCGACGGGGTCGACGCCCGCCGCGGCGGCCAGCTCGTCCATCGCCGATTCGAGCGCGTACATGCCGGGCGTCTCGCCCGGGGCGCGCATCCAGGACGGCGTCGGGACGTCCAGCTTGACCACGCGGTGGGTCGTGCGGCGGTGCGGGGCCTGGTACATGACGCGGGTCGGCGTCGTGGTCTGCTCCGCGAACTCCTTGACCGTGGACGTCTGCTCCACGGCGTCGTGGATGATCGCGTTCAGGCGTCCCTCGCCGTCGGCGCCGAGCCTGACGCGCTGGATGGTCGGCGTCCGGTAGCCGGTGGTGGCGAACATCTGCTGGCGCGGGACGGCGAACTTCACGGGACGGTTCGCCGCACGAGCGGCCATGACGGCGAGGACGGCGTTCGGCCGCGGCAGGCCCTTGGAGCCGAACCCGCCGCCGACGTGGGGCGACACGACGCGCACCTGTTCCGGGTCGAGCCCGAAGATCTTGGCGATGGTGGCCTGGACGGTCGACGCCCCCTGGTTCGAGTCGTGGAGCGTGAGGGTGCCGTCGTCGTTCCACTGGGCGATCGTGGTGTGCGGCTCCATCGGGTTGTTGTGCTCGGCCGGGGTCGTGTAGGTGACGTCGATCTGCACGGCCGCGTCCCTGAAGGCGTCCTCGGGGTCGCCCTGCTCGGTGTCCGCCGGGAAGACGGGGTTGACCTTGTCGGGCTTGTAGAGCCCGGGATGGCCGGTGCGGAGGGTGACGTCCGGGTCCTCCTCCGCGTACTCCACGTGGACGAGGCGTGCCGCCTCCCTGGCGGTCTCGAGGGTCTCGGCGACCACGGCCGCGACGAACTGGCCGCGGTAGGAGACCGTCCGCGACTGGAAGAGGGCCAGCTCACCGTCGGAGACATCGGCGAGCTTGGGCGCGTTCTCGCAGGACAGCACGGCGAGCACACCGGGCAGCCTCTGCGCGGCCTCCGTGTCGACGGACGTGACCCTGCCCTTGCCCGCACTCGCCTGAACGGCGGCCGCGTACGCGACGTTCTCCACCGGATACTCGAACGCGTACCACGCCGTCCCGGTGACCTTCTCGCGGCCTTCCAGCCGGTCGGTCACTAGGGCACCCTCTTTCTTGCGGGCACCGATACGGTGCGCGTTGTTGGGACTCGGCGGGAGCCGGGGTGACGGTCTTGGTCGGTCGCCACGAGATGGCCTTCATGACACCACCGCCCCCGG
>NZ_JBDPLY010000014.1:0-214789 GCF_039871695.1 Actinomadura sp. B10D3
CTGGCCATCGCCCTGGCCGACCTCATGGGCTGGACCAACATCGCCGCCGCCAACGACCACTACCGAGCACACCCCGACCACGCACTTCAACTACTCGATCTCACTACCTGAGAACGCATTCGCCCTGACGCCTTCGAGACACGCCCTGGTCCGCAGTCATACCTATGTGATCATTCCGCCATCCGGAAATATGTTTGTATTTCACCATCCGATGACGCAGTTGGCCCTGAGAGTCGATGTCTCACCAGTTGTAAAGGAGGCGGGATAGTTCGTCACCCTCCGGAAATGGAGCGTCCACCGCCAGTGGAATGATATGGACGGCGCCCTCCTCGAACTGGTGGTATGACATGGCGTCGGATTTTGGGCCGACGATGAGGACGTTCTTATCCCGGCGCCAGGCGGCGTGACGCCAGGTGATGGGGCCGAGTGTCATGGAACTACTGCCCCGCAGTGCAACGGTGTGGTCGGGAAGCCCGATCGACGCCGTGAAGAGTTCCACGGCGTTGTTGATGACTGCTTCGAAGTCGCCTCGTGCCACATCCCGTCGGAGGGACCAGCCGGGGAATGAAGCGAAGGGATCGTCCGGGCTGGCCTCCCCGCCCACCGTGTAGAAGTATGCGAAGGGCATGAAGAAACCGTCTTCCCCGAAGACGAACTGCCCTTGATCGGTGACACGTTGCACTTCGCTCAGCTGGACGGTGTCATCAGGTTCACTCCATCCGAGGCTCAGCATCGCGGCGTCAGTCGCCTCCGGATCGTCCCACGACATGTCCGCCAAACCGATGATCTGCCTGACTTGGCCCTCGGTAACGGGACACACGGCCACGTAATCGCGAAGGTCAATCTCATCGTCGGTCACGAGGTCTCTATTCCTTTCGGCCGCGCTGGTCCAGCTGTCGGATCGCGCATGTTGGCGGGTCCTAGCCTCGATCTTTCGTGAGGTCGGTTGGGTCGCGGAGCGACCCAACCGGCTCTTGGCTTTCAGCGGCGGGTCAGCCGTTGGGCCCGACTGTCGCGTCGGGTGGGCGGGGTTCCACGGCCCCGGGGGTTCTCCTTCCTGGTGTTGATGGGACGGTTCGCGCTGGTCAGGGCGCCGGGAGCATCTGCAGGCGCCCGATCGCCGAGGCGATCAGGCCGCTCCAGGGCCAGTGGCGGGCCAGCCGGAGCCGGAGCCGTCTGCCGCCCCGTGCCAGGCGTGCGGCGGTCGAGAAGACGCGCAGGCGCAGCCGTTTGGGTTCCCAGCGGCGGGCCGGGTGATCGCCGAAGGCGAGCATCTGGGTCCAGGCGGTCAGGTCGGCGGCGAGCGCGACGAGTTCGAGCCAGATCTGGTTGGCGGCGAAGCTGTGCAGGGGCAGGTTGCGCAGGCCGGTGTCCTTGGCGCAGCGGATGCGGTCCTCGCAGCGGGCGCGGCGGCGGTGGCGCAGTTCCAGGTCGGCGAGCTGCCCGTGCTTGCCGCCGGGGCGGGTGCCGGTGACAAAGCAGGTGAAGCGGTGCCCGTCGACGTCGGTGAACCGCAGCTGTGCGCCGGGGTGGGGGCGTTCGCGTCGGACGATGACCCGCATCCCCTTCGGCCAGCCGGTCAGGTCCAGCATGCCGGTCAGCTCGGCGACCCACGCGCCCCGGCGGGGTTGGCGGTCGGCGTCGTAGGCGCACTGCCACACGTGCTCGGGCAGGGCGAGGATGGCGGCGCAGATGTCGTCGGTGAGGTTGAAGCCGATCGAGTACTTGACGCGGCGGGCGGTGACCCAGTCGAGGAACTCGTGGGTGCCGCCACCTGAATCGGTCCGGATGATGACCTGCTTGTGCAGGCGGGTGGGGATCTGGTTGAGGGCCAGGCGGCCGGCGGTGATGTGGTCGGCGGCGGTGTTGGACCCGGCGTTGCCGGGGCGCAGCAGCAGCGCGGCGGCCTCTCCGGTCCCGCCGGGGCCGTGGTCGATGAACGCGGTCATCGGATGGAACCCGAACGTGCGCTTCCACGTCGGGGCCGCATTCTCCTTCTCCGAGTGCGCGAGCACGATCGTGGCGTCCAGATCCACCGGGATCAGGTCACCGCCCGTCCCGGGGGCGTGCTCGCCGGCCAGTTCCCAGGCCCGCGCGCGGGCGGACGAACGGGCCTTGCGGATCGCCCGCAACGCCTGCGGACCGGCCTGGGCCAGTGTGGCGACCAGCCGCGACACCGTCAGATCGGACGGCACCGGCCCGAACAGCTCCGGCTCGGCCCGCAGGACCGCGATATCGGCCAGGCAGTCCCCGCCCAGCGCCATCATCACCGCCAGGTCCGCGACGACCTTGCCCGGATCGTGGGTCGCCCGCGGCTTGCGCCACCGCTCCAACCCAGCGGAAAGTGCCTGGTCGAGCCCGGTGGCCCGGAGCGTCTGGGTCAGCAGCACCCCGCCGGCCTGATCGATGATCCCGGCCCCGTCCGAAGACACCGCGAGCTTGGCATGGCGACCTGTAGTCTTCACGTGAAAAGTGCCTTCTGAACCGGTGCGGACAGGACCTTCGACAAGCCCTATCCTCCCAGCTCGGGGGCACTTTTCTTGTCTAAACGGTCACTCTCGACCCGTCGTCCGGTGAAAGCCCGAGGCTAGGCCGGCTGGGTGACGCGGGGTCGTTGTCAGGCGTCCCGGCGGTGCAGTGTGAGGTAGCCGGCGGCGACGGCGAGGGTCGCCCAGGCGGTGAGGATGAGCAGCCCGAATGCCGGTGGGTAGGCCTCGGACGCTCCGCGGACGAACGCGGCCCCGGCGATGGCGGGCATGAAGTCGGCGGCGGGGGCGGTGATGTCGTTGGACTGCAGGCTGGCGGGCAGGACCATGACGACCAAGAAGATCACGATGAGGGTTCCGACCGCGCTGCGCAGCAGAGCGCCAACGCCCAGGGCGAAGACGCTGATCAGGGCTGAGTAGAGGCCGACGGCGAGGATGTCGCCAAGCCAGGTCAATGGATCGAGTTCGCCCCAGCGGCCGAGCAGCGGCAGGGCGGCCAGTGACCCGGCGGCCGCCAGGACGATGCCGGCCAGGCCGCCGATCACGGCCGCGACCAGGGTCTTGGCCGCCAGCATCTCGCCTCCGCGCGGCATCCACTGAAGGGTCCCGCGGATCGCGCCGGTCGAGTACTCGCTGGTGATCAAGAGCATGGCCAGCCCGATCAGCACGAACTGGACCATGTCCAGCGCGCTGAACGCGATCGTCCCGATCGCGATGACGCCTTTGTCGTCCGACGGGTCGTTGTTGTCGTTGGCGCTGACCGTGAAGATGGCGAACTGGACGCAGGCAGCCCCCATCAGTACGGCCGCTGCGGCCAGGCTCCACCAGGTGCTGCGCACCGTCCACGCCTTCGTCCACTCGGCGGCCACAGCACCGGGCAGGCGGCCTGTGTTCGCGGCGGTCACCATACCTCCTGCTGGGACGCGGCGTACTCGACGCTGTCGGCGGTCAGTTCCATGTAGGCCTGTTCGAGCGTGGCCTCCTGGGAGCTCAGCTCGTGCAGCGCGACGCCGAGGCGGTGCGCCAGTTCTCCGACGGGTTCGACCGCGGTGCCCGAAAGCAGCAGCTCACCCGGCGATACCACCTCGGCGGTCACACCCCGATCGGCCAGGTGCGCGGCCAACTGCCGCAGGCCCTGCTGATGCGGGCCGCGTACCTTGACGCGCCGCCGGGAGCTTCTGGCGATGATCTCAGCGATCGGCGCGTCCGCGATCAGCCTGCCTTTCCCGATCACCACAAGCCGGTCGGCGGTCTGCTCCATCTCGCTCATCAGATGGCTGGAGACGAACACCGTGCGGCCCTCGGCGGCCAGGGAACGCATCAGCTCGCGCACCCACCGGACACCATCGGGATCCAGCCCGTTCACCGGCTCATCGAACATCAGAACCGGCGGATCGCCCAAGAGCGCCCCGGCGATCCCCAGCCGCTGGCTCATGCCGAGCGAGTACGCCCCCGCCCGCTTTCCCGCGGCGTCCGTCAGCCCCACCGTGTCCAGCACCTCATCGACGCGCCGACGAGCGATCCCGTTACTGCGCGCCATCGCCAGCAGACTGCGGCGACCCCCACGGCCGGGGTGCAGCGCCTTGGCATCCAGCAGAGCACCCACCTGGCACAGCGGATGCCGGAACTCCCCGTACCGGCGGCCGGAGACCAGCGCCGTGCCGGCGGTCGGCCGGTCCAACCCCAAGATCATCCGCATGGTCGTGGACTTCCCGGCGCCGTTCGGCCCGAGGAAACCGGTCACCAGCCCCGGCTCGATCGTCAAGGACAGGTCGTCCACGGCGGTCGTCCCGCCGTAGCGTTTCGTCAACCCGGTCAGAGTGATCACGAGTTCTCTCCGCTCTTCTTCTATGGGCAACGCTAGGAAGGAGAGGTCGCGGCCACACTGCTCGATCGTCACCGAGCACCCCCGACTTTCGTCCGGTCCACCCGGGGCGTAACCGCTCGGCGCAGCCGGAGACGAACTGCACGCTGGGAGGACATCTGGTGCCCAGCGACACCGACGGTCTGCACTGAGCCCCTATTCAACGTGAGTGTGCAGGTAACAGCCTGGTCGCCGGCGACGGATGTGGGCCGAGAATGAGCCAAGCTCCCGCCAGGCCGCCCCGGCTGCTGCTGTTGTCACACCGCCATCCTGCTCCGTCATAGCGGCCGGCTGCGTCCACCCCTGTCGAAAGACAGGGGTGGGAGATGCCTTTCGACCATGGTCAGAGAGAGGTGCCGACCACAAGGCTTCATCCATGCCTTCGCAGTCAGGTCTCCCGGCCCCCGCCCGGTAGGCCGTCGCAAGTCTTCCTGCTTTGTCGCCGTCCACGCCCCACGCGTGGGCACATCGCCAAGAACTGTCGACATCGCACTGTGGGCCAGCAGCAGGAAATTCGACGAACAAATTCAGACTGCCGGACCCCGGATGGGCCGTGCTGTCTCAACGCTTCCAGAAGGAGCATGACTTGAAAATACGCATTGGTCGTGTCATAGCGGGCGCCATGGCGCTTGCTGCCGCCGCCACCATGGCGACGATCAGCAACGCCTCGGCCGGCAGTTGGGATCACGTCTACAAGGCGCAGGGCGCGACCGTCTACGTCGAAGAATACGGCGATATCATCAAGCTGTGCGATTCGGCGGCGAACGGGCACGGCGCATGGATCAACGTCGGCGATCACAACTCCAGCTACACATTCAGCGTCGCAGGCAAGGGGTCCTGCAAGACGCGCCGGGCCAGCATGGGTACGAAATACAACATGGCCGAGAACAAGACGGTCTGGCTCTTCTGGGACGGCCTGGGGAACAGCTCGACAAATTACGGCAGCCAATTCCTCAACGACCACTGATCGATCGATTATCGCAGTCGCGCTGCGATGAGTCAGGCTGGCCGATTCTCGGAAAGTGAGATGATGAGCCAGTGACCTACGGTGCTCCGAAGCACGCGGCAGCGAGCCGGTAACGAATGAGCGCGACCTCGGGTGAGCAAGGTTGCCGAAGCCTTGTGATCACGAACCCGAGGTCGCGCTCGCGTGGCGTCTTCTCTGCTTGACGCCCTCATGCGCCACTGCAAGGGCCTTTTATTCTCAGGTGACTTCATAGTTCCGTAGGACGGCGATGACCTTGACAAGGGGTCCGGTCCTGCAAGGGCTGCAGCGCAGAATCCGCCATGACTTAAGCTGGGCGTTCACACTCATCGCGGAGACATGCACTAGCATTCGCCCATGGCAGAGATCATCGAATATGGTCGATTCACGGAACGACTCGCGCGGGAACGGCCACGCTGGGAGTTGCTGGGCGAGGTGCAGCGTGAATGGGGATATCAGGATCCGGGCGGCGACCCCCTCGTGACGCCGGAGGGCGAGGCCCCCGACTTCGAACCGGACGATTCCGACCTCATTCCCGTCGCCTTGCTCGAATGGTGGGCCTCGCCGGTCAATTCCTTCGCTTTCCGGCCTCGGCTTTACTGGACGCACCCGCAATGGCCGCCCAGCGACCCCGATTCGGTCGCCCACCCGCCGGGCGACGAGATACGCGTCTTCATGGCCGAGTACCAGTACTGCAACGAGTGGGGGTACCTCGCCTCTGAGAGCCACCTCCCCGACCCCAAGGTCATGGTGAACACCGCCGAAGGCTGGGTGGTGCAGAGCAGGTCCATCAGCGAGTTTTTCCTGCAACTGGCACTGGAACGGCTACCAGGGCATTACGGCTGGTCCCTTCGCGTGCCCCAGGACGACGTCGCCGGGAACCCCGCGATCATCGAGCGGCTGCACGCCTCGTACCGGGAACTGGGGCTGCTGCCCTGGCAGGAGACGGGCACCGACGCCCTGGCCTACGGCGCCCCGGACGCGCTGATCCATCACGGCCGCGGCCCGGGCGCCGACTACGCCCTCGTCATCCACGGCCGGACCCGCGACGCGCTGGTCCAGGCGGCCGACACGCTGGGCATCGCCTGGACGGACGAGCAGATCGAGCAACCGCAGGAAACACCGCCGCCGCTCGCCGACCTCGGTCCGGCCTCCTTCACCGAGGGCGCGACCGACGACCGGGGCTGCTGGACCGTCGGCTCCACCAGCGCCGCGATGGCCGTGCCCACCATCCCCGACATTCCCGGGCTCCGCGAACTGCCGGCCCGCACCGCGGCCGCCGCCACCAGGGACGCGAGCACGGTCGTGGCGGGAGACTCGGCCGGCCGCGTGCACATCTGGGCCGGCGACGGCACCCAGATCGCCGACCGGCGGCTGCACCGCGCGCCGGTCACCGCCATCACCTGCCAGCCACTCGGCGACGAGCAGCTGGTGATCAGCGGCGACGCCGATGGCGTGCTCCGGCAATGGATGCCCGGCCGACCCCCTGCCCGCGTGGCCTTCGACCGGCGCGGGGCCCCCGTCACGGCGCTCGCCGCCACCGCGCTCCAGACCGGCCCGGCCCTCGCCGCCGCCTGGGCCGACGGACTGGTGCGAGTCTGGGACCTGCTCACCGACGAGGTCGCCGATCTGCCGCTCGGTACCGGTGTGGAGGCTCTGGCCTTGCGCCCAGAAGGCACCCTGCATGTGACCACCGAGCGCGGCACCGCCGAGCTCCGGCTCGATCTGAACCGCCTGTGGCCGACGTACGACCTACGGAAACGGCTCCACGAGATCGACTGGGGCTCCCTATGGGCGGCGCGTGGCCCCGCGCACGAGGTTCCCGACCTGATCGCCCAAGTGGCTTCCGAGGACGAGGACACCGCCCAGGACGCGGTCAAAGACCTCTACAAACTCCTGGCCTACCGGGGCGACACGTCTCCCAGCGCGGCCGTCCACGCAGTGCCTTTCCTGGTCGAGCAGATGCTCATCCCCACCAACCGGGCCCGCAACACCCTGCTCCTCCTCATCGCCGACATAGCCGACGGCCGCGGCAAGGCACGCGAGGCCGTCCGGGAAGCCCTCCCCTCCCTGCTCCACCTCCAGAACGACGAGCACCCCCCCATCCGCTGGGCGGCAGGAGAACTCGCCCGCGCGTTCAGCACCCCGAATCCTCCGGCCTGAACCGGCTAGTGCTCTGACCGGGAAGGTTCGCCGGGTTGGTGATGGCGGCGGTTGGATGTGCAGTGACGTCCGTCCGACCGCTGGAGGTGTGGTGGCAGAGCCCGTCCGTGTCCGCAGGTTGACCGATCAAGAGGGGCAGAAACTGCAGCAGATCGTGCGCCGGGGCAGCACCAGTTCGGTGCGCTACCGGCGCGCGATGATGCTGCTGGCCTCGGCCGGCGGTAACCGGGTCTCGGTGATCGCGCAGTTGGTGCAGGCCGACGAGGACACCGTCCGCGACGTGATCCACCGGTTCAACGAGATCGGCCTGGCCTGCCTGAACCCTCAGTGGGCGGGAGGCCGCCCCCGCCTGCTCAGTCCTGACGATGAGGACTTCGTCGTCCAGACGGCCACCACCCGCCCGACCAAACTCGGCCAGCCCTTCACCCGCTGGTCCATCCGCAAACTCGCCGCCTACCTGCGGAAAGTCCACGGCCGCGTCATCTGCATCGGTCGCGAGGCGTTACGTTGCCTGCTCACTCGCCGCGGCATCACCTTCCAGCGCACCAAGACGTGGAAGGAGTCCCCGGACCCGGAGCGCAACGCCAAGCTCGACCGCATCGAGGAGGTCTTGGACCGCTTCCCCCACCGGGTCTTCGCGTTCGACGAGTTCGGGCCGCTCGGCATCCGGCCCACCGCCGGCTCGTGCTGGGCTCGGGCCGGTCACCCCGAACGGCACCCTGCCACCTACCACCGCACCCACGGCGTCCGCTATTTCCACGGCTGCTACTCGATCGGCGACGACACCCTGTGGGGTGTCAACCGCCGCAAGAAGGGAGCCGCGAACACTCTGGCCGCGCTCAGGTCGATCCGCGCGGCCCGCCCGGACGGCGCCCCGATCTACGTCATCCTGGACAACCTCTCCGCCCACAAGGGCGAGACGATCCGGGCGCTGGGCGAAGAAGAACCAGGTCGAGCTGTGCTTCACCCCGACCTACGCGTCCTGGGCCAACCCGATAGAGGCCCACTTCGGGCCGCTGCGTCAGTTCACCATCGCCAACTCCCACCACCGCAACCACACCGCCCAGACCCGTGCCCTGCGCGCCTACCTGCGATGGCGCAACAAGAACGCGCGACACCCCGACGTCCTGGCCGCACAGCGCAAGGAACGCGCTCGCATCCGCAGCGAGAAGGGCCTGCGCTGGGGCGGACGACCAGCTGTTGCCGCGTGACAGGGGCCGTCGCTTGGCTACTTGACCAGCCGGAAGCCTGGCTGGGCGACCCAGGCCCGCAGGAAACCCGCAGTTCCCAGCACCATCGGATACTCCTCGCCGGTGAGGCCCAGCGCCCCTGGAAGTCCTGCGACCACCGCCTCCTGTCCTTCCGACAGTTCGGCCTTGACCACACCTCCGAGAACATCGACGACTGCCGCGGTCAGCAGGGCCGTGGCCGCGTGGTCGATCCCGCGGTTGCAGCCGGCGCTGACATTCACAGCATGGGTCGGCTTGAAGCCGAGGACTGCTTCAACCTCGGGCTCGTCCGCGTGCTCGGCCTCGAAAATGCTCTCGTCGCCGACCCCAGGCCCCATCAGGTAGACCAGAAAGGGCCGACAGCCGTCGACCTCCTGCGCATCCAGCCCAGCCGCCTCAATGCCCAGGCGCTCCACAGGCACATTGACGTCGAAGTACCCCTCGCGCCGCTGCTCGAAGTGCGTGGAGAGCCCCCGCATCAACGCACTGAACTCACTCAGCGCAGCCGAGGAGACAGCCTCCGCAAACTCGATCACCAGCGTCGGACCAGCCATGCCGGGAGCCTAGCCTCCTGGCCAGCCCGACACCGCTCAGAATCTCGTGACCGCGAACCCAGCAGGCCAGGGCATCAAACCACCAACCCGGCGAACCTTCCCGGTCAGAGCACTAGCAGTCCATCGACGATCAGTCGGATCTCCGGCTCCAGTTCCTCGATCCGTCGCCGGGTGAACGCGGCGGACACCAGCCGGCGCAACCGGGTGTGGTCGGGCGGGTCGGCGCCGAGCAGATGCTGGTCCATCGCCGCGGCGAGATCGGCCGGAACCGAGCCGCGGTGTGGACCGTCACCGCCCTTGCCCTTGATGACGTCGGGGTGGGTGAGCGCCTCCCGCGCCTCGGCGTAACCGGTGATCAGCCATACCGGGACGCCGGTGAACAACGTGACCCGCTGCACCGGGCCGGCCGCCGCCAGCTCGGCGAACGCGGCATGCCGGACGGCCGGCGCGCTCAACGAACGGCGAGGTTACCGGGCGGGGATCCGCCATGATCAACCGCAGCCGACCCGCGACCCGCAGCGCGGTCTCGTCGGAGTGCACCACATCGGCGTGGGTGAGCCGGGAACGGATCTGCTCGGTGAACCCGCCCGCCAGCCCCAGCCCCGCAGCCGCCCGCGCCATCATCGCCGCAACCGTCCCGGCCGAGACCGGCGTGCCGGTTCGTCTCCGGCAAGAACAAGCAGAACGCGATCAAAGCCATGATGATCATCGACACCGACGGCTTCTGCGGTCAGACCGAGCCCGAAAGCTGCGCCGACATCACCCAGGCGCGCAAGTCAGGGCTGGTCGAGCTACTGGCCGCAGGTCCGCCGGTGCAGATCCTGGCCGACGTCGGCTACCAGGGACTCGGTGCCGAGACCGGCGGCCAGGTGGTGACGCCGCCGCACCGCAAATTCCGCAAGAACGCCCCGGCCAGGTACGAACAGCTGCACGCCGCGCAACGCCATGCCCATTCCGTCCGACGCATCCGGGTCGAGCACGGCATCGCCCATCTGAAGAACCGGCACTCTCTCGCCCGCCATCACGGCCGCCGCGAACACCTCGCCGATACAGCCCGAGCCACTGCAGCACTGCTATCCCACCAGCAGGCTGCAACGCACCCGGCCGAACGCCAGGCATAACCAGGCCCGCCCGGCGGACACCCGACTCGCCACCACAACCATGCACGAGGTCGTTGGGAGAGATACCCCCTCACAACCACACCTGCGCGGCCGCAGCGCGCTCGGCATCCACGCGGGCCTGGTCGGTGGCTTCGATCTGCTGCGCGGCCCCCTTGCGTGCCCGGGCCGCTGGCCGGTAACAGTCCTGGTCTCCGGGCTGAGCCCCTGCTACAGCACCCCGCCCGCCGCGTCGTGGAAGGTCTCCGGCCAGTAGCGGAAGTCGTCTTTGCCCGTTGACGGCAGGCAGGCCACCGGGTCGAAGGTGGCGAGAGCCGTGACCATGGTGTCAGCGAGATGGTGGTAGAAGTCGCCGGTGTCGCCTGTGAGATCGTAGGGACCCCTCAGCTCCTGCTCCATGGCGTACATCCACACCGCGAACGCCAGCGTGGAGACGTCGGCGTTCAGCGGCGTCAACTGATCGCACGTGTAGTGGGCGTGGTGGACTTCGCCCGTGCGCCCGTCGAGCACCACATTTAGGTCGTAGGCCAGATCGCCGATGACGAACAGATGATCGGCGGCTTGCGCGGGCGGGTTGCATCTGACGCTGTCATGCAGGTGACCAAGGCTCGGGTTTCGCAGGAACTCCTTGCGGTACTCAAGGACCGTCCGCAAAGGTTTCCCAGCTTCGCTGGCGAAAAACAGCGTGGCGTCCGCGGGCAGCCCGACTTCGCTCAGGAAACGTCGTGTCGGTTCGTGCGACAGCGCCGCAGGCAGGTTCTCAGGGGCGAACCGGACAAGCCCGTCCACGCCGAAGGCGTCCTCCACTACCTGTGCGGGCAGATCGAGCCGCAGCCCTCGCCCGGGGGACGCGATCAGCGCCATCGGCTTGATGACGGCCATGATGCGCCACAGGGTCGGCAGGCTGTACGGCCACTGGTCGGGCCCACCTGCCGGACCCCAACCGTCCGGACCCCAGCCCTCCTCGCGGAAGGCGGCCACCAGCCGCTGGAGCGCCTCCTTCACCGGTTCGGTGCCCGTATGCCCCGCCAGGTCGGCGAACCGTCCGCGCAGCCCCTCGGCCTCGGCCACTACCGCCACCATCCGGTGCAGCGCCTCGACCGACGGCGCCAGCGCATCCAGGTCGACCAGGTCGGGCCGGTAGACCTCTAGCGAGAAGACCCGACCCGTGTCGACGTCCCGCACCACCGCCTGCGCCTCCTGCTCCTCAGACAGCAGATGTCCCACGACCTCCAACCCGGCGATGTACGGATCAAGTTCGCCAGGGTCGAACTTCTCCCCGACCAGATCCACCGCACGAAGCAGGGGTGCCCCCGCGTCCCTGAACGTCACCACCGTCTGTCCATGCGTAGCAGCCAACACACGCCCCATCACAAGACTTGATTGCGTCCCCACCGTAACGGCCTCGACCTCTCGACCATGCCCTCAGCCCAGGCTGCGGCGTGACACTCGCAGGTGGGTCTGTCCAGTGAAAGGCTCTGTCGCTCTTTCGGCTCTGTCGCTCTTTCGGTGGTAGCGGAGGGTCTCAGCCTGTCGCGCTAAGGGGTGATCAAGGACGGCGGTCTTGTCGGTGTGGTGTTCTCGGGCCTGTCCGGCCTGGTCATCGACGATGTAGCGGACGAGGGCGAACAGATCCGAGTACCGGGCCCGCAGCCATGAGGGGCCGGTCCCGTGCCCGCAATGTGCCGCCGAGACCGCCCACGTCCATGCGTGGTGCGAGCGAACCGTGACCGACCTCCCGGTCGACGGGCGGCCGGTGATGGTGAACGTGCAGGTACGCCGCCTCGCCTGCCGGAACTGGCGCTGCCCACGGCGGACATTCCGGGAACATATCCCGGGAGTGCTGGAGCGCTACCAGCGACGCACCGCTCGCGTGTCCGCCCAGGTCGGAGCAGTGGTACGAGAGTTAGCGGGCAGGGCGGGTGCCCGCCTGCCCTGCGTCCTTGGCCTGCCCGTCTCGCGCCACACTGCGCTGCGGGCCTTGCTGCGGCTTTCGCTGCCGGAGGTCACGCCTCCGCGGGTGCTGGGCGTGGATGACTTCGCCCTTCGGCGCTCCCACTCCTATGCCACCGTACTGATCGATGCCGAGACCCGCCGTCGGGTCGATATCCTGCCCGACCGCAGGTCCGGCACTCTCGCAGCGTGGCTTCGCGAGCACCCGGGCGTGGAGATCGTCTGCCGGGACGGCGCCGCCAGCTACGCCGACGCCGTGCAGCAGGTCCTCCCCGACGCCCTGCAGGTCGGGGACCGGTGGCACATCTGGCACAACTTCGCCCAGGCGGCCGGCAAAGAGGTCGCCATGCACAGCGGCTGCTGGGCCTCGGCCTCACGGGTACGCAAACTCGACGGCGGAAAGACCACCACCCTGCAGCGATGGCACCAGGTCCACGATCTCCTGGATGCCGGTGTCGGCCGACGCGGTCGAGGATGGCCAGAAGGCTGCGCGCCGGCTCGGTGGCCGCGGTGGCCAGGTCGCGGGTCAGGCTCGCGCGTGCGCTCGTCCGCTCGCGTGAGGCGACTTCGCCCGACCCGTAGAACCAGACCCATTCGTCGGTCGCGTCCGCGTCGGCGCCCGCGTCGAAGAGGGCCTGGAACACAGGGGTGAGACGGGCGACGTCGTCGGCGCTCAGCTCGGCCCATCGCCGGTACCGCACGCGGGACACCGCCCACTCCAGCACCGGCCGCAGGGTGTCAGGGTGCGGAGCCGTGACCACCGCGCCGCGCTCCAGCATGAGCCTTAGGATCGCCAGGCTCTCGGTGCCGGTCGCCGGGTCGTTTCCCAGTGCGCCCGCGACGGCGGCCTCGACTGCTTCGTTGATCACGGGCTGGCGCCCGCTGATCTCCGGGGCCTCGATGAAGTTCACGTCGGCGCCGCGGTCGAGCAGCAGGCGGGCGACGTCGTGCCGGCCCGTCTTCAGGGCGACGCCCAGCGGCTACTGCCCCGCGTCCTTCTTCGGCGGGGGCTTGCGCACGGCGGCGACCAGCGTGGGGGTTTTGTCGAGCAGTTCCGTCACCAAGGCGATGTCGCCGTGGCGAACGGCCCGGAACAGCTTCTCCACCCGGAAACCCTACCGGGACGTGGGCCGGCGGGCGGCTGGTGCCACCTGGTGGACCTCTGCGCCCTCGCGCGGAATGCCGCTAGGCGGGCATCACCTGTACTGTCACTCGATGCTGTGAGCCGATTCTTCTCGCTGGGCGAAACACCCTGGCCACGACGTTGCGCACGCCGCCGGCCGCCCCGGTCGTGATCGCGACCAGGCTGCGGGGCGGGACCGTTCTGGCGCCACCGCGCGGTCTTCACAGACTCCCCGTTCCAGACGTTGCAGGCCGAGGCCCAGCACCGCGACCACGCCGGCGCAATGTTCGTCTGTGCGTCCTCAGTGAACTGTGACGAAGCCCACATTGCGACAGTCTTTTCAGAGCGGACGGTTTTTCCCCGAACCTGCACTTGATCGGATACCCGGCCGGGGCGGCTCTGCGCCGCCTGAGCCGGGAGCATCAGAGGAATGAGAACGTATGCGGACGTGGACCGGTGCTGCTCCGGTGGCCGTAGGCGCCGTGACTCTGGCGGTGATGCTGAGCGGCTGCAACTTCCTGGAGCCGGCGAAGGGGAAGACCGGCTCGGGCGCGCCGTCGGCCAAGACGGACAAGACATACCGTCTGGGCGAACCGAGCCCGCCGCAGGAGAGCACAATGCAAAAGTCCTCGGGCGCCACATTCACGGTCACGCCCACCAAGGTGCAGACCGGCACGAAAGCCGATCTGGACAACTCCGGCCTGGACAAGAAGAAGGAGGACGGCCCCCGGGTCCCCGTGTACGTGTGGGCCACCCTGACCCACAAGAGCGGCAAGGCCATGGAACTCGGCGACATGGACGACGACCTGGTCGTCAAGACGAACACGGGCGGCCGGACCAGAGCCCTCATCGTCCTCATGGGCCAGGCCAAGTGGCCGAACTGCCCGTCCTTTGACACCACGAAGATGCTGAGTGCGGGGCAGTCGGAACAGACCTGCCGGGTCTTCCTCATCCCTGAGGGCCAGCAGGTCGCCGCGGTCCAACTCTCTCAGGGCTTCAACAGCGAACCGCTGGAGTGGACGGTCACGAACTGACCGCCACCGTCCACCAGAGCACCACCGGCCGCGAGATCAAGGCTCTTGGACCACCGCACCCAGGAGCAACTCGGCCTCGCGCCAACCGGTCCAGTCAAACGAAATCGTCACGACCGCCTCCCCTCGACGGCTCCTCCGTAATCGCGTTGAACCAGCAAGGCATCGGTCAGCGCGCCAGGCTTTTCCGACCGCGAATTTTCATCTGACTCAAAGCATATCTGTTTATCGTAAGCATCCTTTCCGGCTATCAGACCGCCCCACCGGACCTCTATAGTTCCTTCACCTCTCCGAGGGTACCCTAGGCAATAACCTTCCAGAACCAAGGGCGCATTTAGTCCACCGACAAGAGAAGGGCTCATGAGCATTTTTTCGCAACGCAGGAACCCTTCAGCTCGTTTGATGCGGCCCGCCGCCATACTCGGATCGCTCCTGATACCCCGGCCTCCCAGGACCCGCGGTTCGCCGACTCCGGCTACGACCCCGGTTACTTGACCACCAAGCCGGGGTCGCGGCCGGCCTCGTTCTTCCACACGCCGGGCGCTGACCCCAGGTCCGCACCATCGGCGAGCGGCCCCGGCGACCATCCATGGCCGCTCACATTACGCGCATCGCCGTGATGTGCCGAACGTCGCGCCAGGTGACGCAGCGCCGCGGCAACGTATCTGTGGTTTGATCGAACACCGTACGCGCGACTCGTTATCGTGACTTCGATCTCCGGACGCCTCTGCACCAAGGACGTTGATGTCTGAGTTCCCTCCGCACCCCCCCGCTGCGGACCGTCAGAACCCCGGAGGTTTTGGTCGGCCCTCTCGCGGCAGGCGCCGTCGTAGCGGCGTGCGCGGCCCCCATCTGGTCATCGCTCTCCTCCCCGCCGGGCTTATGGCCTTCCTCGGCCTGGCGGCCGTCGCGATCGTGGTGACCTTGGGCTCCGGATCGCGGGAGGCCCGGCTGGCCCTGGCCACCCTCGCCACAGGGGCGATCGTCGTCCTGCTCGGTGCGGTGCACCTGGCGGGCAAGGCGGCCCGGCGGGGGCGGCTCGACAACGGCATGCCGCCCGGCCCCGACGACATGCGGCAGCGCTTCGACGAACTCGCGCTCCGTGTACTCCGAGGCCGGCAGGAACTGCATTCGTTGGCGGAGCGGCTGGCGGCGGGTGACGTTCCCGCCCCGCGCGCCATCGACGAGCGAGCCACCCCGGCCGACGATCCTGTCGTGGCCCTCGCACACGAGCTGCAGAAGGCCCAGGACGATGCGTGGAACACTGTCGTCCACTCCGCGGCCACCGCGGCCGTCGCCGCGGGCAGGCAGGCAGAGGCCGCTCGTGCACAGCAGGCAGAGGCCGCTGCCCCCGCGCCACGGGTCGAGGTCGTCGTCAACCTCGCGCGGCGCATGCAGTCGCTGACCCACCGCGCGATCCGGCGGCTCGACGCGCTGGAGAGCCATGTCGAGGATACGGACCTGCTCAAGGGCCTGTTTCAGGTCGACCACCTCATCACCCGCCTGCGCCGGCAGGCGGAGAGCCTCGCGGTGGTCGGAGGTGCCGCCTCGCGGCGGCAGTGGAGCAGCCCGGTGGGCGTGTACCAGGTGCTGCGCTCGGCCGTCACCGAGATCGAGCACTACAACCGCGTCAAGTTGGTACAGCCGTTCGAAGGAGCCCTGGACGGGGCCGCGGTCGCGGACGTCATTCACATGATCGCCGAACTGCTCGAGAACGCCACCAGGTTCTCTCCGCCGTCCACGCAGGTCCTGCTCCGCGCCGAGACGGTGACCGCGGGGCTGGCCATCGAGATCGAGGACCGCGGTCTGGGCATCCCGCGGGAGCTGCAACCCAGGCTGAACGAGATGCTCTCCGACCCCGACCGCGCCGATTCCACCGAGCTCCTGCGGGAAGGCCGGATCGGGCTGCTGGTCGTCGCCGCCCTAGCGCGCCGCCACCGGATCGCCGTCCAGTTGCAGAGCAACATCTTCGGCGGCATCCAGGCCATCGTGGTGATCCCGAAGGCGGTGCTCGGTTGGCCGGAGCCGGAACGGGATCCTCAACCCGCGGTGGCCCCTGCGGCACCACCCGTGACGGCCATCCCCGTGGCACGATCTTCGTCCGGGAGCCTCGCCCAGATGCCCCTTGCCGCTCCGGGTCCTGCTCCCGCACCGACAGATCCCGCCACCATGGCCGACCGGCCGTCCGCGCCAGCACGTTCCTCCGGTGCCGCCCCGGGCGCCACGCGTCCCCAGATACCGGGCGGCGGCGATGCGCAGGATAGTCACCGTGGCGGTATCTCCGAAGTATGGAACGACTGGGACGATCAGGGCACCGCATTGTCGCCCCGGGAAAGGGACAGCCGATCCATGCCCTCCCGTCCAACAGAGGCCTCCCCCGCCGGGCCCGGTGCCCGCTGGACGGAACTGCCGAGACGCCGCCCCCAGGCGAACATGGCGCCAGAGCTCCACAACACTCCCGCGCCCCGGCAGGACGACGAGGCAAACTTGGGCCACTCCCACGGAATGATGGCTGCATTCATGAAAGGAATGCGCAGTGTTGAGGAAAATGAACCCGAATGACAAGCCCCGTTCCCGCGGCCGGTAGTCCGCCAGAGTCTTCGAAGGAGCGCGCATTGAGTGGCGCCGCGCCGAGCCAATCCAAGGATCTCGCCTGGCTGCTGAGGGGGCTGGCCCAGGAGGTCCCCGCCATTCGCGGCAGTGCGCTGCTGTCTTCGGACGGCATGTTGAAGGCAGCGTACGGCCTGGACCGTGTCCACTCGGAATATCTTGCCGCACTCGCCTCGGGACTCTTCTCCATGGCACGGAGTGCGGGAACCAAATTCGACGGCGCCGGCGAGGTCCGTCAGGTCGTGGCCGAACTCAAGTCCAGCCAACTGTATCTCTCCTGGGCCGGACACAACTCGGTGCTCGCGGTCCTGGCCAGTGGGGACGCCGACCCGGCCATCGTCGGCCTTGAGATGGCCAGGCTTATCAGAGCCGTCCGGCCCTTCCTGGATACGGCGCCCCGCCCCTCAGCGCCCGGTTCCGGTGATCGGACACCCTAAGCCATGGTGGCCGGTGATGACGATATATGGCTTGATGACGAAGCTGGCCCGCTGATCCGCCCCTACACGGTCAACGCGGGCCGTACCCGCCCGACCATGGACCTGGACCTGCTCTCGCTGGTGGTCACCACCGGGCGCGCCACCGAGGGCATGGATCTCGAGCACTACCAGGTACTCGACCTGTGCCACTCCCCGCTTTCGGTCGCCGAGGTGGCCGCGCACATGCGTCTGCCCGTGATCGTCACGAAGGTCCTCATCTCCGATCTCGTGGACTGCGGGGCGATGGTCACCCGGACGGCAACGCAATCCCCCTTTGGCCAACCGGCCGACCGAGTCCTCCTGGAGAAGCTTCTCGATGGGCTACAACGAATCTGACGCGTTCCCCACCCAGGTCAAGATCCTGATCGCGGGTGGTTTCGGCGTCGGGAAGACGACGTTCGTCTGCGCGGCCAGCGAGATCGAGCCGCTGAACACCGAGGAACTCCTCACCACCGCCAGCATCGGGGTGGACGACCTGCGCGAGTCGACGGACAAGACGACAACCACCGTCGCCCTCGATTTCGGCCGCATCACCCTCGACCAGCACAACATCGTGCTCTACCTGTTCGGCACCCCTGGGCAGGACCGCTTCTGGTTCATGTGGGACGAGCTATGCGCAGGGGCGCTAGGCGCAATCGTCCTGGCCGACACCCGGCACCTGGACGCATGCTTCCCCGCTATCGACTTCTTCGAAAGCCGCGGCATCACGTTCGTCGTCGCGGTCAACCAGTTCGATGACGCGTTCCGCTACGATCCGGACGAGGTGCGGAAGGCGCTGGAACTCAACGGCCCGGTCCCGATCGTGAGGTGCGACTGCCGAGACCCGCGCTCGGCGACCTCGGTGCTCCGCTCGCTGGTCCAGCATCTGCTGTCGGCCACGCCGTCCCCGACAGGCTGACCGGCCGACCGCGCTAACCGGCGCCGTCCAGGAGGCCGGCCCGCCGGTACATCACCTCAACGACCTCGGCCGCCTTGGCCTTGATGAACGCGACATCCTCGGCGGTCCACTTGTGGGGCTTGGTGTCCATGACGCAGAGGGTCCCCAAAGGCTCGCCCTCCCGGTCCAGCAGCGGGGCGCCCAGGTAGGCGCGAGACCCCATGTCCTCAACGAGCGGGTTGACGGCAAAGATGTGGTAGTCGAGTACCTCGTCCAGCGCAAGGGCGTGCTTCCTTGTCACGGTGTACAGGCAGTACCCGCTGTCACAGGTGTTCGACCGCATCGAGTCGGTCTCCGGCTCGACACCACGGTCCTGCGAGGAGGGGTACAGGCCCACGAAGTGCTGCTCGGTACCGACGAGGTTGACCGCGCCGACCGGCGCGTCCACCCCCTGGGCCGCCACCCGCGCATACTCGTCGAATACGGGATCGGGGGCCGTATCAAGGCCCAGGCTCCGCCATCGCTGAATGCGACGCGGCGCATCCTCGTCGACGGGGGTCACCAGGCGGAACGCGGGGGATTGGCTCATCACAGACTCCTAGGCCGGTCGGCCGGCGGTTCCCCTATCGGGAGCCGTAACCGTCCGTCCGAAGGATATCAAGATGATCGTGAAGCCTGGCCAGACCAGCGCGTTCTGCCCCGCGAGCATGTCCGCGGAAGCTGAGCGGATCCGGCGGCGTCTGCCGCCTGCTCCTCGACGGGCTCACTGGTGGAAGTTCTGCGCGCCGACGGCGACAACGCCGTGCCGCTCGCGCCGCAACCCACCCTGGCCGACCCCGGCGAACTGGTCGACGCGTCCGGCGATCCCCCTGACACGGCAGCACGCGCCATGAGCGATCCGATCCGGGTGCTGATCGCCGACGACGAGTGAATGGTGCGCTCCATGCTGCGCACCATCATGGAGTCGGCCCCGGACATCCGCGGCTGAAGTACGTCAAGCCACGGGATGCCATCGATCCACTTCCTCGAGCCATCACGAGACGAAAAAGCGGTACGCGCAGCTCATAGCCCAGATCACGCTACGAACCCTGCACGAGATTTTCAGCGCGACACGAACATGTGGTGCGGACCATCCTCACAGGGTCATGAGAACGACCGGGGTCACGGCCTGGACGCGGCCGATGTGGAAGACCCTCTCGTCGTCACGCAGCCGGCACCATGCGGTGAGGAAGGGGGCGTCGAGGCGGATCTTCTCGATCACACGGGTGGTGGGATTGCCCTCGGCGTTGACGTAATCGATGCCGACGGCAGTGCCCGTCCGCACTGCGTGGACCAGCATGCGCCGTTCGGAAACCGACAGGTGCGGAGCAAGGTCCGCCATGCCGGCCCCGATGCCGTCGGTTTCGGCGGGCAGGTCCGGTGACGTTCCGTGCAGCCGGTCGGCCAGGTCGATCGGCGTGCGCGGCCGGGCAGCCTCGTGCTTCCCGGCCGGACGCCTCCCGCGGCGTGAGGGGCGTGCCGGTGCGCGTTCGATCAAGGGTGCGCCGGTGTCGCCCGCGCCGACCGGTACGTAACCGGCCGCCCGGAGAGCCATGAGGGTCTGGTCCACCGGCTCGGCGCTGGCGAGCACCGTGGGCGCCAGTTCCCGGAGCTTCAGCCGGCGCAGCCCTCGATGGGCCAGGATCTCGGCGAGCAGCGCGGGACGGGAGCAGCAGATCGCGCAGGCGAGCGCGGTGACGGTGACCTCGCCGTGCCTGCGGGCGACATCGTCGATCAGGTACGCCAGCGGCTGCGGCAGACCGGTGCCCGCCGCCGCCTCCAGGTCGGAACGGATCCCTTCGGCGGTGCGGCCCGCGTCCAGGGCGCGCCGCACGCTGGCCAGGCCGAACCTCCAGACCGAGGCGGTGCCCCGGGACTCGCGGTCGGCGACCAGATCCAGGAGCCCGGCCAGCCACGGCGCGGGCGGCCCGGGGACCACGGCCGTGAGGTCGCCTTGCAGGAGTACCCGTCCGCACGCCGCTTCCAGCGCGTCCACGGCGGCCTCGTCCAGCGTTGTCTGAGCCTCGGCGCCCGCCAGTACGCGTCCGGTCGCAGTGAGCGCGCCATGGGCGAGCACACCGAGCAGTTCCGCCTCCTGCCAGACGGCCGCGATGTAAGGCGGTGCCAGCTCGGCGTCCTCGAACAGGAGCGGGGACCGCCATGTCACCGCCGCGACCAGTTGCTCGGGTCCGGTCGCGCCGCGTCCTCCGGGCAGGCCCGCGAGGCTTCCGAGCACCGCGGCGCGCAACCGGGGCGCCGCCGGATCGTACGCCCGAGTGTCCAGCGAAGCGCCACGCCCCTCCTCCGGGTCGTCCAGCAATGGGAGGCGCGGCATGTGCGCCCAGGTTCGCACCATGGACGCCAAGCGCTCGGCGGCCGGCAGCGGATCACCGCCTTCGGCCGTCGGAACGAGCGCGCCGTCGCGCCAGTCCAGCAGCCCCTCGGCCGCGGCCAGCTCCAGCCAGAGCCGGACGGCGTGCTCGGAACCTCCTGTCCGCTTGGCCGTCCGCCGCAGCTCCCGGACGCCGAGGCCACCGGACTTCAAGCGGGCCGGCGGCTCCGAGGCGCAGGACCGCAGAACCGCTTCCATCTGCTCCACGGCGCGGGTCGACGCCGCGCTGAACTCCGCCGTCACCGTAGCCTCCGGCGCCGCGGCCGTGCCGACGGACGGCGCGGCCGGTGTGAAAGGCGCCTGATAGGACGGGCCGCGCAGCGCCAGCGCCACCTCCGCGGGCATGAGCGGCTCCAGCCAGTCGGGCTGGACGAGCAGTCCCCGCGCCAGCGCCCAGGCATACGGGCCGCCTTTCTGGCCGAACAGGTAGATGCCCTGGTAGTCGTCCACGCGGCCGGCGCGCGCAACCTTCTCGATCAGGCGCCGCTCCTGTTGCGGCGCGGCGGCTACGACCCGCCGCACCCGTTCCGCGTCACTCAGGCCCGCCAGAGCCGCCTCCAGCAGCTCGGCCTTGCGCTTGCCCGGGGGCTCGACTCCCAGGCCGCGGACGATCCGGCGGAGATCCTCGGCTCTCAGGTGCGGCAGCAGAACGGCGGCCGAGGGCCCCAGACCGAGCGGTCCGTCCCCGATCGGCCATTCCCTCAACGGCTCCGCGAGATGCAGCAGACCATCCGCCGGCCATACGAGGCCGCGCCGGACGAGTGCGTCCAGCACCCTCGCGAAGTCGTCCGGCGCGGCGCCCAGCAACGCCTCGGCGTCCGACCTCGCCGCAGTGCCGCCGAGGGCCGCGAGCGCCTCCGCGAACTGCACCAACGGCAGATCGCAGGCGGCGAACGCCGCCATGACCCCGCGCGGGCCGGACAGCCGTTCCGCGAGCTCACCCAACGTCGACGGCTCCGGGTCGGCCAATGCGTCCGGCCGCTCGGTCAGCAGGCCGGCCAACTCTTCCCGGCTCAACCCCGCCAGCCACGTGCCGAACGAACCCGTCACACCTCGTTCTTTCTGCGCCACCCGCCAACGATGCCACCGCGCGCACCCGTCGGCGAACCGAACAACAGATCCACACCAAGTCGACCGGCAATCATGTGCTGAGAGAGCAGTGCATGTGCGCATCTGAGGTTCCCCCCGTAGCACGGACAGCTGGGGTGAGATGGGTCAGGTGGTCGTGCTATGGGGGGAACCGCAGCCCCTCGGCGAGTGCGCGCCGCCACGGAGCACCAACGCCAGCACGTTCGTCAGTCTGCGTTCGGCTGGGTGCGTCGGGCGTAGGCGCGTGCGGCGCGGGCGCGGTCGCCGCAGCGGATGGAACACCAGTGGCGGCGGCCGTGGCGCAGCAGGTAACGGTTGCAGGGGGCGGAACCACAAGCGGTGAGGCGCTCGGCATCGGGACCGGTCAGGAGGTCGGCCGCGTTGGCTGCGAGGGTCGCAAGGGCGTGGTCGAGGATCTCGTTAGTGGGGCATGGGGCCGCGCGGTAGGGGCCGTTCTTCTCGTCCCAGTACAGCAGGGCGGCCGTGGGGGCCCTGCTCAGCGCGTCGTTGACGGCGGACAGAGCCGCGGGCAAAGCGGGCAGCCCGGCGACATGGGCGGCGAACAATGCCTTGAGGTGTTCACGCAGCGAGCGCAGCTGCGTCGTGCACATCTCCTGTACCCCGGCATCGGCCGGAGCGAGGCCGCGTTCGGTGAGCCACAGATTCGTCGCCGCGGGGGTGCCGAGGAGATCGATGAGGCGCCCTCCGGGCAGCGCCATGGCGCTGTTGACGAAGTCGAGGGCGAGATAGTCCCCCGCCCCGGGCGCGGGCGGCAGCGCGGACTCGGCGGTCAGGGACTCACTCATGGCTCTCATGGTACGGCTTGCGCTCGTCCGTGAGAGGCCGCTACCGTCCTTCACGGATAAACAACTTCTCATCCGTGAGGTGTCTGGATGGTCAGTACCAGCACGACCAGCAAGCAGATCCCCGTCCGCGTCTTCGGTGGCCCGACCGCCCTTTTCGAGTACGGTGGCCTGCGATTCCTGACCGACCCGACATTCGACCCTCCCCGCGAATACCATGTGCCGGGCGGCCGGCTGACCAAGGTGGCGCCCTGCTCCGCAGCACCGGGCGACCTCGGCCGTATCGACGTGGTCCTGCTCTCTCACGACGAGCACCCCGACAACCTCGACGACTCCGGCCGAGCACTGCTCGCCGACGTCCCGCTCACCCTCACCACGCTCGGGGGCGGGCAGCGTCTGGGGAACGGGGCCAAGGGACTGGCCGACTGGGAGTCGATCGAGCTGGACCGTCCCGGCGGCGGCACGATCACCGTGACGGGCGTGCCTGCCATCCACGGGCCCGGCACACGGGAAGAGGTCGAACCGATCACCGGCCAGGTCGTCGGATTCGTCCTGACCGGGCAGGGCCTCCCCACGATCTACGTCAGCGGCGACAACGCCTCCCTCGACCTGGTCAAGCAGATCGCCGAGCGCTTCGACCCGGTGGACACCGCGATCCTCTTCGCCGGGGCTCCCCGCTTCACCGTCCTGTTCGACAACGCACTCATCGTTCTCGACAGCGCCCAGGCCGCCGAGGCTGCCAAGACCCTCGGCGCCCGCCGGGTGGTACCCGTCCACTACGACGGCTGGGCGCACTTCACCGAGGGCCGTGACGAACTGGTGGCCGCCTTCACCGCCGCTGGGCTGGTCAACCGCCTGGACTTCGGCGACCTGGGCTGACCGGGCGCCGGCCTGCCCGGTCGGCCGGTTCGCGGCCCGGTGCCGTGGCCGTGGTCGTGCATGTGGTCGTGCATGTGGACGGGCACAGCTTCGGCCTGCCACAACGGCGGTTCACACCAATCGAAAGAACTCTCTCGTGACCAATACCGTGCCCGCCCGGACCGGGGACCTCCCGCGTACCCAGGCGCAGCGTCGCATCCTGATCGTCCTGGGCGCCGCTCAGGTCCTCAGCGGCGCCGGACTGGCGGCCGGGGTGACCGTCGGTGCTCTGCTCGCGCAGGACATGCTCGGCTCCACCAGCCTTGCTGGTCTGCCCAGCGCCCTGGGCACCGCCGGTTCCGCTTCGGCGGCCCTCGCCGTCGGGCGCATCTCTCAAGCCCGCGGCCGCCGCCCCGGCCTTGCCGCCGGGTATCTGGCCGGTGCCGTCGGCAGCGCGGGCGTCATCGCCGCGGCCGTCGTCGGCAACGCCGTCCTGCTGTTCCTCTCGCTGTTCGTTTACGGCGCCGGTACGGCCACCAACCTGCAAGCCCGCTACGCCGGAGCCGATCTGGCCGCCCCCGCGCACCGCGCTCGCGCCGTGTCCACCGTGCTCGTCGCCACCACCCTGGGCGGCGTGGTCGGCCCGAACCTCGCCGCACCCACCGGCGACCTCGCTCACACCCTCGGCATTCCCGACCTGGCCGGGCCGTTCCTTCTCGCCGGCGCCGCCTACGCGATGGCCGCCTTGATCCTGGCCATCTGGCTGCGCCCCGACCCCTTGCTGCTGGCCGGCACCCTGGAAGCCGAGCGCACCGCCGCAGCATGCGCGCAGCCGCGCGACGCCACCCGCCGACCGCGCCCGGCGGTCAACCGCTCCCGCCTGCTGGCCGGCGCGCTGGTCATGGTGCTCACCCAGCTGGTCATGGTCGCGATCATGACGATGACGCCCGTCCACATGCACGACCACGGCCACGGCACCGCCGCCTCCGGCTTCGTCATCGCCATCCACACCGGCGCGATGTACCTGCCCTCGCCCCTGACCGGCTGGCTCGTCGACCGCTACGGCCGCCCCACCATCGCCGCCACCTCCGGGCTGACCCTGCTCGCCGCCGGAATCGTTGCCGCCAACACCCCCGGCGACTCCGTCGAGCCGCTCGTGGTGGCCCTCGCGCTGCTGGGTCTGGGCTGGAACTTCGGCCTCGTCACCGGAACCGCGGTCATCACCGACGCCGTCCCGCTGGCCACCCGAGCCAAGACCCAGGGCCTGGTCGATGTCGCCATCGCCATTGCCGGCGCCACCGGCGGCATGGCCTCGGGCCTCATCGTGGCCGCTGCCGGCTACCCCCTCCTGGCCATCGGCGGAGGCATCCTGGCACTGGCCATCGTGCCAGCAGCCGTCGCCACCGCGCGCAGTCGATGATCAGCGGACGCTGCGCTTGCCGAAAACTACGTCCGCGCAGGTCAAGCAGCATGCTTGTACTCTGCCGGATGGCGCCCTGGCCCAAGGGCATCGAGAGGACGCATCGAGCCGGACCCGACAGCCCGGCGGGCAGCTCGCCGACCTGGAACCGTCGCCGGGAAAGCCGAACGCCTGAGCGGCCCTTGAAAGACAAAGGTCGGCCTGCCCGCTCCAGGGTCCAACCGACCTCACGAAAAATCGAGGTAATTAGAAATTCCCGGATCAGGAGAGCACGCGATAGGTCACGTGTGTGACCGAGCTTGCCGCCCGCGACTCCGCCTGCTCGAGATTCAGGGGCGGAACCCCATCGAATAGCCGGGCGCCGGCGCCGAGCGTGAACGGCACGATGTGCAAGCGCAGTTCGTCGACCAGGCCGGCGGCGAGATACTGATTGATGGTGGTCGCGCCGCCATGGATGGAGACATCACCGTCCCCGGCCGCCTCGCGCGCCTGGGCCAGTGCCGATTCGATTCCGTCGGTGACGAAGTGATATGTGGTGCCGCCGTCCATCGGCTGCGGGTCGCGCGGGTAATGGGTGAGCACGAAGACCGGGGCGTGGAACGGCGGATTATCACCCCACCAGCCCTTCCATTGCCGATCCCACCCACCACGCACTGGGCCGAACATGTTCCGCCCCATGATGACTGCTTTGGCTGCGTTGATCCGGTCGATCTCGGTCCGGTTCTCCTCGGGGTTGTCGAACATCCAGGCGTGCAACCTGTTGCCCCAGCCGTCACCGCCGTCGTCACCGAACGGGCGCTTCTCCGTCTGGTTCGGCCCAGCCGCGTAGCCATCGGCCGAGATGGTTTGGTCGCAGATGACCCTGCTCATGTGTGCCTCCTGTCAGGTCGAACAGGCTTTTTGGTGGTGCATGTCATTTCGGCCCGGTTCTTGGTCGAGGTGGTTCAGGCGCCGGTACGGGTGAAGGTCACATGCGTGACTCCGCTGGGCGAGGATACGGCCTCGACCTGGTAGTCCTTTTCCAGGCCCTCCAGTCCGTCCCAGAGGCGTACACCCCGGCCGAGCAATATCGGGACCACCACTGTGTGCATGTGGTCGACGAGCCCGGCGGCAAGGAAGTCGCGGATCATCGTGGGGCCTCCGCCGAGGCGTATGTCCTTATCGCCGGCGGCCTCGCGCGCCATCTCGAGGGCTTCGGCGGGTGAGACATCGATGAAGTGGAACGTCGTGCCGCCCTCCATCTCGATCGACGGGCGGGTGTGGTGGGTCAGGACGAACACCGGTGTATGGAACGGCGGATTGGGACCCCACGCGCCCTTCCACTCCGGGTCCTCGTGCCATCCGGGGTGGCCGAACTTTCCGGCACCCATGATCTCGACACCGATCCCCGGATCATGCTGCTGGGTGAAAGCGTCGTCGACGCCGCCGCTGCCGCCGGGCTTCCACCACCGGGTGGTGAACATCCACTGGTGCAGCCTGTCTCCGGCATGGCCGAAATGCGCCTCGCGGCTCTGCCCCTCACCGGCGCCGAAACCGTCGAGCGAGATGCCGAAATTGTGAACTCGGACAAGTGACATGACTCGATGCTCCTTCGATGAATCGGAAGTGATTCCTCTTGCGGTCCCGACCTCGGTCAGGCGTGGTAACGGCCGATGCTGGGGCTTCGCCGTTCAAGCCCGTCCCGGCCATTCACTCGTGGAGCCGTTCGCCACCTTGACCGAAGGGTGCCGTGACCCCGACGTTCGGATATAGTCGCGGCCAGAATCACCTGTCTTATCGCGGGTCTCCTTCGCTTCATCGGCGCACCGTCCTCCGGCTCCCGAGGACGGCATGTGCGGGATGATCACCAGCCTGGCGGACCGCAGGTGACAGAGTTGTGTCAGTCCCGTGACATCCGCTGCCGGCCTTGGAAGGGGCGCGATCTGCGTGCTGACCGTCGAGTTGCTCGGGCCGTTGCGCGTTACGCTGGACGGCCGGCAGATCGAGTTGCCGCGCGGGCGGCCGCGCGCGTTGCTGGCCGTGCTGGCGATGTCGGCGGGTCGTACCGTCCCGGCGGACACGCTCGCCACCGCGGTGTGGGGGATGGATGCGCGCGGCGACCCGGGGGGCAGAGTCCGTACGAATATCAGGCGGCTGCGCGATGCCCTGGGGGTCGCCGGGAGGGAGCTGATCACGGCCCGGCCGGGCGGTTACCTGCTGGCTGCCGAGCCTGATCACGTGGACGCGCTCCGCTTCGGCCGCCTGCTCGATGAGGCCGCGGCGGCAGCGGATCCGGTGGCCGAGCGGTCCCGGTTGGCCACCGCGAAGGCACTTTGGCGCGGCACCCCCTTCGACGGGATCCGATCGGACTGGCTGGAGCACTCCGTTGCCCCGGCATTGGCCGAGCGATACCTGGCCGTGCTGGAGCGGCGGGTCGACCTGGACCTCGCGAACCGATCGCATCCCGACCCGGCCAGGCCGGTCGAGTCGGCCGACCTTGCCGAGTTGACCGAGTTGGCCGAGCAGCATCCACTGCGAGAGTCCCTCTGGCTGCGGCTGCTGCGGGCCCTGGAATCAGCGGGCCGGCCCGCCGAGGCGCTGGCGTCGTACGAGACGATCCGGCGACGGCTCGCCGAGGAGCTCGGCGCCGATCCCAGCCCCGAGCTGCGGCAGGCCCACGCCAGCCTGCTGATCCGCGGCGCTCCGTCCGAAGGACGCGCGGTGCCCAGGCAATTGCCGCCCGCCGTCGACGGATTCGCCGGGCGCGAGGCCGAGCTCGCTTCGCTGGACGCGATGCTCGGCCCGCCGGGCGAGACCAGATCCCGGTCGCCGCTGATCGCGGTGATCGCCGGTACGGCCGGCGTCGGGAAGACCACGCTGGCCGTGCAGTGGGCGCATCAGGTCGCCGGGCGATTCCCGGACGGTCAGCTCTACGTCGGACTGCGCGGATACGACCCGTCAGGAGAGGCCGTACCACCAGAGGCAGCCATCCGCGGGCTCCTTGACGCGCTTCAGGTGCCGCCGCACCGGATCCCGGACGACCCAGCCGCCCGGGCCGGGCTGTATCGCAGCCTGCTGGCGGACCGGCGCATGCTGGTGCTGCTGGACAATGCCCGCGACGCCGACCAGATCACCCCGCTACTGCCCGCCGCGCCCGGCTGCCTGGTCGTGGTGACCAGCCGGGATCACCTCGCCGAACCGGTCATGACTTACGGCGCGCGTCCGCTCACCCTCGACCTGCTGCCGCCGGACGAGGCACGGCGGTTGCTGACCGCTCGGCTCGGCCGGAACCGGATCGCCGCCGAGCCCGAGGCCGCCGAAGAGATCGTCCGCCGCTGCGCCGGGCTGCCTCTGGCACTGGCGATCGTCGCTGCCCGAGCCGCGATCCATCCCCGGCACCCGCTGGGCGCCCTCGCCGGCGAGCTCGCGGACGCCCTCGGCGCGCTGGACCGTGCCGTCGACGTACGGGCGATCTTCTCGTGGTCGTACGAGACGCTCAGCGAAGCAGCGGCACGGCTGTACCGGCTGGTCGCCGGGCTGCACCCCGGCCCCGGCAGCACGGTCACCGGCGCCGCCAGCCTGGCAGGCGTCCCGGTCCCGCGGCTGCGGGCACCCCTGGCCGAACTGACCCGCGCCAACCTGCTCACCGAGCACCCCCCGGGCCACTACTCGTGCCACGACCTGCTGCGTGCTTACGCCGCCGAACTCTGCGAGGCCTACGACGCGGACCGAGAGGCCGCGCGGCACCGCATCGTGGACCACTACGTCCAGAGCGCGCACGCCGCCGTGCTGCCCCTCCACGGGCACATCGAGATCGTCGCCCCCGACGCGCCCCTCCCGGGCGTCTCCGTCGCCGGCTTCGCGGGGCCGGACGAGGCGATGGCCTGGTTCACGGCCGAGCGTCCCGCCCTGCTCGCCGTCCTGAAGCTCGCCGCCGAACTGGGCCTGGACCGGCAGGTCTGCCATCTGGCGCGGCCGCTGTTCGTCTTCCTGCAACGGCAGGGCCACTGGCTCGGCCAGGCCGAGACCCAGCGGACCGCACTGGCCGCCGCCCGGCGACTGGGCGACCCGGTGGAAGAGACCCGCGCGCACCGCAACCTGGCCTGGGCCCTGGCCGACCTGGGCCGCTTCGACGACGCCCACCGCAACCTCGACGCCGCCTTGGAACGGTCATACGACGACCCCACCGGTCAGGCGTGGACGCACTACCACCGCGATCTCGTCTTCACCATTCAGGGCCGGGAGGCCGACGCGCTCGCCGCCGCCCGCCGCGCCCACGACCTGTTCGAGCGGCTCGGCGACCAGGCCGGCCAGGCCATCGCGCTCACCAACCTCGGCTGGCACCACGGCCGCCTGGGAAACCACCGTCAGGCCCTCAACCTGTGCGAGCAGGCCCTGATCCTGCATCAGAAGTCCGGCAACCGTTCCGCGGAGACCCATACGTTGTCATGCCTCGCCGACACCCACCTCCAGATGGGCGACCCCGCCGGGGCGGTCCCCTGGTACCGGCAGGCCGTCGACCTGTTCCGGGAGCTCGGGGACCGGTACGGCGAGGCCAGCACCTTCGCCCACCTCGGCGCCTGCCACCGCCTCGCCGGCGACCACGCGAGCGCCCACCGGCACTGGCGCCGAGCCCACGGCCTGCTCGGGGGCCTGGCCCCGTCCACCATCGACCAGATCCATACGCAGCTCACGTCCCTCGACGAATCCGTCGCCGATGCCTTCCGCCAGCACAGGTGACAGGAGCACCGCGTCCAGCGCCGCACGCAACGTCGCGGATCCGATCCAGCGCGGCGCATCGTCGGTGGCCGCGCGCGCCTCGGTGGCCGCGGCTGCGCCCCGGGGAACAGGACGGTCTCGTACGCGGTGAACGCGGCTCAATGCCGGGCCACGCGACGAGTATTGAAGCGGCACGGCCGGGAACGTCCGACCTCAACGCTATGGTGCGTCTTCATGAATACAGTCCACAGCAGCCTGGATGAGAAGATCCGGTCGTGAGCCGCTACCGGGGGCCCGCCACCCTGATCAGCAGCAGCGGATCCGAGGTCGAGGTCTACGTCGATCTGCGCGCGAAGCAGCGGGAGTGGTCCGGGACCGTGACCATCACCGACTTCGATGCCGAGGACCCGCACGACCGGACGCTGAGACTTCCCGACGGCCGCGAGGCACAGGTCACGCTCGGCGGTTCCGAAGCCTGGTCCGACGTCATCACGCTGGTCGGAAGTGGGCCGCCGCCCTTCGCCTGAGCAGACCGTCCAACCGGCGTACTCAACGGCACGCCTGGTCGTACTCGGCCCACAGGACAGCATCGGCGAGGCGGAACTTTCGTTGCGGGCCGCCTGGTGCGGGGATGTCAGCCGCCCAGTTTCATGACCAGCGAGCGCAGGTGAGGTGTGGCGGCGTTCTCCTGGCCGCGCTTCACCCAGGCCGCGATGTGTTCGCTGACCAGCTCGGCAAAGCTCGCGCACTCGTCGTTGCTGAGCTCGACCGTGGTCGTGGTGTCGGTCCGGCAGTCGTAGGCCCTGAAGAGGATGTCCCCGACCGCCTGTTCTGCCGCAGGGGGCTTGCGGTTGCGCTGAGCATGCCAAGCGGCACTGTTGTTCACGACGCCCCACCCGTGCAGGGCCTCGTGGTTGGTGAGTTCAAGCCTCATGGGGCCGGTACCTCTCGCCGCCAGGTGTAACCACACCTTATGCAGGCACCCTACGCAGCTGCGGCCACACCGACCGGCCAAATTGCACGCCCACCACCGGCCGAGCGCGGTGACCGACCCAGGCGCTGCAGGACCGGACGGGATCGGCGCTTCGCATCGCGCCCACCTCCCCCAGCCAACGCCCGACGGTCCGCCACAGCGGCGGCCGTGAACGCCACCGCAGCCGCCGCGCTCTTTTCTCTTCGTTTTTCCACGTGCTGACTGTCCGGCGGAGGGGAGGATCGTCAGACGTGCCTCCCGCAGGGATCTTCAAGGGGCGGCGGCGCTTGGGCCGCTGCGCGGCCAGAGGGCGGGGCCGCGCAGCCGCGTGGCGCTGTCCCTCCTGGCTGATAGAACGGCACCTGCACATTGCTGGGAGAGGACCCCGACCATGCACTATGGCCAGCTCTTCGCCGGTCTGCCGATCAAGGAAATTCTGCATCACACCGTGGAAGACGAGATCCTGAGCGTCTCGTACCAACGGGAACTGCGCGACTTCGTCCACGACTCCCCGGCGATGGACACCGAGACCCATGCGGAGATCCGGCGTTTCGCGGAACGGCTGCGGGCCCTCGCCCACGAGAGCGACCCGGCGCAGGGCGTGGCCTGGCGCGTCGCCGGTGACGAGGAGACGCCGTTCCAGGCGGCCTTCGAACGGTTTCTGCACACGGTCGACACGTACGAGGTGACTGCCCTGGTCATCGGGTACTGGGGGGCGATCCACGAGGAGCACAAGCCGGATCCGGTAAGGCTGCTGACCCGCTCGGCGCACCTGATGCCACAGCTGGAGGCACTGTTCCTCGGGGACGTCAGCTCGGAGGAGCAGGAGCTGTCGTGGATCCACCTCTCCGATGTCACGCCGCTGCTGGAGGCGTTCCCCCGGCTGGAACGGCTGGACATCCGCAGCGGCTCGCTGGCCCTGCGCCCCACGAGCCACGACAGGCTCAAGACGTTGCGGATCGAGAGCGGCGGCCTTCCCGGGGAGGTGGTCCGGGCGGTGGCCGCAAGCGACCTGCCGCGGCTGGAGCATCTGGACCTGTGGCTGGGGGTCGGGCTCTACGGTGGCGACGCCACCGTCGCCGATCTGGAGCCCATCCTGGGCGGCGCGCGGCTTCCCGCGCTGCGGCACCTCGGCCTGG
This sequence comes from Actinomadura sp. B10D3, assembly GCF_039871695.1. Classification (NCBI taxonomy): domain Bacteria; kingdom Bacillati; phylum Actinomycetota; class Actinomycetes; order Streptosporangiales; family Thermomonosporaceae; genus Actinomadura; species Actinomadura sp. B10D3. Next base: position 31,881 of record NZ_JBDPLY010000014.1, read on the forward strand.
AGGACAGCGAGATCCAGGACGAGATCGCCGCGGCGGTGGCCGGCGCGCCGGTCGTGGCCCGGCTGGAAACGCTGAGCCTGGCCATGGGGATGCTGTCTGATGAGGGTGCCGCAGCGCTGCTCTCCGGACAGCCGCTCACCCATCTCAAGAAACTCGACCTGCACCACCACTACGTCAGCGACGCCATGGCCGAGAAGATCCACGCTGCACTCCCCGGCGTCTCGGTCGATCTCTCCGAATCGGTCCACCTGTCCGAGGGGTACGCCCCCTACGTCGCCGTGTCCGAATGACGGGCCCGCCGCAGGCGCTAAGGCCGGGGCCGTGTTCGGGGTCGAGCACGCATTCCACCCAGCGCAGCGGCCGTCGCCTTGGGCGGTGTCTTGTCCCGCCCCGTCCTCGCCGTCGGCCGGGGCGGGTTCCGGTGCACCTCCGGCCGGGGCGCGCCAGTGCCGGGAGGACGACCTCGGTGGGCACCCCAGGCTCGCGTTATCTGATAAGGGGCCACCGATAGCGGAGAGGGGCGGTGGCCCCTCCCCGCTGGTGGGTGATCGTCAGGTCGTGGGCTGCGGTACGCGTACCGCAGCCCGGTATCCAGCAGCCTGCCCGGCGGGCGTTACCGCCCGACCGGACTGGCGCTCTTGCCTTTCTCGCCGTCCTTGCCGAGGTGACCATCTTGCGACGGCTTCTCGTCCGGGGGCGGGATGCTCAGGGAAACGGCCATGGAAGCTACCACGATTCCCATGCCGACCCAGTTCCAGACATCCGGCCAATGCACCTCGTTCAGCAGACCGAGCGAGCTTCCCACCAAGCCGACCACGTTGGCGATCGGACTTTCCAGCAGGTAGAGCCTGCTCGCCACCGAGTCGTCGATCTTTTTCGATGCCACGCTGGCAAGGATCGTCGGGACCGCGAACGACAGGACACCCGAGATGCCGCCCAGGCCGAACACCTTCGGTGAGAACTCGGCGTGCCCGCCTCCGAGGAGATGGTTCGCCCCCCACACCGCGAAGGGGAGGATGGGAATGGAGACCGCATTAGCCACGGTCAGAATTTTCAGCCTTTCCGTCGGGTCTGGAACACTATCGTCGAACAGGCACCGGATGTAGTTGTAGTAACTCCAGGCACCCAGAATACCGCAGACGATACCGTAGAACGTTTCCTCGCGGGGGTTCTCGAACATCGCCCACGGTTTGTTGAGGATGATCACGCCCACAAAGGCGATGACCAGCAGCGCGATGTGCACGAGGTTGATGCGGGTCAAGACCCGCACTTTCCTGACAGCGGACCAGAGCAGACCGCACGAGGTCATGGTTGCCATTGCACCGATGCCCGCCCAATGGATACCGAGGGCATACCCCACAGTGGTGATGATGCATCCCACCGCGAGGCGGCAGATGGTTTTGGGCCTCTCCTTGATGATCGGCCAGAGGGGAAGGCGCTCCCGGAAGGGGACCCTCTTTCGGCACATGGAGTAGATCACGAGCCCCGAGGCGCCTACCGCGGCCATTACCGACCCGCCCGTGAGTGGGACGGTCTTGGCCACGGGAATCAACGCGAACTCGTGGAGAGCGACTTCGCCCAACACGAGACCGACAGGATCCATAGTTGCTCCACTTGGATAACCCCCCGACCCGTGGACGGGGGGTGGCTGTGATCCCGTGGATCACGGCGTGCCTGACCGATCGCGCCAGGCACGCCGGGTTCCGTGGAATCCGGACGTGTCCTGGCGCTCGAGCCAGCACGATCAAGACCGTGTCGAGGCGGGCGGCATGCGCATAACGCCCGGCGGAGAACGGTCGTACATCACAAGATCGGCACAGTGCGAGACCGGCACCGGTAGGCCGAGCAGACAGTGGAATGAGGTCGTCACTGCCAGAAAGGGACGGTCGTGCGCTCCGTCACCCGTGATCGGGGCGCACCCGGCGCCCGAGGAAGGTGATCTTTCACGCGCCGCGTCACGCGCGCCTGGAGCTACCGCTGCCGGGCCGGCGACACCGTCCACGGGCCACGGACGGTGTCGCCGGCTCCCCGTATCGCCTCCGAGCGGTGGCCCTCACGTCCGGATCCGCCGCGCCCGACACCTCGGATCGGCGGCGCCCGTCACCTGGGGCCGCCGGTTCAGAGGCGGCGGGATTCCAGGACGCGGTGCAGGAACTCGCGGGTGCGGGGCTCCTTGGGGTCCTCGAAGATCTGCGCGGCCGGGCCGTGTTCCAGGAGGACGCCGTCGTGCAGGAAGCAGACGGTGTCGGCGATGTCGCGGGCGAATCCCATCTCGTGGGTGGCCAGGATCATCGTCATGCCGGACTCCTTGAGTTCCCGGATGATGCCCATGACTTCGGTGACCAGCTCGGGGTCGAGCGCGGAGGTCACCTCGTCCAGCAGCAGCAGGCTCGGACGGGTGGCCATGGCCCGGATGATCGCGACGCGCTGCTGCTGGCCGCCCGACAACCGGTCGGGGTACTCGCCGGCCTTGTCGGCCAGGCCGAACCGTTTCAGCAGTTCGTGAGCCTGTTCGGTGGCCTCCGCCCGCGGTCGCCTGTGCACCTTGAGGGGGGCGAGGGTGATGTTGTCCAGCACCGACAGGTGCGGGAACAGGTTGTAGGACTGGAACACCATCCCGATCCGCTTGCGGAGCTGATCGGGGTCGGCACCGGGGTCGGTGATGTCGTCGTCCTCCAGGTAGATCGCGCCGTCGTCGACGGTCTCCAGGACGTTCACGCAGCGCAGCAGCGTCGACTTGCCCGATCCGGAGGCCCCGATGAGGCAGACGACCTCGTGCTGCGCGACGTCCAGGTCGACGCCGCGCAGCACTGGATGGGCGTGGTAGGTCTTCCACACGCCTTCGATGCGCAGCAGCGGTGTGCTCATTGGCCGCCTCCGGGGGCGCGGCGGCGTTCGGCGCGCGCCGCGAGGTGGTCGGTGAACCGGGCCATCGGTACCGTCAGCACGACGAACAGCACCGCCGCGGCCAGGTAGGGCGTGTAGTTGAAGGTGTCGGCCGAGTGGATCTGCGCCTGCCGGAGCGCCTCCAGCGGGCCGAGCACGGCCACCAGCGCGGTGTCCTTCTGCAGCGAGGCGAAGTCGTTGAGGAGCGGCGGAACGACCCGGCGCACCGCCTGCGGCAGCACCACGTACCGCAGGCTCTGGGCCGTGGTCAGCCCCAGCGAGCGGGCCGCGGCGCGCTGGCTGGGGTGGATGGAGTCGATGCCCGCCCGGAACACCTCCGCGACGTACGCGCCGTAGGAGAGGACGAGCGCGAACCCGCCCAGCACCGCCGGGCTTTCGGGAACGCCCTGCAACCGCAGCGCCGGGAGCCCGAATCCGACCAGGTACACCAGCAGGATCGTCGGGATGCCCCGGAACACGTCGGTGTAGGCGACGGCCAGCGCCCGCAGCGGGAACAGCAGCGGGGTTCGCAGCCCGCGTGCGAGCGCGACCAGCAGCCCCAGCAGCAGGATCACCACTTCGGCGACCAGGAAGATCCGCACGTTCAGCCAGAACCCGCGCAGCACGTCGGGGAACGCGCCGGTGAACTCGCCCCAGTCGAAGAACGTCTCGGACACGCGCGGCCAGCCCGGCGACCGCACCACCACGGCGACCACGAGCGCGACGCACAAAATCGTCGAGGCGGCGGCCACCGACCCGGACCGGACGGCGGCGCGGCGGCGCCGGCGCTCCCGTTCGAGCTGCCGCTCGCTCTTGATCCAGGTCGTCTGGCCCTTCGCGGGCGCGCTCATTTCAGGATGGGCGCGCCGGCCGACGAGGTCAGCCACCGCTGCTGGATTCTCGCCAGCTCACCGGACGACTTGAGCTGCCCGATCGCCTGGTTCAGGCAGCCGGCGAGCCCGCTGCCCCGCTCCATCAGCAACCCGAAATGCTCGGTACCGCCCCCCTGGGACGGCGGCAGCTGACCGACGATCTTCGAGCCCTCGATCTGCGCGGCGGTGACGTAGAAGGCGGTCGGCAGATCCACCACCAGCACGTCCACCTGCTTGTTCTTCAGCGCGTTCACCGCGTCGATCTGCGTGTTGAAGATCTTCGGCTGCTCCTCGGGTCCGATCTGTTTCCGCACCGCCTGAAGCGCCGTCGTCCCGACCTGCACCGCGATACGCGCCTTCTTCAACTCCGCGACGGTCGTCGCCTTCGCGTACCGGCCGCCGTCGAGCGCCACGATGCCCTGCTGCACGTCGTAGTAGCCGTCGCTGAACGCCACCGCCTTCTCTCGTGCGGGGGTGACCGAGATCTGGTTGATGTCGAAGTCGAAGGTCTTGGGGCCCGGCGCGAACGACGACTCGAACGACTGGACCTTCCACACCACCTGGTCCTTGGCGAAGCCGAGCCGGCCGGCGACCGCGTAGGCGACGGCGCTCTCGAAACCCTGCCCGTTGGACGGGTCATCGTCCTTGAACCATGGTTCGAACGCCGGCTTGTCGGTCGCGACCGTGAGCTTGCCGGCCGATTTCAGCGGCATTTTGTCCTTGGTGCAGGAGGCGGGACTCTTACTTGCCGAGGCGTTGGAGTCCTCGTCCTTGGGAGCGCAGGCGGTGACGGCGAACGCGAGCGCGACGACACCGGGCAGCGCGGACGCGAAGGGACGGCGAATCACGGGGGGATGCCTCCAGCAGTGAGGGTTGACGGGTCAAGCATGCCTAGCCGCGCGCAGGGTGAGGGTTCACGCGCCGGCCAGACCGAGGACATCGGTGGCCCGGCTCTGGTTGACGCCCAGGCCGAGCCAGCCGGACGAGTCGATCCACAGCAGCGGCTCCGCGATGGCGACGCTGCCGAAGGTGCGCTGGAACGGGGCGCGGACCGCGCGGGACGACCCGTCTGCAACGTTTCACTCCACATCTAAGGGAGTGCCTGGCTCCACCGTGCCGAACGCAGCCGCCAGGTCGGCGCGCCCCGCGCCGAGCACCAGACTTCCGAACCGGTCGGTGTACAGCACCGGAGCGGTCAGTTCGCCATCGCCCGCGACCGGGGCGGGGACGTCCAGCGGCAGCGGGTCGGCGGCGGCCCCGAGTTCCGCCGCGTCCACACCGGCCGCGACGTGCGCGGCGGCCGGAGAGAAGACATCGCGCCCGTGGAAGGAGGTCGATACCTCCGGCAACCGGTAGGCCGGAACGTCACCGCGCCGCGTCTTGATCGCCACCGGCCGGCGCGGCGTGCCCACGCCCGGATCCACGATCCCGACGTGCCCGCCCACCGGCATGTAGGGCAGCGCCCCTCGCAGCAACATCGCTCCTTCTCGGATATCGAAACGGACGGCTTTCGGACCTGGGGCGACCTCGGCGAATACGTCGGGGATACGAAGATCGAGAGCAGGACCCTACCAAACCGATAGGAAGGCGGCCCGCATCGGTCCGACCCTGCGTCCCGCGGGGTCGCGGGCTCGCATCCGCCGGCGATGTGACACACGTCGGCCGCGATCGCGAAGTGTTGCGGTTCACATTCATCTCGGAACTATCCCCGGTGGGCGAGAGGCACTGTAGTCGACAGTGCCCAACGAAGGAAACGAGGCATACATGCTTACAGGAGAAGAGGCCGTCCAGAAACTCTGGAACGCTCTAAACGCGGCACCAGACACGAAGAAGATCGGCTCAGAGTGGCTCCGCAGCAAAGAGAAGCGGGATTGGGATCTGTACATCTGCAGGGAATCCAGACCGCTCTTCGCCCCGCTGATCCTCAGCGCATCAGCGACGATCTTGTGGTGGGACCGGAAGGCACCGATCTTCTCACAAGAGCGGATCGGCATGTACGGTATTCCGTTCAACATGCACAAACTCCGCTCCATGAACACCGCGCGGGGCATGGATGCCAGCCAGGGGGAGAATGATCCGCGGGTCATTCCGCCGGGCACGATCATGCGTGCGAGACTCATCGATGAGTTGCCGCAATGGCGCAACATCAAGCAGGGACAGATGTCCTGGTCAGGGCACCGTCCGTTGGTGGAGAGCGAGATCTTCGATGGTGGGCAGGCTTACCATCACGACGATCGCCCACTCACCATGCAATATGTCCTGGGACGCAAAGAATTCAATAAGTGGTTCCGCGGCGCCTACATAACGGCACGACCAGGGATGAGCAGTCCGTTCAAGAGTCGCTTGTTCAAGCATGGGACCGAAGAGTTCATGATTGAGCGAAAAAGAGCGAACTGCTGGTACGCGGAAAACGCCACGCCAGACCTGGACCGCAAGCTCTTGCTGAAGTTGTTCGAGAGGAGCCTCTCGGTATCAGGCGTGGCAGCCTGAGAAAACAACATGACGGGAGGGCGTGGTTTACAAGCCGCGCCCTCTTCTCATCTCCGCGGGCCTGTCGCTCGGTGGCGATGTGGGACTCGGCGCGGGGATCCCTATGACGAGCGGGCAGCCCGTCCGGCCATCGGCCGCTGGAAGGGCCCGGCCGTCAGCCGGGCCCCGTGTGGTTCGTTCAGCCTGTCACTGGGCGAGCGCGTTCAACGCTATGGCCTGCAGCAGGCTGACGCCTACCTCGATGCAGGCCTCGTCGACATCGAAGCCGCCTTGGTGAAGGTCGTACTTGGCCGCCCCCGGGGTACGCACGCCCAGCCGGACATAGGCACCCTTGATCGGGTTCAGGTAGAGACCGAAGTCGTCTCCACCCATGCTCTGCTCAGTGGAGACGGCCGCGTCCGGGCCCAGCACCTGCCCGGTGGCGTCCCGCACCGTTTGGATGCAGGTCGCATCATTGACCGTGGGCGGCAGACCGCGCTCGATGGTCAGCTCCGCCTCGGCCCCGTACTTCTCGGCCACCTGGGGTACCTGTTCCTTCAGTATCTCCAGCGCCTTCCCGCGGACCTCGTTGTCATGGCAACGCAAGGTGCCCTTGAGATATCCCTCTTTGGGGATGACGTTGGCCGCTGAACCAGCCTCCACCATTCCCCATTCCAGATTGAAGCTGGAGCGAGCGTCGATTCCCCGCGGCAGCGCCGCGCGCAACTGGTTCACCATCGCGGCCACTGCAGGTACCAGGTTGACGGTCAGGTGCGGCCGCGCGGTGTGCCCGCCCGGTCCGGTGACCGTCACCTCCACCACGTCGATCGACGCGGTGATCGGGCCGGTGACCAGGCCGACCTGGCCGACTTCGAGCGACGGGTCGCAGTGCAGCGCGAAGATGCGCTCCACGCCCTCGATGCCGCCGGCGCGGATGATGTCCCAGGCACCGCCGGGGATCTCCTCGGCGGGCTGGAACAGCAGCCGGACCCGGCCTGGCAGATCCTTGGCCTGCCGGGCCAGCGCCAGTCCCGCGCCGAGCACCATGACGGTGTGGACGTCATGCCCGCAGGCGTGCGCCACACCCGGCACCTTCGACCGGTACGGCACGTTCTTCTCGTCCTGCATCGGCAGCGCGTCGATGTCGGCACGCAGCGCGATGATCGGACCGCGATCCGGACCGATGTCGCAGAACAGCCCGATGCCCGCGGGCAGGAGCTTGGGCTCGAGCCCAGCCGCTGTCAGCCGAGCGCGGAGACGCTCGGTCGTACCGAACTCCTGGTACCCCAACTCCGGGTTGGCGTGCAGATACCGCCGTATGGCGATCAGTTCTTCATGGTCGGGCGCTACCTCGCCCGTGCCACCGATTTCGGACATGAGAGTCCCTCTTCCTTTTTGTGTTCTCGTTTGTGTCACGTGGTGCCTTCTCGTTGAGCACCACGACAGGGACAGTCCCGGAGGAAGCTCGATCGGCCAGCGAGCCGCCGGAATCGGGCGCGGCATTTTGGTGGCTCCACGCCCAGTTCGATGAGGCGATGATGTACGTCCGAACCGCAGCATCTGCGGGCCGGCCCTGGGCCGTGATGTCCACCGGGCCCCAGCTGCGGCTCACGGTCAGTTCCGGGTGGCGCCGGTCGCGGTGAGCCAGGCGGCGGCGTCGGAGGCGGTGCGCACCGGGACGATGCGGATGGCGCTGCCCTGGGCCGCCCGCGCCGCCTCGGCGCTCTGCACGGCCGGGACGAGGAAGACGTCCATGTGTGCGGCGATCGCGGCGCGGACCTTCCCGGTGACCTCGCCGACACGGGTCACGGCGCCGTCCAGGCCGATGCCGCCCGTCCCGGCGACGTGGCGCCCACCGGTCAGTTCGCCCGGGGTGAGCGCGTCCAGCCGGGCGAGCGTCAGCATGAGCCCGGCGGACGGTCCCTGCACGGCGCCCAGCGAGTAGGTCACGGCGTCCACGGCGGCGGGATCGGCCCGTACATCCGCGAGCCGCCCGGCGGGGATCCGCTGGACCCGGACGCGGCCCATCGTGCCACCGCGTGCCCGGGGAGCGACGAGCACGCGCAGGTCGGTGTCCTCGGCGGCCGCGGCCTCCAGGTCGGTCTCCGTGCGCAGCGGGACGGGGCCGCGCCTCCCGTCGAGGCCCAGCACGATGTCGCCGGGACGCAGGCCGGTACGGCCGGCCGCTTCGGCGTCTCCGAGGATGCGGGTGACCTGCAGGCCGCCACCGCCGATCGGGGCCCTGCCCGCGGCGAGCTGGGACGCGACCAGGGCGGCCCGGGTCTGTGAGACGCGCATCGACCGCGCCATCGCCGGTGACGGGCCGCCGTCGCCCTCCCCGCCGGTGCGGCGGACCGAGCGTTCCCCGCGCACCCTGGCCACCGCCCACTGGAACCAGTTGCCGTCCCGCACCCGGACCGTCGTGACCGCCCACGACCCGTGCGCCTGCCCGCCGATCCGGACCACCGGGCCGGGCCCGACGGTGTAGTACGGCGAGGAGCGCACCCCGAGCACGCCCAGCGCGACCAGGAAGCAGATCGCGCCGAAGCCCAGCCGTCGCCGGATCACTCTGCTCACCTCTCCCCGCCGCCCGGTCCAGTGGCATCGCGGCTGTCGCGCGAGTGCCCGGCGGCCGGTCAGGGTGGTGTCGGTGCCGCCGGCGTCCGCATGTTCGCCGGACCCGTCTCCCGGCCGCACCGCGAGCCCGGCGAGAACCTGATCTCGAAGCGGGCCGCGGCGCTGCTATGCGGCATGTGCGGCGGCCCGGTCGGCCACGAGCTGGTCCATCTCCGCGCGCATGTCGGTGCCCACCTTGACGATCCGGATGTAGAGCCCGGTGAGCCGGCCGGCCAGCTCGGCGTTCAGGCCGCCCTCGCCGATGCCGCCGGACAGCTGGTGCTCTTCGACCGTCACGATCGCGTTCTCCCCCTCCACCAGGACATCGGTGACCCGGACCGGGTTCATCGCGTTGGCCAGGTAGACGGCACGGTCGCTGGAGTACTCGATGATCTCCAACCGTTCCCTGCCGTACCCGCGGTTCAGCAGGGCCTCGGCGCTCTTGATCCGGCTCGCGCCGCGGCCGATGCAGGCCCCCCGCGCGTCCACACCCTTGACGGTGGGAGCCACGGCGATCTTGGTCTTGGTGCCGGCGACCCTGGCGATGTTCTTGATGACCACCTTGCCGGTGAGGAGCTCGTCGGTGAATCCCGCCAGGAGCAGCCCGGCCAGCTCCGGCGCCAGCGCCGACAGCATGAGCAGCCCGGTGCCCCGCGGGCCCGGTTCGGCCACGTCGACGACGAGGGCGATGACGGTGTCGCCGGGTTTCAGTTCGGGCGGCGCGACCTCTTCGGGGAGGCTGTACGCCTCCGAGCGCGGCAGGAGCGCGTCGCGGGGGCGCAGGGTACCCACATCGTAGACGGCGCACCGGAACCCGTCCGGACCGATCGACGTGATGTGCGCGGTCACCGTCGTCCCGACGAGCGGGGACTCCAGCCCGAGGTCGCCGAGGATCGTCTGCACCGTCGTGTTCCTCCGTTTCGCAGGCGGGGAGCTCTCGCCTGGTCTCGTCCAGCGCTCTAGACGCTGATTCGCCGACCTCGACATCCCCTATGTCTAAGAGTCCGGACACGCGCGAATCGGCAACCCGTTCCTCGTTCCCCGCTGTGTTGGCGGAGTTCGCCGGGGACGCCACTCCGGACGGGATGCAGCGGCTGCTCGACCACGCCCGCTGGAACGCCGATCCGACGAGCTGGTCGGCGCCCTCCCGGCTCCACCCTGCGGGGTGGCCGGCAGCCAGGGGTTGCCGAACCTCGATCCCCGGGAACGGTATTCCGACAAGCCGGTTCGAGCTGGGCGGCAAGTCCGGAGCAGCCGCTTCGCGTCATCGGCGAGCAGCTCGGCCTGTCCCGGAAGGGCGTGCGGCAGATCCGGCGAAGGCGCCGGCGAAGCAGAGCGAGCCCCCGCGGACGCCGGCTGAAGGGGTTCAGCGGGAGCCGGAAGGCGGAAATGACCAACAACGAGCGGCCACCGGAGACCGGGCGGGTCCCCCCAACGGCCACTGGAGACCCCGGGAACGAGGACGCCCACCCGTGGATCGTCGACGACACCGACGAGCCCGCCGCGGGCGAGCCAGGCCAGCCGCCGGCGGCGCAGGACGAGGGGCGGAGCGGGGGAGCCGGCGGGCGTGAGCAGGGCGAGGTCTGGTGGAACGGAATGCCGGTGACGCCCAGGCGAGACCCGTCGCCCGCCTCATCCGGCACCCCTATGGACGCGCCCCCGGGCACAGACCCGAGCCCCCCTTTCGGCACGGCTCCCAGCGCCCCTCCCGGCACAGCTCCGAATGCTCCTGCCGGTGGGCGGCAGGGTGCATGGTTCGTCGATGACGGCACCGGTGAGGACGACCTCTACCTGGACGGCCCCCTCGAGTACACCGACCACACGGACTACACCGGCCTCGGCGACCAGGGTCCGGCGGGTGCCGTGCGGCGCGGCCGCGGGATCCCGATGCCGCGGCCGGGCCTTCCCGCCGTCGTCACCGTACTCGTGGCCTGCCTGGCGGCCCTGCTGGTGATCTCGTCGGGGGCCTGGCATCCCCAGTTGCCTTAGAGTGTGCCGCCCTGGCCCGGGCTCGCGCGCCCGAGCCGTTCCATCGTCCGTTCCGCTTCGGCGGCGGAGGCGAAGACGCGCGGCGCCTGCGCCAGCACCGGTCCGAGGTCCTTAGTGCCGCACACCCACACCCCGGCGACGACGAACGGCCGGTTGGTCATCCCGGGGACGCACACGACCGCCAGCACCGCCTTGCGCCCCAGCCTGCGCGACACCTTGCGGGCCTGGTTCGCCGCCTGCCGTACCGGACTGCCGTGCAGTACCCGCCGGCCGACCCGCATGGCGCCGTCCTCGACCTCGACCTTGCCGTGCCCGGTCTTCACCTCGACCGCCGCGGCACCGCAGTCACGGGTGAAGACCACCACGTCGCAGTCACCGCCGCGACCGCCCAGCATGAGCTCGTACGCCGCCGCGATCGACGCGGTGCGCCGGACCGCCTTCCGCACCTCCAGTTCGGACCGCGCTCCGATGGCGTACCGGCGTGCCTGCCGCAGCGCCCGCGCGGTACGGGTCCAGGTGAAGCGGCATCCCGCCGCCGTGCCCGCCGCGGTGACCGCGGTCAGCCCCCGCAGCAGGGCCGGGTCGGCTACGGTCACCGTGCTCACGAGGGAACAGAGCGACACCGCCGCCAGCGCCGCCGTCCCGGCCCCGTAGAGTGCCCCCTCCTGGAGCCGGAGCCGTTTCTGCTTGGTGACGTAGCCGCCGGGCCACCCGATCTCGTACATGAAGGCCGTTCCCTGAAACTGATCAGGCGCCGCCGCGCGGTCGCTTCCCCCGGCTCCGTCCGGCACGCTCGCGCCGGATGCGCTTGAGCGCTCTGAGCCCGTCCACAGCCTGCGCCGAGCCGTCGAGGAGGACGTCCCGGACGCTCCGGTAGAGGCCCAGCGCGAAGCCGGCAAGGGAGAAGTTCACCACGGCACCGAGCCCGGCCGCCATTCCCCAGGTGGAGGACTCCCGCACCCCGCAGCGCCCTGCGGCGAACTTATCGCCCGGGCATTCGCCGGGGACCAGCACGACCAGCGCGCCCGCCACCGCGGAGACGGCGCACAGTGCGGCTGCCGCGGTGAAGCGGCCGAGCGTGAGCTTCCACCGGCGGTGCACCCGCACGTTCACCCGGATGACCGCGGCGGCCACGAAGCCGGCCGCGCAGGCGGTGACCAGCTCCGGGATCCCGGCCCTGAAGGGCCCTGGCGACCCGCGGACGAGCAGCACCAGGGAGCATGCCGCCAGCACGGTGCCCAGCAGCACGACGACCGCGGTCTCCACCGCGACCGCCCGCGCTCGCGATCGCCGGCCCGATCGCCCCGGTGGATCCGGCGCCTCCTTCGCGGGCGTGACCGCAGGTCCGCCGCGGGCACGCTCGCCCGGGACGCGCTCGCGGGTGGTGCGCCTGCCCCGGGAGCGCCTGCCCGGAGAGCGCCTGCCCGGAGAGCGCTCGGGTGCGGGCGCCGACTCGGGTGTGGCTCTCACTCGGGTGCCCGCCGCTGCGGAGGCGGCCTCATGGCCGCGGCCGTGAGCTCGTGCCGGCCGGGCAGGTCGTACGGGTCAGGCGGCGAGTAGCGGTCGAGTTCCTGCCGGCGCATCGGCATCACGACGTACTCCACCCTGCTGCGCGGCTTGTTGACCCGGAGGTACGCCTCTCCGGTGCCCAGGTCCCGCAGCTCCTTGGGATCGACGACGTACTCCTCCTCGTCCATGGTCTGGTACGCCAGCGGGTGCCCGTGCTCACCGACCCGCTCGGAGAACTTGCCGTTGTCGCGCATGCCGAGGAAGTCGGCGCATTTCTCCGCGGACTCCGGCGACGACTGGGCCATCGCGACCAGCCAGTTGATGTTCTGCGTCAACCGGGACCAGTCGTCGCCGTCCTTGTCGATCCAATCCGTCGGGCCCTGCGTGCACAGGATCATGCTGAACAGCGCGCCCCGGACCCGGGCCAGCATGTTCATGGCGATCTCCCGGTGGATGAAGTTGGCCTCGTCCACGACGATCAGCCGCGGCCGGTCCTTGGGGGCGCGGCCCTGGATGCGCTGCGCCGCGTACACCGACAGCCGCTGCAGCGCCGAGGACGAAAGGATCTTGGCCATGTCGGGCTGCCCGAGCGAGTTGAGGCCGATGTAGGTGAGCCCGCCCTGTCGGACGTCGATCGCCCGCCGGCCCTCCCCGCCGACCAGGATGCGCCGTCCCGCGGACGAGTCGTACAGGCCGGTCAGCTTGGTGCCGAAACTGGCCGCGGACTTGCCCTCGTCCGCGGACGGCCGGAGCACGTTGGTGTAGCGCTGCAGGCAGTAGCCGGTGCCGTGCACCGCGTCGACGACCTGGACCCGATCCCGGACGGCGTCCCGCATTCTGGCGCCGTGCTCCATGATCTTGCCGAGTTCGAGCATGGTGGGCGGGTGGAACCGGCTCGGCGCCACCTCGGCCGCCTGGTGGCCCAGTTGCACCACCTGCTGCAGGATCTTGCGGTTCAGCGCCTGCCAGTACGCGTCGTCGAACTCCACCAGCGTCATGACGGTGTCGAACGCCTCGTCGGGCGACATGCCGTCGAGCACGTTGAACCAGAACGCCGGCTGCTCGTCGGCGAGCGCGATCTCCTGGAGCGGCACGCGGTGCATCCGCCCGTAGGCGCGCACGAAGTCGCGCAGGCCGCCTGGCTGGGTGTCCTCCTTCAGGTCGAGGACGGTGACGTCGTAGCCCATGTCGAGCGCGGCGCCGATCAGCCACATCAGGGTGACGGTCTTGCCGCTGCCGGTGGAGCCGACCACCGCCCCATGCATGCCCATCTCCTGGACGCTCAGCCATACCGGCCGGTCCCTGGAGCCCAGCCCGAGCGGGACGGCCTTGGCCTTCAGCGGCGTCTGCCGGGCCTTCTCCGTGGCGTACGGGCCGCGCACCGCGGGGACGAGGCTGAGCGGCACCCGCTTCTCCACCCGCTTCCTGAGCATCTCGCGGCGGCCCTGCCGCGGTGTCAGCCCGTCATCGACCATCTCCTTGCGCCGGAACCACGCGCCGTCGAGCACATCCATGATCTTCTTCTTCAGCCGCAGCAGCGAACTCAACGCGGAGACGGGGGAACCGATGGCCTGGCCGAAGATGAGGCCGGCGCAGCCCGCCATCGCGGCCGCCATGCACAGCAGCGCGGTGACCGGAACCTCCCGCGGGCTCCCCGGCCCGAGTCCGGCGAAGCTGGCCATCCAGTAGCCGTACCCGTAAGCGTTGTCCCGGGCGTAGAGAGCGAATCCGGCCAAGCCCGCCAGCAGGAGAATGGCCCAGTCCCGGCGCTGCAGCACCCGGCGCAGCGCGTAGAACAGCGCCGCCGCGAGCAGGACCGGGACGATGAGGAACAGCAGGAACGCGACCACCGGTGTGAGCAGGGCGGTGAAGAAGGCCCCGAACTCGTCGGACGATTCGTCACGCCGAGGCTGGCCGAACTCCGGCCCCAGGGGGTTCGACATGGTTCACTCTTTCTTGGAGAGCCCGCCGATTTCGGTGATGCTCTCCATGAGTTTCTTAAGAAGATCGGCCACGACCTGCGCGGCATCGACGGTGATGCTCAGATTGAAGAGCAGGGCACCGATGACCAGTCCGAAGCCGAGTGCCCTGAAGGCTTCGACGGGCCTGCCCCGGCCCATGCCCCGGACCATCCGGAAAATGCCGAGCAGCATGATGACGACGGCTATGGCGCCGCAGAGCTTGACGATGGCCTCGCCGATGTCGGTTTCAAAGAAAGTGTCGGCCCCCTCACTGCCGTCGGGTGGTGCCAGTGCCTGCGCGGACACTGTCATGAGCAATCCCGTGACCGACATTCTTGAGCCTCCGTGTTGTGCGTTTCTGATCGGTCGCGCAGCCGGTCAATCGCCCACCGCGTTGGAGTAGGGCTCCAGTTCCGCCGCGGACCCGGCGGGGCCCCAGGCGAGGATGGGCGGTTGGGCTCCGGTCCGTCCGCCCACCAGCAGATCGAAGTCCGCGAAGGTGGTGAACTGCCCGGCCGCGTCGTTCCCGCCTGTCGCCGCCCTGGCGAGCCGCACCCGCACCCGGACGATGAGCTGGTCGTTCGCGGCCCGGATGGCCGAGAGGATCTGGACGGCCTCGGGCGAGTCCGGGAGAGTGAAACCCGACAGCCCCACGTAACTGTGGCCGCTGTTCTGGTCGCCGGTGATCGCGAGCAGGCCCACCGCATCGCCGGTGGCGTACGCCTTCGCCCACAGCAGGATCTGGTTCTTCGCCGCATCGCTGACCTCCGTGGCCAGGGTGCTGTAGTTGCTGTAGTCGCCACGGCCGTTCGCCCCGCGGTCCCCGTTCTTCCAGGTCCCGAAGGCGGGCGCGGCGGCCAGGCGGGGTCCCTTGGTGTCGAGCAGCACCGGCACGTCCAGCTGGAGCACGTTCGTCCCGGGCGGCGGCGCGGGGGTCCCCCCGGCACCGCCGGGAGCGGGGGAGCCCGAGGGGGCGGCCGGGGAACCGGAAGGAGCGGGCGCCTGCGGCGGGCGGGGCTGCCCCGAAGGAGCCGGTGAACCGCCGCCGGTCCCCGGGCCCGGGGACCGCGGCGAGTCTTGCGAGCCCCGGTTCCGCGGCGGGCTCTGCGGACTCGGGGACTTCGGGCCCTGCGGAGGCGTCACGGCTGGGGGGTCCAGGACGACGAGGAAGTGGTGCACCTCGAACTCGGTGAAGCCGACCTCTTCCGACCCGAAGCGCTGGGGGGTGAACCCGACCCAGCCCAGCGAGCGGTAGTCCAGCGGGGCGCGCGGCTTGTCGCCCGGCATGTTCATGGCGGCCTCCGGGTCGAACGTGTCGGCGTGCGGCACGTCCTGCCGGGCCCCGGCCAGGAAGTTCACCGCCGCCGCGTAGGCCACGTCACGCCCCTCGGGGTCGACCGATGACAGATCGGGCTCGGCACTCTCCTTGGCCAGGCTCATCATCACGGCGACGACGCTCAGGCTCGCCGAAAGAAAGAGCGCGCCCAGGATCCTCCTGGCGCGCCGGCGTGCGGTCGGCTCGCTGGAACGCCGGGCGGGCACCATGGTGAAGCGCGTGGGCGACTGCTCTGGCAATGGTTTCCTTGAGGTTCGAGCTCTGGCTTGTCGCTTCCTCTGCGGAAACAGTGCGGCGGTCGCACCGATGCGCAAGTTGTCGTTTCGTGTCAGTGCCGCCGCCGGCGCGGGTCGCGCCCGCCGGCCAGCCGGGGGGACGCGGTAAGCCCGCGGTTCCGGCGCGAAGCGGTGGGCGGCAACCGGTCGGCACCCGGCATCTCCTGCTGCGGGACGCCGCGGGCGTCCCAGCGGACGGCGTCCACCGGCACGCCGCCGGGCAGCATCCGGACGGTGCCGGCGGCGGTGCGCCGGAGCGGGGCGATCCCCACGTACAGGCGGACCGGACGCCCGTCGAGGATCAGCTTGCGGCGGCGGGTGCCGATGATCTGCAGCCCCAGCCACTTGGCCAGCGACTCGCCCTGCAGGGGCGAGTAACTGACGCCCACCCACCCCGCTCCTCCGCCCAGCACCGGCCCGTAGATGAGCGCGTCCAATCCCGGGCCCAGGACGGCGAAGGCCAGCAGGAACCCGACGATCGCCCCAAGCAGGATCGCGAAGAGCGTGGTGAACTTGACGGTACGGGGCAGCGTGAACTGCTCGTTCAGGCTGCCGATCACCGCCGGCGGCAACTTCAGCATGTTGGTCGCGGCCAGCATCGCCGGGCCCGTCACCGCCTCCTCCTCGCTCATACCGGGGATCGTGCGGAGTTTCGTCCCGGCGGCCACGCCCGATCGTGACCTTTCGGCCCGGTGGGCGGGTTGCGCATCGGGTCCTGCCGGCGACGGTCACCGGAATGGCGAAGATCACCGATTACGCCCGTCAGGGCTTTCGCCGTCGGCCGCGCCCGTGGAACAGCGCCGAACTGCCCGAATGGTGGGACGCGGCGGCATGGCTCGGGGTGGTCGCCGTCGTGGTGATGCTGGTGTCCGGCGCGGTGTTCGCCGACGACCGGTCCCCCGGCGGCGCCGCGGCCGCCGGGGACGACGCCCCTCGGTACGCGCCCGAAACGCTGGGGTCCCCCGGCCTCGGCGCGCCCCCTGCCCCGGGAGACGGGAGCGCGGCACCCGTCCCGCCGGCGTCCCCTCCGGCAGGCGTCCCGACGGGCACGTCGGCCGAAGGCTTCGCCTCCACCGCCGCGACGCGGGTGCCGATCACCGGTGGCGGTACGGCGGTCGTCCCCGCCGGTGCCCTGAACGTGGCCCTGGCGGCGGCGCGTGCCCGAGCGACCGGGAACTGGGCGGGGATCCCGTTCGCCGGTGCCGAACGGCCCGCCCCGACGGCTCCGTCCCCGCACGGGGTCGTGGTCGGTGAGGTCACCGTGGAGGACCCCGCGGCGACCGGCAACACCCAGTACCGGTTCAGCGCGCGGATCGCGCGGGGCGGAGGCGCCAGGCCCGAGACCGCGCGGTTCGTGGTCGAGCTCGGGATGAACGGCTACGCGATCCGGGCCGGCTAGGGCGCTTCAGAAGCACCCCGGGCTCGGCCCAGGTCGGGATGAAGGCTCTTGCGTCTCGAGGAGAACGGTGGACCGTCCAACGCGAGCGCGGTATCGATCCGCACCGGACCTGACCTGGGGCTCCAGCGGAGCCGGCTCTACGAGGTAACGCGTGAACGAAGAGGACGAAGAGTACGAGGCCGGGGGCGACGCCGAGGCCCGGCGCGACCTCGAGAGCCGGCCGGGGGCCGTCAGGCCCCTTTCCGACGTGGATCCGCGTGTGGTGGCCGCCCTGCAGCGGAACCCCGACGTGGCCGAGATCCTCGCCAGGCAGTCGTCCCGCACCGCCGGGCCCGGTGGCGCTCCCGGCGCGGCGGAAGCGCTCCAGCAGGGCGCGGTCAATCCGCTCGAGCAGCAGCGGAAGCGGGACGAAGCCGCCAGGGCCGGGGACGCGGACGGTGCGGGGTCCGGGGACGAGGACGAGGAGGAAGGCGGCTTCGAGCCACCGGTCCCGTCCGGGCGGCGAGGGAAGGGGGGCGCGGCCCCGCGCCTGGACCCCGCGGCCCGCGGCGAGGACCGCCGGCACGGCGGCCACGCGCCAGGCGCTGACGGCGGCGGGCGGGGACCCCGGTGGCGCGTGCGGATGGCGATCGCAGGCCGGCACCCGCGCATGCGGGTACGGCCGGGCAGGTCCGCTCCCGACCGGCGGCGGCCCCACCCCGATCGGGTGAAGCTCCGCGGCGAGGCGGCCATCAAGGTCAAGCCGGCCAACGGCGGCCCGTCCTCCGGACGGAAGCGGCGCTCGTCCCGGTTCCATGCCCCTCGTACCCCGGCCGCGCGCAAAGCGATGGTGGTGCTGCCCGCATTCGGGCTCGTCGTGCTGCTGCTCATGGTGGCCGTGCTCGGCGGCGGAATGTCGCTCGCCGGTTTCCAGAGCCAGCCGGACGAGAAATCGGACGCCAAGGTCGCGGAATACATCCCCGAGGGGTGGATGAAAGTCCTCAAGCGCAGCACCGACCGGGCGGCGAGCTCCGGAGCGGAGGACTACGCCCTCGTCCCGTGGACCGTCGTGGGCGGCCTCGTCGCCAGGCAGACCGACTTCGCCCGCTACAGCCCGTACGACAACATCGACCGCGACCCGGGGCGGAAGGTCAAGCCGATGCCCACGGCGGGCGACGGCGGTGGTGGCGGCGATGACCTCGGGCCCATCACGGGCGGCGCCGGGCCCGGGCCGATCAAGGGAATCGGCGGAGACGTCCCGGGGTCGACCGCCACGGTGGACGCCTCCAGCCACCCCTCCCGCGCTGTGAAGCCGCCCGCCGGCCCGCTTCGCTCCCAGTTCGGCTGGTTCCTGTACGCGCTGCGGCTGCACGAGTCCGGTGGCGGGTCCGGTCAGCCGAACTACAAGGCGGTGAATCCCATCTCCGGTGCCTGTGGCGCCTACCAGTACCTCGGCACCACCTGGCGCGGCACGAAGCGCGACTACATGGGGTACCAGACCGCGTGCCAGGCTCCGCCGAGCGTGCAGGACCGCAGGGCACGCGAGGACATCCGGAAGAAGTGGAACAACTACCACAAATGGCAGCAGGTCGCCGCCGCCCACTTCCACCCGGCGTCGGCCGCCTCACCGCGGGTCTGGGGCCGCTGCCCCAAGGACGCCTGCGCAGGCAACCCGCCGATCTGGAAGTACGTCGACAGCATCATGCAGAAGATGCGGGACGCAGCCGAGCGGCATCCGGCTCCCTCGACCCAGCGGTCCGGGTTCCGGCGGGAGCCCGGAAACCCGGCCTCACCGCCGGCCGGAGCGCAGGGCGTCGCGGCCGGCGCTGCGACCAGCGGCGACGGAGCGCAGGACGGCGGGACCGGCGGCCGGGGCCCGGGCGTCTTCGCGGACGGCTGCGTCGTCGATCCTCCCTCCGAGCCCATCGGCGGCAAGGGCCGCCAGGGCACCGGTCCGTACCTGCTCAGCCCGGCGGCGGCCGGTCAGATGGAGAACGACGGCCTCGATCCCCAGAGCCCGTGCGACGCGTCGAACTTCGTCGCCAAGCAACTGGTCAGGGCGGCAAGAAGAGTGCACGGGGACCCCGAAGCCCCCGAATGGAACCCCGATGGGCGGAAGAAGAAGGACCTGAAGAACGCCCGTAAATACTGGACCCGGGTCATCGAGACCTCCGGCATCTTCGTGGACCGCAACTCCAATCTCGACGCGCCGTGCACGGTGCCGCCGCCGGACGGCCTCTACCAGTCCTGGTCGATCAGCTTCAAGATCATCTTCATCTGGCGCTGCGAGGCCGACCGCCTCTCGGAGCTCCACCTGGTCACCGGCGGCGTGTACGAGAAGGGCAAGTTCAAGTACCGCGTCGAGTCCGACCGGACCGCCGCCGTCAAGACCCTCGTCAACGAGGCGGTGTCGGTCAGTTACGGCGCCGGCAAGTGGAAGACCGAGGAGTGCGACGACGACGAGGACGACCGCCAGGGCATCTTCCCGATGACCAAGCAGGAGGCGCGCGACGCCGGCCTGGCCGACCGCTGCGATGTCGACAAGAACATCGCGACCGCTGCCAGGCTCGTCCTCTCCGTCGAGAAGGAGCCCCCCGAGCAGCGCCGGCGCGACCTCGGCCCCTACCAGCCGATGGTCGGTGGCTGGCAGAAGCTCGGCATCGCCACGGGCACCGGCATGAAGCTCTTCTCGAAGATCGGGCCGGGGCAGGGGTCGTTCCAGCCATCGGACGCCTGCAACCAGGTGATGACCGAATTCCTCACCGCGGCAGGCCCGCACGCCTCGGCCTTCGCGGAACTGGCTGACAAGGCTCCGGAGGACGAGGACGTCCAAGCCAGGTGGCAGCCGAAGCTGGAGGAGATCCTCCGCGCGCACGGCATCGAGGAACCGGGCGGCGATCCGGCCTGCAAGGCCGACGCCCGGACCCCCGGCTATAACTCGGCGCTGGCTCAGGTGGCCGTCGGCCTGTCGGGCGGGGCGCATGACGCCAACATCAACGGCCTGGCCGGCTACTACCAGGCCAGGGAGAACCTCAACGAGAAGACCGCCCCGATCCCCGGCAAGGACCCCCTCGCCCTCCCCCGGCTCGCCCCGCGCCCCCTGAAGCCGGTCGGCGCGCCGGTCGCCCGGGACGCCACCGAGGCGTGGTCGCGGCTCGGCTCCGTCGAGGACGGCACCTTCTCGCTCGGCCAGATCGCCGTCGAGTACGCCTGGTTCTTCGGCGGCGTCATCACCCCGTTCGACAGCGCCGGCAAGCTCATCGGCTCGCTGGCCAGCGGCGAGGGCTCCGGTGACGATTCGGTGCAGGTGACGGTGGGGCCGGACGGCTGCCCCAAGGACACTGCCGCCAACAACTCCAGAAAACTCTTCCGGGACGGCGACAGGAAGGACATCAAAATCCACAAGCTGTGCGTCGATTCGGTGGCCCGCGCCCGCACACCGGAGGCCGCGAAGGCCATCAAATGGGCGCTGCGCCATCTCGGCATCCCGTACTGCATGTGTCCCGGAATCCGTGATCAGGCCAACTACGCCGACTGCTCCAGCTTCGTCTCCAAGGCCTACCGGAACAGCGGGGCGATCCCGAACCTGTACCGGGGGGCTTCGCCGAACACCCATACCCTGCAGAAAGTCAGCTGGATGCGCCGGATCCCCGCGAGCAAGGTCAAGCCAGGCGATCTGGTCATGCCCGATGCCGGGCATGTCGCCATGCAGCTGGCCGACGGCTACATGGTGCACACGAACCGGACCGGCGACGTCTCCAAGATCGAGTTCGACTACCCCCCGGGCGAGATCTCATGGGCCGGCTGGGTCGACGCGAGCAGGGTGGGAAAGTGACCGATTCCGCTCCGAAAAGATGGCGGAAATACCGTGAGCGAACGCCCCGGGCTCCCGCGATACGACATACCGCCTTGCACACTCAGGCGCGATTTGCAATACTTCTGGGCGAAGATAAATAAGAATCCGGCCCGGCATTCGGGCACGCCTTTTCAGGCAGTGCGCGGAGCCGGTGCTCAGAATCCGGTCCGCGTACCTTTCATGACGAAAGGATATGAGGACCATGCGAGACAAGCACCTCAAGAGCCTTCGTGCCGCGATGGCCGTCGTCATCATCACGCTCCTGGCCGGGTGTGGCGCGGCAGCCGCACAGAAGGAGACCACCCCCGGCAAGGGGCAGCGTGAGAGTTTCCTGATGATAGGAGTCCATGGCGAGAACCATGGACTCATCAGGTTCACTGTGAATCAGGACGGGAAGGGCTACGGGAAGTTCACTCTCGTGACCTTCGACGACCCTGACCCATTCGAACCAGACGGTCCGCCTCGCCAGGTACGTCACCCCGCGCAGCATTTCACCGTCGAACTGAAGAAGAAGGAGAAGAAAGCACAAATCTTCACCATCACCATGACCGACGAGAATCAGCGCGGGGATGATCCCGAGGTCACGGTCGGCCACAACGGCACGGTCAAGGTGCTGCCCCATATCGGGGGAGTCGAGACGTCCGAGTGGAAGACCACTACAAAAAAGCAGTTCGAAGCCAGGCTGAAGAAGTGGGCGAAGGACAGTACTTCCCGAGGTTGTCCGTCCGAGACCCACTACTACTGCCAGTAGAGCTGGGCACCGGTCGGCCCCTGTTCCCGTCGCCGCGACGGGAACAGGGGCCGTTTTCTTTGCCGCGTGATGCCTACACGCCCAACCGGTTCCGGATGTCGTCCCTGTTGGGAGCGCTGAAACGAGGGTCGGACTCTCTCAACCGGTAAAAACCGTCAAGCCGCCTCTCCAGTTCCTCCGTCGCGCGCACGACCTCCCGGTTGTTCTCCTCTTCCTGGTCGAATCGTTCCTCCAGCATCCGTTTGAGTTCGTCCAGGTCTCGCTGGACGGATCTGGCGTCGTCCTCGTCGGACACCTTGCGGGAGATGGACCCGAAGGCCCGGTCGAGGTCCCGCTGCAGGTCCTCCTGGCCCTGCCGCAGTTCATCGGTGATGCGCTGGATCTCCTGGCTCAGCTCCTCGGTGCCCACCGAAGTGCTCGGGTCGGCGACCCTCGCCCGCACCGAGGACAGGGTCCGAGCCTGCGACGACGAATCGAACAGATCGCGCAGGGCGGTGCCGAGCTCTTCGATCTCCCGGGCAAGGATCCGCTGGTCGTCGGCACCGCTCGCGTAATCGCCCGAGCCGTGGCCGCGCTCGATGACCATGTTCAGGGTGGAGATCTCGGCGTCGAGGGCCCCGCGGATCTCGGCGGCGGTCATGGTCCCGCGGGTCGGCAGGTCCGCGGTCGTACCCGGGAAGTTTTCGAGTTCCCTTCGGGCGGCCGCGACCGCGCCCGCTATCGCGTCCTCGTCCGCATCCCAGCGTTGCCTCACGTTGGGCCCGTACTGCTCCAGCCAGTCCCGGGCCGTCTCGCTGGAATTCCCCGCTCGCGGAAGGTCGATCCTTATCTTGGAGAGTTCCGCATCGTTTCCGCCCGCGAAGAAGCTCGCGATCCGGTCCCGCACTTCGGAACTGCTGGTGTCGAGCCCGTGGGCCGCGTACACGTCGACGTTCTCACCCAGGTCGTTGATGTAGCCGGCTTCGCTGGCCTGCGCGCATATCCGGGCGATCCACTGATCGTCGACCTCCCCTTCCCGGCGCCGCAGCACGTGGGAGGGCAGGTGGTTGACCCAGTGCCCGGCGAACTCCGCATCGGCGCCCGGGACGGGCACGACGAGTCCTTCGCTGCTCACCATGATCGAATCCGGTTTGACTCCCAGCCTTTTCGCCATCTGTATCTGCCCGGCCATCTTCTGCTCGTCCGAGGCGAAGCCGTTGAATTCGTCGCCCCACATCCTGGCGCGCTGCCGCTCCAGTGACCTGAGGTTGTGCTTTTTCTCCACGTCGCGGCGCATCCCGTCGTCGTGGATCCGGATGACCTGGCGATGGAAGGCGTCTGCGTCCTTCAAACTCGACCGCGCGTCCTTGGCCTGCGGGAGTCCCGCCGCACGGACGTCGCGCGCATCGGCGTGCAGGCCCTGGGCGACATTCGTGACCACCCTCCTGCCGGAGCCGCTCATCAGCGGAACCGTCAGCAGTGCCGCCCCCGGGAACGCCGCGGATACCCCGCCCATGGCCAGAGTCGCCGCGCCGTATATCCCCGCGCGCTTGTAAGGGGATTGCTCTTCCACCCACTTCTGCGCGGCCCGCTTGCTGAGCATGAGCCGCCCGTACTTGTCCTTGGCGAAGTTGGCGACCGGCCGGGTGACCCGCGAGGCCCCGTGCCTGGCCTTGTCACCCGCCTTGCGCCCCAGCCATCGTGCCGCCGGGTTGTCGAGCCTGCGCCACTGCAACTCCTTCTCGTCCAGGCTCTTGAGCGGCTTGCGCAAGCCGAGTTTGTCCAGTTCCCGGCGCACCAGGCGGTGGGGGTCGCGGGCGAGACGCCGGTCGCCACTGCCCTTCAGCGCCACGGCGGTGGCGAAGCCGATGGCCCCGCTTACCGTGGACACGTCCCCGACCCCCATCGCCCGCATGATCCTGCGCGCCAGGTACAACGCGGCCAGTGGCACGGCACAGAGAAGTATCTGCTCGAAGAGATTCGGCGCGGTGTTCTCGCCGATGGTTTCCATGACGGCATAGTGGCCGGTACCGGTGAGCAGCATGATGATGGTCAGGGCAACGCTGAGAAGGAAATCACTGGCCAGTGCGGCACCCGTCAGCTTGAGTATGCGCTTGCCCTGAGGGAGGCCCATGCCCAGCAGCAGCAGCGTGATCGGGAGAAGCATCACCAGTCCCATCAGCATGATGCTGGAGACCGTCATTCCGGCGGCCAGGGGCCCGAGCGTGAGCAGGAAGACGACCGACACGACCAGTGACATCAGGCCATGCGTGAGGCGCTCGGCGTGATTGCGGCCCAGCCAGGCGCTGACGAAGTCCCAATTCTGCTGGCAGGCCTCGTTGTTCCCGTAGCATTTGCCCAGTTTCTCGCTGAGCTCATCCTCCCCGTTGAAATAGAATTGCTTGAGATCTCCGTCGGCCCCGTTGCTGACGACCTCCTTACTGGGGTCTTCGATGCGTTTCTGGCTGTACAGCTTCGCGCAGGCCTTGTCCCGGTCCGGCATTCCATCGCCCACCTCGTCCCACTGCGGGAGGGTGGCGCCGTTTCCCGGCTTGCCGTTGTTGGCCCGGCAGGCACCCCAGGCGACCATGATGGTCTGCTCGCCGCCGGGCGGGTCGAGGTAGAAGTCGCGCATGGTCCTGTGCCCGTGCTTCTTCGGGTCCTTCCCGATCGACAGGTCGTATGCGGCGATCTTGTGTTTGGTATCGACCGACGAGTTCGCCTCGAGCCACCGGCAGGACGCATGGGCGGGCGCCGGGTACTTGGTCGTTCCCTCTCCGAACTGGGCGGTCTGCCAGGAGCGCAGGAGCGTGATCTCCCACATCTTGCTGACCTGCACCAGGGCCTGGCGGCCCTCCTTGAGCGAGGTGCCCTGCTTCTTCGCGAGGAACCGGTCGTACAGGGCCCGGTCGAGAGCCGCACAGTTGGTCAGCCCCGCACCGCCCACCGGCTGGTCGTCGTAGAACACGGGGTGGCGCTGCCTGCCGTCGTCGAGCAGGCCGTACAGTTCCAGCTTGTACAGCGCATCGGTGGCCTCGCCGAACCAGCCCTGCACCGTGGCGCTCATCCAGGGCACGGTGTAGGCGGCCGTCGGATCGTCCCGATGCCGGTCGGCCTGGTCACCGATGAAGTAGATCATCCCGGTGGCGGCGAGGAACACCATGATCAGGCGTGCCGCGGACGCGGGCCCGCGCGCCCGACCCTGGCCGCCGCTCCCGCGCCTGACCACCGTCATCAGGACGAACACCCAGGCGGGGATGAGCAGCCAGGTCGCGTACTGGGCGAAACCGGCCGTGACACTGTTGATCGGCGTCGCCGTGGTGCAGATCACGTCGAACGAGAAACCGAACGCCATGAGAGTGCCGATGATCTGCCAGCACAGCCCGGAGGCCATGAACATCAGTTCCGAGATCATCGAGACGAACTGGTCGACCTTGAAGAGGGTCGAGTTGTCCACCACATGCAGTTCGAGCGACGTCCACCGGTTCAGCGGCAGGAAGGTGCTCTGCTCCTCATGCTCGGTGCACTCGGGCCCGGCCGACTCGCCGACCGGCGCGGGCGCGGCGAGCACCTGCTCCCCCGCCGCCGGGGCCGGGACCGCCCCGGCCGGTGCCGCCTGGGCCGGAACCGTCCCGGCCGAAGCCACCTGGGCCGGAACCGCCTGCGCCTGAGCGACGCCCTTCGCGGGCGCCTGCTCACCGGAGCCGGGCAGGTCGGTCTGGCCGGAGAGCAGGGCGAGGCCGTAGAACACGGTGAGCACCAGCGCCCAGACCAACAACTGCCGCCCGCGGCGCGGCCCGTCCCGATCCGGCCCGCTCCGGTCCGGCCGGGACGGCCCGCTCCGGACGGCGCGAAACGAGCCGCCTGGTCCTGCCCGCCCCCGAGCCGGGCCTGAACTCTCCCTTAGTCGACGAGCCACTGGTCCGTTTCCCCCCACGTGTCCGCCGCCGCCACCGCGGCCTCATGTTCGGCCCGCTCGGCCGCCTCGCGCCGGATGCGCCGCTCCTCACGCCTGCGCCGGTCCTCCGGGTTGGTGCTGTAGGCCGCAGCCGCGTCGGCCGGTGTGGGGCCGAGGAGGACCTGCGAGTGCCGGCCGGACAGGTCCCGGTAGAAGCCCCGGGCCCAGCGGGCCGGCAGGCCGTCCTCCGGCGGCAGCGGCCCGAACTCCCGGATCTGGGCGAGCCGCTCGTCGGTCGCCCGGAGCCCGCACAGGCCCAGCGCGGTCTCCGCCTCCTTCCGCTCGTTCAGCTTCAGCACCATGACCCGGCTGAGGTAGGACTCCAGGTCCTTGGTCACCACGTCGGCGATCCGCTGGGTGAGGAACACCGGCAGGATGTTCAGCGACCGGCCCTCACGGGAGATGCGCTGCAGCGACGCCAGCCCCTCGGTCTGGGACAGGAACGTCCACGCCTCGTCCACGATCAGCACGCCGGACCCGTTCGCGATCAGGATTTCCAGCGAGGCCCGGATGACCAGCCGGACGGCGGCCAGCGCGATCCGCTCCGACACCGAGTACTCGCTGGGCGTCTTCCCCTCGGGCAGGCCGAGGTCGCGGTCGAAGTCGACCAGGGTGAGCCGCTGCGACATGTCCAGCTGCGGCAGTGGCCGGAGCGACACGCCCAGCGAGAACATGCTGGACGCCTCCATCTGCTGCTCGACCAGGCCGCGCAGCCGGTCCGCGTCCTCGCCGGGCACGAACTTCAGGGCCTCCCACACGCACCGCGCCCCGTTGAGTGCGCCGCGCTTCAGCCCCGAACCGAGTGACAGCCGTTCCGACAGCGTCAGGCCGTCCTTCGCGTCGTCCAGGGCGGACAGGATGTGCACGTTCGCGATCTCGGCGGCGATGGTCGGCGGAGCGTACCGGAACGGGTCGAACGCGCCGGGGGTCTCCTCCAGCGCCGACATCGACACCCGTCCGGCGGGAACCCCGAGCCCGTTGACGTAGTCGACCATCCCGTACAGCGAGTCACCGCCCTTCGGGTTGACGAAGATGACCGGCAGCCCGTTCAGCACGGACTGCGTCGCGAGGGACTGGGCGAAGAACGTCTTGCCGCTGCCCGGATCGCCGAAGACCCCGAAGACCGGAGGAAGGTTGCGGCGGGGGGCGGCGAGCGGGTCGATGAAGAACGGCGTGCCGTCCGGGTCGATCAGCCCGCCGAAGGCCCCCGCGTCATCGCCCAGGTAGGAGAAGGACTGCAGCCCCGCGTGCGACACCATCGGCACGTTGACGTCCTGCAGGAACGGGTTCACCCGGACCGAGGAGCACGGCAGGGTCTCCTCCAGCGCCTGGATCTGCCGGTGCTCCAGCGCCTTGATCTGGATACCGTAGGTCTGGTCGAGGAAGTCCATGTAGGTCTCGGTGGCGTCGGTCACCTCCCGGGCCATGATGAAGCTGCAGTTGGCCAGCATCGGCTGGTTGGCACCGGCGAGGTAGTCCTCCACCTCCTTGGCCTGCTGGAAGGTGTCGGAGAGCTCCACCTTCTCCAGGTCCTGGGTCTTGCGCTCCTCCTCCATGTTGGCGATGATCCGGCGCTGCGAGCGGCGCGCCCGGGCCCGCGTCAGGTTCGGCGGTTCCAGCTCGGCGCGGATCGAGGTGACGTGCGGGGCGTCGCCGGGATGGCTGATCGCGTCCAGCGCCCACTGCGCCTGCGGCGAGGGCATGATCGGCTGGTCGAAGCGCATGACCGCGGCCATCTCCAGCTCCCCGATGCCGGTCACCCAGAGCCGGGTGGGCAGTTCCTCGATCACCGCGTCGGGGCCGCGCCCCAGGTTGTACCAGGATTCCAGCTGGTCGAACTCCTCCCGGGTGGGCATCCGCGCGTCGGCCCGTTCGAAGATCGACGAGATCTGGTCGATGTCCTTCCGGTAGTGGGCCAGGTCCGGAACGTCCTCGGCCATGGACTCCTTGAGCAGCTCCGTCAGCGATCTGGCGAAGGACGGCCCGCCTCCCGACGCCTTCCCCGCCCGGGACGCCTTGTCCAGCAGTGACGAGCGCAGCTGCACGCCGACGAACAGCACCCGCTTGGGAGCCAGGAACCCGAAGGCCTCGGCCTGGTAGGCGCGCAGCTCGTCGCTGTTCTCCTTGGGAGGGGTGGCGAGATCGTCCCAGGTGATCGAGACCAGGTGGATGTTGCGGTTGTCGGACAGGGTCGCCAGCCCGCCGATCGGCTGCCGGGACGTCTGGCCCAGCTCGCCCAGCAGCCGCGCCAGCGGTGTGGCCAGGGAGAGTTGCTGCTCGGGATCCTCCCATTTCATCGGCGACAGGCGGACCGTGCGGTACATCCAGACCTCGCCGTTGTGACCGACGTAGATCCCATCGGAGGTCCGCCATGCGTACGGAGTCGTCCACATGGTGGCGGTGTCGGCCTCGGAACGACCCGCTCGACCGGCGCCGACGAGCCGCTCCAGCGCGGATCGGAGGTTGACCATGTGTGAAATCCCTCGGGTATGTGAGCTCATCAGGACTGTCCGGGGATTGGGGCTGGCTTCAGCAGCTTTTGTCCGCACAGTCGGAGGGAAGACCGACGACCGGCCACCGCGCCTGGCCGGAAGACAACCAGAGCACCGAGAGTTTTGGACACTGTTATGGCTACCGCACCGAACCTCGTCGTGGCGGGGCATCCGGGCGTCGCGCGGAAGCTGCGGGAGACCGGACGCTTCCCCGCGGTGTTCGATGTCAGCAGCGCATCCGAACTTCGTGATCTGTCCAAGAGCGGCAGAGTCGCACCGCCGGCCGCCTTCATGTTCGCCCCCGGCTTCGTCGAGGACCTGCCGGAGGCCGGGGTGACCGTGCTGGCCAACGGGCTGACCGCCGCCGGCTACACCGTGCTGGTGCACGAGTTCTTCGTCCAGCGGGGCACCGAGTTCGCCCCAAAAGTACAGGTCACCGCCCGGGAACTTAGGCTGACGGACCTGCTGGCGATGCTCGGCATGGCCGGATCCGAACAGCAGCAGGCCCCGCAGGAGCCCGAGACCCGGATCGGAGACCAACCCAGCTCGCAGCCCCAGTCGGACTGGGACCAGTGGAGCTGGGGCCAGTGGAGCGGGGGCCAGCAGAGGCAGCGACCCGAGGCCCAGCAGCCGCAAGCGCCACCGCCACAGCAGGCGCCCCGGGCGCCGGCACGGCAGCGATCACAGCCGCAGGCACAGGGGCAGCCGCACCCACGAGCGCCGGCACAACAACCACCGGCGCAGCAGCCGCAATCGCAGCGAACACCACAACCACAACCGCCGCGGATCCCCCAATCACAACCGCAGAAGCACTCCCAACAGCCCCCCGCACAGGGGCAGCCGCACCCGCACCCGCACCCGCACCCGCAATCACGCCCACAGCCGCAGGCATCATCGGGCTCCGACCTGGCCCCACCTCCGCCACCGGGCGCCGGTCCGCCACAGGCTCCGGCTCCGGCTCCGGCTCCGAACGGATGGAACGGTGGCTCGAACGGGTCGAACGGCGTGCACGGCGCCGGTTACTCGAACGGCAGGATGCCGGCATCCGGGGCGCCACCGGCCGCGCCTCCGGCGCCGGCGCGGCGCGGCCAGGTGATCACCGTCGCCTCGGCGAAGGGCGGCGTGGGCAAGACCAGCATGTCCGTGCAACTGGCGCTCTTCGCGTCGCGGCTGCTGCGCGGCGCCGGCCGGGAGGGGTCGGCGGTGGTGGTGGACGCCAACTTCCAGCAGGCCGATGTCGCGCGGTACCTGAACCTGAGGTCGCCGACGGTGCTGGACCTGCTGCAGCAGCCGGCGGGCCTGTCCGCGGCCACGGTGCGCAGCCAGCTCGCCAGCGTGCCCGAGGCCGGGCTGTACGCGCTGCTCGGGCCGCCGGACGCGGCCAGCGCCGACCCCGCGCTGATCAACTCGGCGCTGTACCACCGGATACTCGCGGTGCTGCGCCAGGCGTTCGACTACGTGTTCATCGACACGCCGGTCGCCGAGCTCTACCACATGACCTTCGCCGACCTGATCCTGCCCGAGACCGACGTGATCCTGGTCCCCGTCGAAGCCAACCGGGTCACGCTGGAGGCGGTCGGTTCCTGGCTGAGGGCGATCACCATGCCCCGGCACACCTGGGGCGGCGGGGTCGCCCCGGAGAAGCTGTCACTGATCCTCAACCGGGCCCGGGCCGACGTCGAGTGCACCCCCGAGGACGTCATGGACCTGATGCCGGGATGGCG
Organism: Actinomadura sp. B10D3; assembly: GCF_039871695.1. NCBI lineage: Bacteria > Bacillati > Actinomycetota > Actinomycetes > Streptosporangiales > Thermomonosporaceae > Actinomadura > Actinomadura sp. B10D3. The sequence goes on from NZ_JBDPLY010000014.1 coordinate 61,932, forward strand.
GTTCGTCGGAATGATCCCGGAGGACAAGGAGTGGATGCAGGCGGTGAACAGGCAACAGCTGGTCTCGATGAACATCGGCCCCGACCTGGAGGAGACGTTCCGCAGCATCCTGCACACCGTTACCGGAGACCAGGTGTTCGCAGCCGGCGCGGCCCCGCCGGCGGAACCCAGCCGCTGGAAGCGGCTGCTCAGCCTGGCCACGCAATGATCGAGATTGTTTCCCGAACCAGCGACGAGCGCGGACGGAAGAGCCCGAGGTATGGCAATGTCTGAAGATCCCGCCCCGAAGACGGATTTCTGGGCGGTCATGGGTATCGGCCACCAGGACGCCCACGAGGAGAACGGGCAGCAGCAGGACCCGGCGAATCACCTCGGGAGGCGGGACGCGGAGGAAGAGACCGCGGTCGCCTCCTCCGCCGGCCAGGCGCCCGCCGGGACGGCCCTGCCCCCGCCAGAACCCGCCGCGAACGACACGTCGCCACCGGAGCAGGATGCCTGGGCCGCGATGTTCTCGGAGGAGAACGGGGCACCGCCCACCGGGACGGAGGGTCCCGCGCAGCCGGGCACTGCCGGGACGGCGGTCCCGACGGCCAAGGCGCCCGTGCACGCGGCACCCGGACCGGAAGCCGCGGGACAGGCGGGACCGGCGGGACCGGAAGCGGCAGGACCGGACGAGCCGGTTCCGGACGGATCCGCGGCGAACGACCCGGCCGGTACGGCGGCCGCCCTCCCTCCCGATCCCACCTGGGTGGCGGCGGAGCAGCTCGAGGCCTCGATCCGGCCGCGGCTGACCCAGCTGTGGCTCCAGCTGCTCACCGAGCACGCCGGTGGGGACGCGGCCATGGGCCGCCGGATCTACCAGGTCATGGACGGCTTGCACCTGATGGGGGAACTCTGCGAGGACCAGAGCATCAGCGAGGTGCACGTGCACGGCACCCGGGTGACCGTTGTCGGGCCCTCCGGCACGCGGGAGGTGCCCGGTTTCTCGAGCCAGGCCACGGCGCGCCGCGCGATCGAGGCGGTCAAGGCCAGGCGGGACGCCATGCGCGTCACCGTCACCGAGCTCGACGGCTCGGTCGTGGTGCGGCGGGCGCACAACGCGACCCCGAGCGCGGCCGACCTGGTCGCGTCCGGGATCCTCACCGAGGATCTGGTCTCCCGCGTGCGTGAGGCCCTCGACCGGGTGCAGGCGGTGACCATCACGGGCCCGGCCGCACGGATCGTCATGCGCGCCTTCGCCCCGCTCGTTCCCGAGGGCAGCCGGGTCTTCGCGGGGCCGCAGGCGGTGCTGCCGCCGGGCTGCCTCGCCGCGGCCGGCCCGCTGGACGCCGACTACGTGATCGGTGTTCGCCCTGGCGTGGTGGCGGAGGAGATGGCGGCGGCCGGCCAGCTCGGCGCCCTCATCGCGAACCCGCAGACGCGGTTCAGGGCGGCGGTGCGGCTGCTGGTGTCCGGGCGGTCCACGGCACCTGGCGCGGTCACGATCGAGGGATCTCCGGTGATCCCGGCATAGCCCGCCCCCCATCGGGTGGCCGGCGTGACCGGTCAGGCGCTTCGCATGTTCACCGTCCGGTCGGAGTCGAGGATGAAGGTCGCCGCCTCGTCCGGCGTCAGCCCCAGCACGTCGACGGCCAGCCTGACCGGTCCGACCTTCTCGCGATCGCAGCGGTGGCATCTGGTCTTGTTGTCCCCGTGGACCTTCATGGACGGGTTCTCGTCACGGTTGCTGTGCCGCGTCGGCCGCGGGCAGTGCCACCGGCCCGTCTCGTCGGGCGCGGAGCCCAGCCGGGTCAGGACCGTCGGGATGTCCACCGCGTTGGCCTCCATCAGGCGCTTGTCGCGCGCCGTGGGAGGGACCGGCGGGACGATCTCGGCGCTCTTGTTCGCGGTCCGCAGCTCCTGCCGGTACTGCGCGCCGGCCCGCCGGACCAACTCGAGATCGATCCCCTGCCGCGGGTCGTCCTTGACCGTGGGGACGGGCTCGGTCCCGGTGGACAGGTAGGGGAAGCGGTCCTGGTCCCGCCGCCGCAGCTCCGCCACGAGCACGAACATGGTGAACGCGTCCCGCGCCGACTCCGGCGGGACCATCCGCAGCCGCGCCGCGTACCGGATCACGCTCACCGCCTCGGGGGTGACCGGCCCGTCCGCGGGCGAGCCGACCTCGACGGTCGGGATTCCCTCTGCCGCCGGCCCGCCCGCCTGCCCCCACATCAGGTGCCCGGGCGGCCGGCCCGCGTCGGGAATCCGCTCGCCGTCGTGGCCCCGCCGGGAGAATTCCAGGACGGCGCCGTCGACGTAGGTGTCGATCCGCCTGCCGGCGAACCCGCACAGTGCCGCGTAGAGCACCAGTCCGCCGGTGCCCTCGGGCGCCAGGAAGATCACCCGGGCCCGGAAGTCGGTGGCGCTCAGCGAGCTCGCGCGCAGCGCGGCGACGGCCGAGGCGGCGGCGTCGCCCTCGCCGGGGACCAGGTCGACCGTCTTGATCCCCGGAGGTCCGGGCGGCGCGTCCGGAGTACGGATGGCCAGTACGTAGTCCGTCAGCTTCACGGTTCTCCTTTGTCGCCTTCCCTGAATTTCACCATGGTGACCGTCCTGACCTGTGGCTCAGGCGCACGTCCATTACGGGCAGTTGCCGATCCGGGATCTCGCGCAACTAATACAGAAGGGGATGTCAATGCCGGTCGAAGGGCCGGCTCCGCGCCCGGCCGGCCTCCGGCGGGGCGTACGAAGATCGCCCCGGCCTGCCGGGCCGGGGGCCGCAGAAGAAGGAGAGGGTGCACAGTGGAGACCACCCAGATCAAAGAAGAGTTCTACATACGGCGTCTTTTCGACGACGACGTCCCGCTGTTCGTGGACGCGACCAAGTACGCCAGGCACGGGTTCCCCTACGAGCTCAGCGCGAAGAAGGCGCTGAAGGCTACCTGCGCCGTGCGGCTCGACAGCGAGGTGGTCGCGTTCAGCCTGCGCAACTACACCGCCCGGCAGGCGGAGAAGGAGGTCGAGAACGTCGGCACCGGCACCGCCGACGGGGCGGGCACGCGGAACCAGCTGCGCCTTCGGATGCCCCGCAAGACCCTGCACGTCCTGAACGAGAGGGCGCGCGCCCTGGCGGTCGTGCTCGGCGACGACGTGATCGTCGAGTTGGACGACACCCTGTACGTGCTGCGGCTGTCGCGCACCGGCTCCGACGGCGAGCTGATGCTCGTCGGCAAGCTTCGGGCCAGGTCCGAGGGCGGGTACGACCGAACCGAGATCGGTGCGGACGACGCCGACTTCGAGCTCCCGATCACCGGGGTCCGGCTCCGCGTGTTCCTGCGGTCTCCGATCCGCGACCGCATCCTGGCCTACGGTTTCAGTGGCTACCTCACCCGCAAGCCGGGCGAGATGGAGACGGTGACCCGGGCGACGGCGCTGGCGCTCAACAACCTGATCGGGCTGGCCACGTTCCGGATGCTGTCGGGGCTGCACCGCGTCGACGTCCCGCCCCGCCCGTCGGGTGCCGCCGCCCGGCAGCGCGGGCCCGAGGAGCGTGTGCTGTTCGACGTCCCGGTGCTGCTGTTCACGGAGGACGAGGTCCCCGCGGCCCGCGGCAGGGTCGACGCGGAGATCGACCTGGACCGGATCGATCCGGTGACCGGTGGGCTGCAGGTCCACCTCGGCGAAGGAGACAAGCTGGAGTGGAACCCGGCGGTGGCCGGCACGGTGAATTTCGCCTCGTACGAACAGGTGCTCGTGGAGACCACCGCCAGCCTGGTCCACTCGATCCTGGGTGATGACACCGTGCGGGACATGGCCTACGACATCATGCTCGCCGACCTCGGGGAGGACGCGGTGGCCAAGCTGCGCGCCGCCACCACCAGCCTCCCCGGTCTCCTGGCCGCCAAGCCCAGCCAGGCCAGGGTCCGCCAGGCCGAGCCCGCCACCGGCTCCACGGCCGCCGTCTGAACCGGAGTCCACCAGCTTCAGGGATGCCGCTGCCCTGGACTTCACGCACGCCGCCACCACGTCGCTACGGGGCATCCCACACAGAGCGGATCAATCCCTGCTCGCGACCGCGGGAATACGCGCCGACCTGGGGGCGGCGCTGGCGCCGCCTCGGACGTGGCCCAGCCCAGCTCGTCGAGGCGGGAGGACGGGACGCGCTGCTCGGGGCCGGCCCACCGACAGTGCGGCGACGCGCCTCCCGCGGTAGTCCAGGACAGGGGCGCCGACTCCGCGGATCCCGGGTTCGTTCTCGGCGTCGTCGACGCTGCATCAGGTCGGTGTCTGTCATCGCGGGACGGACCCGCGCACGGTGCGCGCCTGGCGTGTGGAACACGCGATGGGGCGGATCAGAACCACACCCGGTGGGTGCCAGGGATGTCAACCGCTCTCGCGTGGCGCGTAACGAACGCAGGTTCCGTAAGCGACATAGGCGACATCGGTCACCACGCCCCTTCCATGGCTGGCGACCTGAGGGATCGCTGTGAAACCCACCCCCACCACCGCATCGGGGTGCAGATCCTGCACCGCAGCAGCCAGATTCTCAAGAGCGATCTCGGAGTTCGCGCCTGGCCTGCCGGCGCGAATCTGCTCCGCCTCCACCTTGCGCTGATCGCCAGGGATGAAGTCCGTTGTACACATCGGAATACCCACACCAACATGCTGCCCACAGCCCACCCAAGGAGCCCTCAACCGTCGTTCAGACGTTGGGAAACCGGTTGTGGTCAGTGGCCGCTGGGAAGTTCAGACAGCGAACGCGTTGGTGATCGTCGCGGCCAGCTCACGGACACGCTGGTGCGCGTCGGCCATGGATGCCTCGTGCTTCGGGAGGAGTTCGGCCAGTGCAGGGTTGTGCGTGGCCATGATGAGTTCGGGGATCACCGTGTGGACCTCGAGTCCGAGCAGCTCTTCTCTTCCGAGGACCGCTTCGGTGGTCGGCACGACGTAGTCCAGGCCGTGGTTGGGCGTGCCAGGCCCGTAGCCGCCGCCTCGCGCGGAGATCAGCACCGCGGGGCGTCCGGCGGCAGGGGACGGTCGGACGGTGCGGCCGAAGACGATGATCTGGTCGAGCCAGGCCTTGAAGACCGACGGCATCGACAGGTTGTACATCGGCACAGTGAACAAGTAGGCGTTGGCGCCGAGGAACTCCTCGATGAGTTCCTCCTGGAGAGCGGCCGCGGCGGCCTGCTCAGGGGTGTGGTCTGCGGGGTCGGTCTCGCGGGCGGTCACACCTGCGGCGCTGATGTGCGGGACCGGGGCTGCGGCCAGGTCCCGGTGGACGACGTCCCCGTCCCAGCCTTCGAGGAAGGTTCGGGCCACGTTCCGAGAGACCGAGGCCTCGCCGAGCGAGGAGGAATCGACGTGAAGCAGGTACGACATCAGTGTTTCCTTAGCTGGATAGGCGGGTTCATACTGGGAATGCGGTTACGTACGGCCTGGGAGGTATCTGGGGTGGTGGCAGCACGACGGATCAGCGGCCCGTGCCAGGCGTGGCCGGAGGACAGCGCCTTCATCCGGGAGGTGCTCGACCGCATCGGCGACAAGTGGACGGTGCTGGTCATCAGCACCCTGAGCACCGGATCCCTGCGCTACTCCGACCTGCAGGCAAGCATCCCGGGGATCTCGCAGCGGATGCTGACCCAGACCCTCAAGCACCTGGAGCGTGACGGGCTGGTCACCCGGACCGCGTATGCCGAGGTCCCGCCACGGGTGGAGTACGACCTGACCGACCTCGGCCGGTCACTCCTGGACGCGGTCACAGCGATGGCCGCGTGGGCAGCCGCCCACCACGGGGAGGTCGCCAGCAACCGAGCCTCCAGCGAGACCACGGGCGTGGGCCGCGCGAAGACCTCGGTCACCGCCCCGGCTCGATGACCGACGGGCGGCCGGGGTGTTTCGCCACGTAGCACCACGGGCAGCCCAGATCGGCTGACCTCGATGGCGACGCGCGGACCGGTGCCCTGCTCTCGCTGTTCAACCATCCGTCTCTCACCTCACTAACGGTGCGTAACACCATCATGAGTGAGTAGGACAAGGCTTACAAAAGGCACTTTGAAGTGCGTCAGCCTCGCGGGCCAGGCAACCAGGGCGGCGCATCTGGACACCGCGAACGAAGTACAGGTCAGGGGCTGGACACCGCTTCCGAGCGATGTATTATGCATAAAACACAACGAGCTGAGGGAGAGTGGGATGCGGGACGAGCGGCGTGGGGGCGCGCGGAAGCCGGGCACGACCATGCCGACCGTGGCGTCGGCGATCGCCGACGCGATCCGGGGGCAGATCCGGAGCGGTGAACTGGCTCCGGGCACCCGGTTGCGCCAGAACGAGATCGCGGCTCAGTTCGGTGTCAGCAGCACCCCGACGCGAGAGGCGTTCCGGCTCCTGGAGGCCGAAGGGCTGGTTCGCATCACGGCTCGGACCGGCGCGATCGTCTTCGCGCCGAGCAGAGCCGACGTCCTGGAGACCTATGAGATCCGCTGGGCCCTGGAACGGCTGGCCGTCGCGCAGGCGACGCCGAAGTTCACCCCGGCGGACGTGCGCGAGGCCGAGCGATTCCTGAAGGAGATGGAAACCGCGCCCGACTACGACGCCTATCAACGCGCCCACAACTCGTTCCACCTGGCCACTTACCAGCCGGCGGCGATGCCGCAGCTCCACTCCTTGATCGCCGGAGTGCGGGACAGGTTCGGCGCCTATTTCCACATGTTCGTCACGCAGCACGCTCCCGACGAGGAGACCTTCGCCCAGCATCGAGCGATCCTCGACGCCTGCAGTGAGGGAGACGTGGCGAACGCGGAGAACGCCCTGCGCCTGCACTTCGAGGAGACCCGAAAGGTGATTCTGGCCGCACTGCCGGAAGATGCCGAATAGCCCGCAAGTGCAGTGATCGCCACAGTGTCGCGCGTTATTGGCGTGCGAATTTTCCCAAGGAGTCCATCATGGTCTCAGCCGTGCGATTTTTCTCCGATCACAGTGTTCTCGAAGGTCATGTCTATCGCCCGAAAGGCCGGGTGGGATCCACGCCGGGAATCGTGCTGTGCCATGGCTTCGCCGGCCAGACGGCGCCGGCGCTCGCCGCGGCGCTCGCCGACCTCGGCTACACCGTGCTGACGTTCATGTTCAGCGGCTACGGCGCCAGCGGCCGGCGCGGCGAGGTGGACTGCGAACAGCAGGTGCGCGACGCGCGGACGGCGGTTTCCTTCCTCGCGTCGCAACCCGGGGTCGACGCGGACCGCATCGGAATCGTCGGTTCCAGCCTCGGCGGTTCGATCGCCATTCTCGCCTCCGCCGAGGACGAGCGGATCGCGGCCTGCGTCGCCGCTTGCCCGATCGGCGACGGTGAGCGCATGATGAGGGCGCGCATCTCCGCTGACGACGCCTGGCGGCGGCACACGGAGAGGATCCGCAGGGCCCGTGAGGACGGTCGGCCGGTACACCGGTTCGACATCGTCTTCATCCCGGAGGAATTGCGTGAGCACCTGCCGATGGACACGCCGATGGAGTTCCCCGCGGACACCTTCTTCAGCGTCCAGAGCCTGAACGCCCATTCGGCCATCGGCAAGCTCTCGCCCCGACCGCTGCTCGTACTGCACGCGGTGGACGACGACGTCGTGCCGAAAACCGAGTCGGACCGGCTGGTCGCCGACGCCGGCCCATCCTGCGATTACCGCGAGCTGGAACAAGGCAACCACTTCATCCTTGCCCAACCGGGCGTGCACAAAAGCGTCTGTGAATGGCTGACGGTTCATCTTCCTGTTGCCGCTTAGCCGACAGAACGCAGCTTCACCAGGGGGCACCAGGGCGCTCCGAAGACGACTGACACCCATGGTCGCCCACGGCGCCGATCGAAAACGGGAGAGCCGTATAGGCACGTGACGAAAGAGGTTCGGTTCCGTGGACACCCAGAGGCAGGGACGCACAAACGAGGACGGACGACTGCATCGACGGGTCACCAGAAAGGTGGCCAGGCGCCTGGTCCCGCTGATCGGGCTCCTCTACTTCGTGAACTACCTCGACCGCAGCAACATCGCGTTCGCCAAATTGACGATGAGCGAGGAACTCGGGCTCAACGCCACCGAATACGGCGTGGCGGCGGGCGTGTTCTTCGTCGGATATCTGCTCTTCCAGGTGCCGAGCAACCTGGCACTGCACCGGTTCGGTGCCCGCCGGTGGCTCAGCCTGACCCTCCTGGTCTGGGGCCTGCTCGCCGCCGGGACGGCCTTCGTGCCCGACGCGCCGACCCTCTACGGCCTCAGATTCGTCCTCGGACTCGCGGAGGCGGGACTGTTCCCCGGAGTGATCGTGTACCTCGCGCAGTGGTTCCCGGCCGCCGAGCGGGCGCGGGTGTTCAGCCTGTTCGTGATCGCGATCCCCATCTCCGCGGTCGTGGGGTCGCCCACGTCGACCGCGCTGATGCAGTACGGCGACGGCCTCCTCGGCCTCGACGGCTGGCGGCTGATGTTCCTCGTCGAGGGACTGCCCGCGGTCCTGCTCGCCTTCGTCACCTGGAGCTACCTGACCGACCGGCCGTCGGAGGCCCACTGGCTGTCACCGGCCGAACGGAACTGGCTCGTCGCGACCCTGGAGCGGGAGGCCGCCGAGGCCGCCGGGAAGTTCAACTGGTCGCTGCGCCGCACGCTGACGAACCCGCGCACGCTCGCCCTGGGTTTCATCGCCTTCGGGTTCCTGTACGGGCTGTACGCGATCAGCTTCTTCCTGCCGACGATCGTGGCCGGCTTCTCGAAGATGTTCGGCACCGACTTCTCGCTGGTGGAGACCGGCCTGATCGTGGCCGTGCCCTTCCTGGTCGGGACGGCGGCCATGATCGTGTGGTCCCGGCACAGTGACCGGACCCAGGAGAGGGTGCGGCACGTCGCCGTGCCGATGGCGCTGGGCGGTGTCTCGATTCCGGTGGCGCTGTACCTCCACTCTCCGTTCGCGGTGATGGCGCTGGTCACCCTGACCGTGGCCAGCATCCTGTGCACCATTCCCGTCTTCTGGGCGATGCCTCCGGTCTTCCTCTTCGGCGCCGCGCTCGCCGGAGGGATCGGCGTGATCAACACCCTCGGCAACTCCTCCGGATTCCTCGCCCCCTACGTCACCGGCTGGCTCTCGGACGCGACCGGCAGCAGCCGCGCCGGCCTGTGGGTGGTGGGCATCGTGATGGTCCTCGCGGCGATCACCACGGTCGCCCTCGGCGCCACCCCCCGGCCCGACACCACCGCGCCCGCGCCGGAACCCGTCCGGGTGGGCGACCGGTGAACGGCTGACGCACGGCGGGACCACCCCGCACCCGTCCGGCACGACCGTGCCGACGAAGCTCTGACATCGCTCCGCGGCGGCCACGCCGGCGAGTCCCTGCGGCCTGCCCGCCGCGGAGCCTGGAGACAGCATGAGCATTGACGAGACACCGGCCTTCACGGTCGCGGCGGTGCATGCCGCGCCCGTGTTCATGGACCGCGACGCGACGATCGACAAGATGGGCGGCCTGGTCGCACGGGCCTCCCGCAGCGGAGCCGACCTGGCGGTGTTCCCGGAGTCGTTCATCCCGGGATTCCCGCTCTGGACCCTGGTGCACGCACCCATCGACCAGCACGCCATGTTCCGGCGCCTGTACCAGCAGGCGATGCCGGTCCCGGGGCCGGAGGCCACCCGGATCGCCGCGCTCGCCCGCCGTCACGGCCTCCATGTGTCCGTCGGCATCACCGAACGGAGCCCGGTCAGCATGGGCGGCCTCTACAACACGAACCTTCTGTTCGACCCTGACGGCCGCCTCGTCCACATTCACCGCAAGCTGGTGCCCACATGGGCGGAGAAGCTCGTCTGGGCCCGGGGGGACGGCAGCTCGCTGCGCCCCACGACGACGTCCATCGGCCGCCTCGGCGTCCTCATTTGCGGGGAGAACACCAATCCACTTGCGCGTTATGCGTTGCTCGCGCAGGGAGAGCAACTGCACATCTCCACCTATCCGCCGGCCTGGCCCTTCCGTCGCGGTGCCTCCCCGGACACCTACCAGCGCTGGATCGAGCTGCGCGCGGCCGCCCACTCCTTCGAGGGCAAGGTCTTCAACGTGGTGGCCGCGGCACATCTGGACGAGGCCGCGATCGTCCAGTCGGCCGCGGGCGACCCGCGGGCCGAGGAGACGCTGCGCGGGGCCGGGCGCGCGGCTTCAATGATCATCGGTCCCGGTGGCGTCGTCGTCGCCGGTCCCCACCCGGGCGAGGAGGATCTGGTCGTGGCGCCGGTGGACGTCGCCGACTCCATCGAGGAGAAACTCGCCCACGATGTCGTCGGCTACTACCAGCGGCCGGATCTTCTGCAGTTGCGGGTCGACCAGCGGCCGCAGCCGCCGGTCTCGCTGCTCAACGAGGTCGGCTCCGGCTCGGCGCCCTGGGAGACGCCCGGCGCCGACCCCACCGCATCCGATGCCTTCTCGGCGGGAGTGCCGCTGGCCGGGATGTGGGCGGCGGACGGGCCGCAAGGGTTCGCCGCGCCCGGCGAGGGCCGGGTCGGCGATGGCGGCCGGGGGAAGGTGACGGACCAGTGAGCACCACGACCGGCGATGGACGGCAGCTGGACGGGGTGGTCGTGCTCGATCTGTCCCGGGCTCTCGCCGGGCCTTACGCCACCATGATGCTCGGCGATCTCGGCGCCCGGGTGATCAAGGTGGAGGCGCCCGGCACGGGCGACGACACCCGCGGCTGGGGGCCGCCGTTCGTCGGGGAGGCGGCCGCCAGGGAGTCGACCTACTTCCTGTCGTGCAACCGCAACAAGGAGTCGATCATTCTCGACCTCAAGGACGATGCCGACAAGGAGATGCTGAGCCGGCTGGCGCGCCGCGCCGACGTCCTCGTCGAGAACTTCCGGCCGGGCACCCTCGACCGGCTCGGCCTCTCCGTGCGCCGCCTCCGGCAACTGAACCCACGGTTGATCATCCTGTCCATCACCGGCTTCGGTCATGACGGCCCCGAGGCCGGCCGGGCCGGCTACGACCAGATCGCCCAGGGCGAGGCCGGCCTGATGTCGCTGACGGGCCCCGACCCCGGTCACCCGACCCGGATCGGCATCCCGATCGCAGATCTGCTCGCGGGGATGCACGGCGCCTACGGTGTCGTTTCGGCCCTGTACGAACGCCAGCGCACGGGTCGTCCGCGGATCGTGCGCACCAGCCTGCTCGCGGCGGTGGTCGCCACCCACGCCTTCCAGGGGACCCGATGGACGGTCGCCGGTGAGGTGCCGGCCGCCCAGGGGAACCATCACCCGTCGATCGCGCCGTACGGGCTGTTCCACTGCGCGGACGGCATGCTGCAGATCGCCGTGGGCAGCGAGGGGCTCTGGCGGTCCTTCGCCGCGGGATTCGATATCGCGCCCATGGACGCCCGGTTCGCGACCAACGCCCTGCGCGTCGCCAACCGCGGGGAACTGACATCCGTCATCAACGCCGCGTTCGCCGGCCTCAAGCTCGAGGACGTCCTGCGCCACCTTGACGACCTCGGGATTCCCGCCGGCGAGGTGCGCACCCTCGACCGCGTCTACGAATGGGAGCAGACGCGGTCGCAGGGACTGCTGATCGACGTCGAGCACCCCTCGCTGGGCGCGATCGCCCTCCCGGGGCCGGCGCTTCGTTTCGACGACGGCTTCCGTGATGACCACAGCGCGCCGCCGACGCTGGGGCAGCATGACGCGGCCGTCCGGGCGTGGCTGGACGAGCAGGACGCCCCGCGCACCGCCGGCACCGGTGGTGCGGCCGAGGAGACGGCATGAGCGCGCACCGGCCCGATGCCCGGGAGTTCGTCGAGCTTCTGGTCGATCCCGGAACCTGGAGGTCATGGTCGGCCGGCTCGGAGCAGGCCGTCACGGCGTCGGCGGACTACGCCGGGCAGCTGGCCCGGGCCCGCGAACGCACCGGGGTGGACGAATCCATCCAGACCGGGGAAGGGCTCGTCCACGGACGCCGGGTGGCCCTGGCCGTGTCGGAGTTCGGCTTCCTCGGCGGGTCCGTCGGCGTCGCCGCGGCGGAACGGCTCGTGCGAGCGATCGAGCGGGCCGGCGCCGAAGGGCTGCCGCTCATCGCGGCGCCCGCGTCCGGCGGGACCCGGATGCAGGAGGGTGCGATCGCCTTCGTGCAGATGCTGAAGATATCCGCCGCGATCGGGCGGCACCGCGCGTCCGGCCTTCCGTACGTGGTCTACCTGCGCGATCCGACCACCGGCGGGGTGTTCGCGTCCTGGGGTTCGCTCGGGCATCTGACCGTCGCCGAACCGGGGGCGCTGGTGGGATTCCTGGGGCCGCGCGTCCTTGAGGCGCACGGCCGCCCGATACCGGAGGGCGTGCAGGTCGCCGAGAACCTGCTGCGCCACGGATTGGTGGACGCGGTCGTCGAGCCGAAGGATCTGAGAAGCTTTCTCGATGGCGCGCTCGATGCGCTGACGAGCGCCCCACCAGTTGCCGCGAGGGCGCCGAGTCCTCCGAGGGAGCGGTTGCCCGCCGCGTCATCGTGGGAGTCCGTGGCACGCAGCCGAGCGTCGGGGCGGCCGTCCCTGCGCGACATGCTCGCCCGGATCGGGACGTCCGTCACCGTCCTTCACGGCACCGCGACGGAGGACAACGGCGATGGACTGCTCGTCGCAGTGGCGCGATTCGGCGACGTGCCGTGCGTCGTGGTCGGGCATGACCGCGGACCGTCGAACCGTCCCGCCCTCGTGGGTCCGGCCGGGCTGCGGCGGGTCCGCCGCGGGATGCGGCTCGCCACCGAGCTGGGGCTGCCACTCGTCACCGTGGTCGACACCGCCGGGGCGGTGCTCTCCCGGCAGGCCGAGGAACAGGGGCTCGCCGGGCAGATCGCCGACGGCCTCGCCGAGATGCTGGCGCTGCCCGCCGCCACGGTGTGCGTCCTGCTCGGCCAAGGGACCGGCGGGGCCGCGCTCGCGCTCCTGCCCGCGGACCGGGTGATCGCCGCCCAGCACTCCTGGTTGTCGCCGCTGGCACCCGAGGACGCCTCGATGATCCTGCACCGGACCACCGCCCGAGCGGCCGAGGTGGCGGAACTGCAGGGCGTGCAGGCCCGTGACCTGCACCGCAACGGCATCGTCGACGTGGTGGTCGCCGAACACGCCGATGCCGCCGACGACCCCGCGGACCTCCTCGACCGGCTCGGCCGCGTCCTGGTGCACGAACTGGACCGGTTGCTCCGCGCCGACCCCGGGGCGCGGCTGGAGGCCCGCCTCGATCGGTACCGGCGGCTCGGAACATCCCTGGTCAGTGCGCCGACCGATCCCGCTGCAGAGCGGTGCACCGGGTCGAACCTGGGCATGGGTTCCACTGAGCCGGATCGCACCGCGGCCCCAGCGGCGAAGCCGCTCGGCTGAGTCCCGGTGAGGAGATGAAGGCCATGGACAGAGCCACAACGCAGCCGGGGGTGGTCATGGCGCCCGCGGACCGCACCGTGATCCGGGACGCCGACGCCGCCGCCCTGGCGAGCTACCTCACCCCCGTCACCGACCATTACGTACTGGGGGCGCTGGGCATCGCGCACTGCGATGCCGAGCGCTGGACCCTCACTGTCACCGGTTCGGTCGATCGCCCCCTGACCCTTTCCATGGACGAGGTCCGGGCGCTTCCCTCCGTCGAGTTGACCGTCACGCTCGAATGCGCCGGCGACCCTCTGAATCCGGACAAGCCGGTGCGCCGAGTCAGCACCGCCGCATGGCGCGGGGTTCCCCTCGCCGATCTGCTGCGCCTGGCACGGCCTCACCCCGACGCGTCGGACGTCTGGTTCGACGGCGCCGACCATGGAACGTACCGGCCCAACACCGCCGTCGCGGAAGCGGTCGCGGAGTACCGCAAGGATCTTCCCCTCGCCACGGCGTCCGGTGGCGACGTCCTGGTCGCCTACGCCATGAACGGAGAGCCGCTGCCCACGGAGCACGGGTCCCCACTGCGGTTGATCGTGCCCGGCCATTACGGAACCAATTCCGTGAAATGGCTGAAGCGGATCACGGTCGCGAACGGCCGCCCGCAGGGGCTGTTCTGCAGCGTCCTGTACCAGTCGGCGGAACAGGTGGACGGCCGGATCGTCCGGCGGCCCGTCCGGCAGGTGGCGGTCAACTCCTTGATCACGGACCCGGCCCCCGGGGCCACGCTCACGCCGGGACGGGTCCGCGTGACCGGGTGGGCGTGGGGCGCGCGCGAGGTCGCCGCGGTCGAGGTCATGGCCGAACCGCGGGGAGTCTGGCAGCCCGCACGGCTGGAACCGCGCACTGATCACGCGTGGCAGCGCTTCGACGCGGCTCTGGAGATCCCGGCGGCCGGCGAGTACCGGCTCGCGGTCCGCGCACGAGACCGCGGCGGCGCGGTTCAGCCGGCAGAGGAGCACATCAACCAGATCCCTCATGTGACGGTCCACGTAGGCCGAGGTTGACGGCCACACCTCGCCGGATCGCCTGAAAGTCAGCGAGAGAACATCACCTCTTTGTTGCCTTGGTCTCGCTTTCCAGGAGGGTGAGGGCCGCCTCCCGGGCGTCGTCAGCGACGCCAGGAACTCCCTGGTGGTCGGCGACCACCGTCGCACCTTCGAGGAGCAGGAGGAACCGCCGTCCTAGCGCGGCGGGGTCCGCGACTCCGGCTCGGGTCGCGATCTGCGTGAGCAGTTCCAGGTAGCGGCCGAGGTGGCGGGTGGCGATGACGTCGACCGGTGTCGCATGGCGCTGGGTGGCGGCGTTGACGATGGCGCAACCGCGGAAGCCGGGTTCCTCGTACCACCGGCCAAGGGCGTCGAACACCGCGGCCAACTGGGCCGCCGGCTCGTCGCCCGCATCGGCGACGACCTGGGACAGCCAATGCGTGACGCGGTCGCTGCGCGCTTCGAGGACGGCCTGGATGAGCCCGTCCTTGGACCCGAAGTGACGGTACAGCGTCTCCTTGGAGATGCCCGCCTCGGCGCACAGTTCCGCGACACCCACACCGTCGAGCCCGCGTGCGTAGAGGAATTCTCCTGCGGTGCGAAGGATCGCCGCCCGGGTGCGGTCGGGGTCCAGGGTGCTGCCCTTGGGTACCGGCATACCCGAGATCGTACCGGGCGGTTCGATGTCTTGCTATCGTTCACATCGAACCGATCAGTTCTATCTGAAGGGTCGTGCCATGCCGGATCCGCTGATCACCGATCCAGTACATGTGAACGGGCCTGCCGCACGCACGGTCCCGGTGACCTTCCAGAGTGCGGGCGCGACGCTGCTGGGAATCCTGCACCTACCGTCCGGCCCCGGGCCGTACCCCATCGTGGTCGTACTGCACGGCTTTCCAGGGAACGAGCGCAACTTCGACCTCGCACAGGCCGCGCGAAGGGCCGGCTACGCGGCGTTGGTGTTCCACTACCGCGGCTCGTGGGGCATGGGCGGTTCCTGGTCATGGACGCACGTGCTGGAGGACTCCGCCGCCGTCGTCTCCGCACTGCGCACGACAGAGGCCGCTGCCTACGACCTCGACCCGGGACGGCTCGCCGTGGTGGGCCACAGCACGGGCGGGTTCGCCGCGTTGATGACCGCGGCCGCCGACCCCGGGGTGACCGCGGTCGGCTCGGTGGCCGGGTTCGATTTCGGGACGGCGGCCGCCGCCTCTCGCACCGACCCAGCCGTCCGGGCAGCCTACCTCGACGGCTGGGCGGGCGAGCTGCTTCCGCTCCACGGCACCAGCGCGCATGCACTGGTCGAGGAGATGGAGGCGGCAGGCGACTCATGGCGCCTGGCGGGGCTCGCACCACGGCTCGCCGACCGTCCCGTGCTGCTGATCGGCACCGGCCGCGACCCGGTCACTCCCGCCGACGTCCACCACCGGCCGCTGGTGGAGGCCTACCGAGCCCACCCGCTGCGGGATCTAGACGCCCGTATCTTCCCCACCGACCACGCCCTGTCCGACCATCGGGTCGCCCTGGCCCGCACGGTGATCGCCTTTCTCGACCATCACCTGAAGGCCGGCCCGCGGTGAGCGCGACCCCTGCCGCGACGGCGGAGGCTCGGTTCCACCACGCGCCCGGGTATCGCTGGACCGCCGCGAGACTGGCCATGGGAACCGCATCGGCCCTCGGGATCTCCCGCTTCGCCTACGGTCTACTCCTTCCTGCCATGCGGACCGACCTGCATTGGAGTCTCGCGCAGGCCGGCGCACTCACCACCGCCAACAGCGTCGGATACCTCATCGGAGCCGCGCTCACCGGTGCCGCGGCCCGACGCTCGGGCCCTACGGCGACCTTCCGCGTGGGCATGGTGCTGACCGTCGTGTCCCTGGCCGCCACGGCAATGAATGGTGGCTATCCAGCGCTGCTGACCGCGCGCCTGGTGGCGGGCATCGGCGGCGCCCTGGTCTTCGTCGCCGGCGGCGTGATCGCTTCGCGCGCCGCCGCCGCCGTGCACTCGCCCGCTCCGATCACGATCTACTTCTCCGGTGCCGGGCTGGGCATCGCGGTGAGCGGCGCCGCGCTCCCGAGCCTGGTGGCCCGTGCTCCGCACAACTGGCCGGTCGCATGGATCGGCCTGGCCGCGTTCGCCCTTGTGGCCGCCGCCATCAGCTGGACCGCTGCGCGCGTCGACGAACCCGAACTCCGGTCCACCGCGGGCCGACGCCGGATGCGACCGCTGTTCCCCACCGCCGTCGCCTACCTGCTGTTCGCCTGCGGGTACATCGCCTACATCACCTTCCTGTCAGCCGCCCTCGCCGACAGGCAGACGTCCACGTGGCAGATCAGCATGCTGTGGACGGTGCTCGGGATCAGTGCGATGGCCGCGCCGCGGCTATGGAATCCGGTGATCGGTGCATGGCCGCAGGCCCGCGTCCTGACCTGCCTCCTGACCCTCCTCGCGGGCGCGAGCGTCCTCGCCCTCGTCAGCTCGTCCTATGCCGTCCTCACCGCCTCGGTCCTGATCTACGGCGGCACCTTCATGAACGTCCCGGCCGCTGTGACCGCGACCATCCGCGGCGCGAACCGCCAGGAGGACTGGGCACCCACGCTCGCCGCCTTCACCACCGTGTTCGCCGCCGGCCAGACCGTCGGCCCATGGGTGGCCGGCGCCATCGCGGACCACACCACGCCTGACGCCGCTCTCACCTGGACGGCCGCGCTGTGCGCCACGGCCGCCCTCGTCGCCGCGACCCAGCGAGCCTCCGCGCACCTCGGCGCGAGCAGGAAACGATCGCACTCCTAACCGCTGCCGGCGGCGACATGGATCCGCTCGCCATGCGCCCCGGCGCCTGCGCTGTGCTGGTGCGTGCGCTGGGCGCCTGGTTCGGCCAACCGGCCTGAGCGCCGTATTAACGGTCGTCTCAGGTTCGCTCAATAGGAAGCAGGCGTCAGATACGCGATGTAACCCGTGTAGGAGGCCAGTGATGGCAGTCAACACAGCGCCGTCCGGGAAAGCGCCGGCCGGTCGGTTGGCCGGTCGGTGGGTGCCGTGGTTGGTGATCGGCTTCTGGATGGTGCTGGCGGCGTTCATGGTGCCGCTGAGCGGAAAATTGAGCTCGGTCACCACCGACAGCGCCGTGGACACCCTGCCGGCCAGTGCCGAGTCCACCAGGGTGGCGGTGCTGGAGGACAGTCTCCCCGGCGGTGACGAGAACACGTTCGTCTTCGTGTACCACCGCGCCGGCGGCATCACCGACGCCGACCGCGCGACGGTCGAGCACCACTACAACACCCTCGCCAAGCGGTACCCGCCGAAGGCGGCGGCCCCGGCCGGCGGCGAGGACGAGGGCCCACCGACGAGAGCCTCCACCGACGGCGAGGCGATGATGTTCACCCTCCCGGTGAGCGCGACCTACGGCGAACCGGAGGCCATCGTCGGCCCGTTGCGCGACGCCGCGAAGGACCGCCCCGCCGGCCTGGAACTCGACGTGACCGGCCCGGCCGCGATCGACGGCGACATGGACGCCGTCTTCGACGGCATCGACCTGCAGGTCTTCCTCACCACCGTCGTCGTCGTCACGCTCCTGCTCATCCTCACCTACCGCAGCCCGGTGTTGTGGTTGATCCCGCTGGTGGTCGTGGGCGCGGCCGCACTGACCGCGATGGCGACCGTCTACCTGCTCGTCAAGGGCTTCGGCATCGTGGTCAACAGCCAGAACTCGGCGCTGCTGACGATCCTTGTATTCGGCGTCGGAACGGACTACGCGCTGTTGCTCATCGCCCGGTACCGGGAGTCACTGCGCCACCACGAGAACGTCCGGGTCGCGATGGTCCACGCGCTACGCGGCGCGGCGCCGGCCATCGTCGCGTCCGCGGCCACCGTGGTCGCCGGCCTGCTCTGCCTGCTCGTCGCGGACCTGAACAGCACCAGCGGTCTGGGCCCGATCGGTGCGGCCGGCATCCTGTGCGCGCTGGTGGCCATGCTGACGCTGTTCCCGGCGGTGCTCGTGGTGCTCGGCAGGCGGATCTTCTGGCCGGCCATCCCGCGGTTCAGCACGGCCGTGGAGGAGAAGCCGGGGCTGTGGGGACGGCTCGGCACCGCCATCAGCCGCCGCCGGTGGGTGGCCGCGCTCGGCTCGCTCGGAGTCCTCGGCGTGCTCGCCGTCGGGCTGGCGGGCAACACCGGCGCCCTGCGGGAGCAGGACCAGTTCCTGTCCGCGCCGGAGTCGGTCAGCGGCTTCACCGTTCTGCGCCAGCACTTCCCAGAGCTCGGCGGCCAGCCGATGACGATCTTCACGCGGCCCGCGTACCAGGAGCGGGTGCTCGACATCGTCAAGGACACGCGCGGTGTGGCCCTGGCCATCCCGGAGGAGACCAGCGGTGGCTGGGCCAACATCTCCGCGTTCCCGGCGGACGCGCCGGAAACCGCCGCAGAGTACGACACGATCAAGCGGGTGCGCACCGCCGTGCACGCGGTGAGCGGGGCGGAGGCGATCGTCGGCGGGCCGAGTGCGGAGAACCTCGACACCGAGGTGACCACCAGCCGCGACGAGAAGCTGGTGATCCCGCTGGTGCTCGCCGTCGTCCTGATCGTCCTCGGGCTGCTGCTGCGCGCGATCGTGGCCCCGCTGGTCCTGATGGCCACCGTGATCGTCTCATTCGCCGCGGCCTTCGGCGGCAGCGTGTTCGTCTTCGACACGATCCTCGGGTTCAAGGGGATCGACTATTCGGTGCCGCTGCTGGCATTCCTGTTCCTGGTGGCGCTCGGCGTCGACTACAACATCTTCCTGACCAGCCGGGCCCGGGAGGAGACCGTGCCTCTCGGCGCCAGACAGGGCATGCTCAAAGCCCTCTCCGCCACCGGTGGCGTCATCACCTCGGCAGGCGTGGTCCTGGCGGCCACGTTCGCGGTCCTCGCCACACTTCCGCTGGTGATGCTGATCGAGGTCGGGTTCCTGGTCGCCTTCGGCGTCCTGCTCGACGCCCTGCTGGTGCGGTCGGTCCTGGTGCCCGCCCTCACCCTGCTGATCGGCCGGCGGATCTGGTGGCCGAGCCGGCTGTCCCGTCCGGCTTTGGAGCTGCCGGACGGTCAACAGTCGCTCGCCGACGACGAGGAGCCCACGCTGCAACGGTGAGCGCGGCGGCACGGACGAGATCCGGGACGGGGACCCAGGCCCGTCCCGGTGTCCTACCCGGTGGTGGGCCGCGCGATCGGGGCGGGCGGGGCCGCGGCCGGAAGGTCGACCCGAAGCAGCGCGCCACCGCGTGCGGAGCGGGCGACGGTGGCCCGGCCGCCGTGGGCGTCGACGACCCGCTGCACGATCGACAGCCCCAGACCGGATCCCGGCAACGCCCGGGCGCTGTCGGCACGGTAGAACCGGTCGAACACCCGCGGTGCGTCGGCGGCGTCGATGCCCGGCCCGGCGTCGTCGACCTCGAGCACCGCCGACTCGCCCTCTGCCCGGAGCCGGACCTGGACCGGCTGGTCCGCGGGGGACCACTTGCCGGCGTTGTCGATGAGGTTGAGCACCGCCCGCTGGAGCGCGGCGGGACGCCCGCTCACCCACACGGAGGTCACGTCGAGCGCGACCTCGATGTCGGGCACGCGGGAACGCGCCCGGGTCGCGGCGGCCACCACCACGTCGGCGAGGTCGAGCAGCTCGGTGCTCTCGTCGCTGACGTCACCGCGCGCCAGGTCGGTCAGCTCGGCGGCAAGAGTGCTCAACTCGGCCACCTGGGCGCCGAGATCGTTGAGCAGCCGGGTCCGGCTCTCCGCCGGCAGTGCGCTGTCCAGGGTGCCGCGCCGATCGAGCCGGATCAGCAGCTCGACGTTGAGGCGCAGGCTGGTGAGCGGGGTCTTGAGCTCGTGGGCGGCGTCCTCGGCGAGCAGCCGCTGGGCCCGCCGGGAGTCCCGGAGCGCGGCGAGCATGTCGTTGATCGACTGGATCAGCCGCCGGATCTCCCCACCGCCCTCATCCGGGATGTCGGCGTCGAGATCCCGGGTGTGCGCGACACGTACCGCGGCGGCGGTCAGCCGGTCGATCGGTGCCAGCCCGGTCCGCGCCACGGTCCGCCCGACAAGGGCGCCGCCGACCACGCAGAGCAGCCCGATCAGCAGCATGACCAACCCGAACCGGGTGATCGGGCTGTCGTCGTCGGCGGCGCGGGCCACCTGGACCGCGCCGTCGCCCACCCGCAGCGTGTAGATGAGGTAGCCGCCGCTGTCGTTCGACTCCACCAGATCGGCCGACGCTCCCTGCGCCACGCGCCCGGCGTGCTCGCTGACCGGGGGCAGCGCGGGTTGGCCGGCCGGCGTCCGGGTCGAGCCGTCGGGCAGGATGACCCGCACCAGCCGACCGGATCCGAGATACGGCGGTAGCTGGACCTGCGCCAGACCGGCGCGCTCCGCGTTCGCCGCCAGGACGCGGGAGTCGTCGCGTAGCTGATTCTCGGCGGTGTCCTGCAGCTCCCAGTTCAGTAGCTCGATGCCCGCCTGGAAGGCCGCGAACACGCTGACCGCGATGGCCGTCGCCGCGATCACCGTCAGCCTGGTCCGCAGGGACCGCCGGCGCCACCATCGGGCCAGCCGGCGCGGTCCCCGGCCGGCGGGCCTGCTCACGGAGGAGTCTCCCGCAACGTGTATCCCAGGCCGCGCAGCGTGTAGATCAATCGCGGCTCGCCCTCGGCCTCCATCTTGCGGCGCAGGTAGCTCACGTACACCTGGAGGTTGTTGGCGGTGGCGCTCATGTCGAAGCCCCAGACCGCCTCGAACAGCGCGTCGCGGGTCAAGACCCGGGTGGCGTTGCGCAGGAGGACCTGCAGGAGGGAGAACTCGGTCCGGGTCAGGTGCAGCGGCCGCCCGCCACGCCACGCCTCGAACCTGTCGGGATCGAGCCGGACGTCGGCGAACGACAGGATCTGCGACTCCTCGTCGGGCGGCGTGCGCCGACGCAGCAGGGCCCGCACCCGGGCCAGCAACTCCTCGGTGGCGAACGGCTTGGGCAGGTAGTCGTCGGCGCCCGCGTCCAGCCCCGCGACCCGGTCGGAGACCTGGTCACGGGCGGTCAGCATCAGCACCGGCAGGTCCCGACCCGCGGCCCGCAACCGCCGGCAGGTCTCCAACCCGCCGAGGCGGGGCAGCATCACGTCGAGGATCAGCAGATCCAGCGTGTCACCGCCGGCCCCACCGACCCCGTCGAGCACGGCGAGACCGTTGGCGACGGTGCTGGTGTCGTAACCCTCGACCTGGAGCACCCGCTCCAGCGACTCACGAATGGCCCTCTCATCGTCCGCGATCATGATCCGCACGCCGGCCCGCCCCCTTCCAGTCGAGGCTTTTGCCGCTCATTGTCCCCGACCAACCTGAGACCAGGATTAACGCGTCGCCGGGCTGGATGAGCCAGGCCTCCGGGCGGGGCACCGGTCAGGGCGGGTGGAGCCGTGGCGGGAGGCCATGGCGTATGTGCGGGGTCTGCTGGCCGGGCTGGAACTCAAAGAACGGGTGGACGCTGGCCGAGTTCGCCGGGGACAGCGCGCCGGATGCGACGCAGCGGTTGCTGCGCAGGGCGCGCTGGGACGCCGAGGGTCTGCGGGACGACCTGCGTGAGTCCGTCGTTCAACACCTCGGGGACCTGGCCGGGGTGCTGGTCGTGGACGAGACCAGAGCGCACCTGGTTTGGTGAACGCGGTCCCGGTCTTGTGGGCGGGACGTCCAGCAGGCGCGGCCTCGGGGGCTGCGCTTGCTGGGCATCACGTCCGTGCAGGGCGCCTTGAGCAATGCGGCGTACCTCGCGAGCGGTGGGGCGGCGGTGCGCGCAGCGGGCGGGATCGCGTGGGTCAGGCCTTGGCGCGCTGCTGCTTGAGGCGGAGTTCCTCCTTGCGGACTTCGGCTTGGACGGCTTGCTCGCGTTCCAGCCACTCGGGCCTTTCGGCCTTCAGGTTCTCGATCTCGGCCGTGGTGAGGGGACCCGTGATGCCGGCGCGGGCCAGACCCGAGATGGAGACGCGAAGCTTGGCGGCGACGACCTGGCGGGGGTGGGGACCCTCACGGCGCAGATTCGCCAGCCATGAAGGCGGGTCGGCCTGGAGCGCGTTCAATTCGTCCCGGGAGACAGGACCTTCCTGGAACTCGGCAGGTGCTGCCGACAGCAGGATCCCCAGCTTCTTGGCCGCGGTCGCGGACTTCATGGTCTGCGGGGTCTTTGCCTTGGACGTGCCCATGACCCAAGGGTAGCCAGCGGGAGGTAACCGTCTGGACGTGACTAGGGTGGCGGAGTGACCGATGGTGAGTTCCGGCTGGCCTACGTGCCGGGCGTGACGCCCGGAAAGTGTGCCCGGGTGTGGGCCGAGCGGGTCCGGGAGGTGCCGCTTCGCCTGCTGCAGACGCCGGTGGCCGAGGTCGTCCCCCTGCTGCGGAACGGTGGCGTGGACGCGGCGTTCGTACGCCTGCCCGTCGACCGCGAGGCACTCCATGTGATCCCGCTGTACCTGGAGACGACCGTGGTCGTGGTGCCCAAGGATCACGCGGTGGCCGCTGTGGAGGAGGTGGAACTCGCCGATCTCGCCGACGAGGACGTGTTCGAGCCACTCGACGACGTCTTGACCTGGGACGACCGCCCCGGACAACCTGCCTTCACCCGTCCTGAGAGCACCGCCGGCGCGATCGAGCTGGTGGCGTCGGGAGCCGGCGTCCTGCTGGTCCCCCAGTCTCTGGCCCGCCTCCACCACCGCAAAGACCTCACCTACCGAACCGTGACCGACGCCCCTCAGTCCCAGATCGGCCTGGCCTGGCTCGACGCCGTGACGACCGACCTCATGGAGGAGCTGATCGGCGTCGTCCGCGGCCGCACCCCCAACAGCTCCCGTGGCCGCAACCCCCGGCAACAGCCCGCCCGTAAAAAGCCACCGCAACAGCGCCCCGCCCCCAAGCACCGTCGCCAGAAGCGCCGGCGGAGGTGACGAGCGTCGCACTGGCACCCGCCCACCAGAGAAGGCCGAGTATGTCCAGGTGAGGGCGATTATGGGGCTGGCAAGGGGTCGGCCATGGCGCAGATGGATTTCGGGTTGATATTCGAGGCATCGCCCACCGCCTCGGTGGTGCTGTCGCCAGATCTGGTGTTCCGGGCGGTGAACCGCGCCTTCGAGAACATCACCGGCCTCCCCGGCTCCATCGCATGGTGGCCGAGCAGCTCGGTGACGCCGACCTCGATGTCGCCGTTCCCGACGAGCACGGAGAGCCTGCCTCGTGCGATGGCTTGGACGTCGTCTCCCAGTGCCCGGGCGACCGGATCCAGGAAGCGTCGACGGGGAGCCTTGCCCAGCGCAGCAGTTCTCGCAGGCACAGCGGCTGCCGTGCGCAAGACAGCGCCCGAAAGTTTCCGGTTCCGGATGGGATGGTTACTATGATCAACTTGTCCCCGGAGCAGTCGCACGTGGGGGCGTGACCTCAGCCGGCAATCGTGCTTGTCAGCGCCACGCCCGAACATGGACGGCTTCGCCGTGGCCCACGCAGCTCCCCCCACAAAAGGAATAGTTCGGTGTTCTCAAGGGCGCCCCTGGCCGTGGCCGGCGCAATGCTCTCGGCCGCCCTCCTGCCTGCCTTGTCCCTGTCCAGTCTCCCCGCCGCAGCTTCACCCGATGTGGCCGCCGCCCCTGCAGCAGCCAATCCCGCCCTTGTGAACGACCACGTTCTGTTCACCAAGGACGACCACACGGCACTCACCCGGCATGCCAGGACCCTGATCGACGCTGTCCCACGGGGCGCGAGGATCAGCCTCCCCCTCTACTATTTCAACCGAGACGAGATCGTCACCGCGCTCATCGCCGCCCACCGGCGTGGAGTCGACGTGCGGATCGTCATCAACGGCAGCGAAACGGGGAAGGCGCAGTTCAAAGCCCTCAAAGCCGCCAAAATGAACGTCACTGTATGCGGCAAGCCGATACCGAACGGGTCGAGCCACATGTCGGACCGCGGCTGCATAGCCAACCGTTCCGAGAAAAACGACCCCGACGCCACCGCCTACTCCCGTCTACATAACAAGTTCATGACCCTCTCGAAGGTGAGCCTGTCGAACGGCGACGTCGCGCAGAATGTCGTCTGGCTCGCTTCGGCGAACTTCGACCACACCACTGCATACGAGGATTCCTTCACTTTTCGCAACACCGAGGTCTACGGCTTCTACAGGGCCTACTTCGACCACATGAGATACTACGCCGGGACGCCCGGAAAGAAGGCCTACGGAACGAACGCCAGGGATAGTCAGACCACCACTGCGGACGGAATGTACAAGGCGCACTTCTTCCCTCGCCACGAAGCTACGGGCCAAGGATTCTTCAGCGGGTCCAACGACCCCATCGTCGCTGCGGTGGGTAAGGCGAAATGCTCTACCAAATCCACTGGCGACGTTATCAGTGTGGCGAATTTCCGGATCTCCAGGAGGCCGGTCGTCAGCGCCCTCAAGGCTGCCAAGAAGCGCGGCTGCACCATCCGGGTGGTCACCGGCGACGTCGCGGCCGACAACGGCAAGCCGTACGCGGCGCTCGTGGACCTCGACAAGGCGGTGGGCGTACGCGTCTGCGGCCCGGCGACTCGCAAATCCTACATGCACGAGAAATTCCTGACCATCACAGACGGTAAAGCCTCGCAGCTTTACCTCGGAAGCCAGAATTTCACCTACGCTGCCCTGCGGCAGCAGGACGAGAACGTCCTGCGGGTGGCGAACCCTAAGGTGGTGGCGAAGTATGCGGACCACTTCCAGAGCCTCCACGGTTACTGCCCGACCTGGAATGCCTCCACCTTCACACCTACCACTCCACAAGACATGGAAATGGAAATGGACGAGTAAACAGTCAGGGCACCAGGTCACTCGTTGCCTGCTCGGCGACAGCCGGTGGCTGCATGGGAGGGCGTGGTGGCGGTCCGACGGCTCAGCAGGTCGAGCACATGGACGTGGTGCCGCCGGCGGCCACACGGTCCTTACCGGGCTCGGCCTGGAGCTTGGCGATTCATCGCCCCCGGTCGACGGGCGACCGGCCTGACGTCACGCCAGAGGCGTCGCCTTCGCGGATGCGTGAGCGGCGTGGCGCGCCGCGAGGTAGCCGAACGTCAGAGCGGCGCCCAAGGGACACCCTGCCCCCGGGTATTCCGAGGCCATGATCGAGTTGGCGTCGTTGCCGCAGGCGTAGAGGCCGGGGACGGGCTCCCCGCCACCGGTCAACACCCGCGCGTCGGTGTCGGTGCGCAGGCCGAGTGCCGTCGCGAGCGGGGTGGGGACCACCGCGATCGCGTAGAAGGGGGCCTTTACGATCGGGCCGAGGTTGCCGTTCGGTGCGTGGGCGGGGTCGCCGAACTGATGGCCGAAGGGGCTCTGTCCCTTGCCGAACTCCTCGTCGACGCCGGTGCGGGCGAATCGGTTGGTCTCGGCGACGGTGCGCTCGAGCCCGCCGGGATCCACGTCGATGGCGGCCGCGAGGTCCCGGATGGTCCGCCCGGTGTGCAGGTAGCCGGCGCGCAGGTAACGCTTCAGCAGCGCCTTCGGCAGGTGGGGGCGGATCATGCCGAGCCCGTAGCGCGCGAGGGTCCCGGAGTCGAGGACGAGCCAGGCCGGGATGGTGGGCACGGCCTTGTGGGAGTCGTACATCGCGCGGGTGAACCGGTGGTAGGACACCGACTCGTCGACGAACCGGCGGCCGGTGGCGTTGACGGCGACGATCCCGGGCTTGCCCCGGTCCCAGATGTGCGGGAACACGACGGTGGAGCCGTCCCGGCGGCGGCCGATGGAGCTCGGGAACCAGAGGGCGTTGTCGTCCGGCGACTCGCCGAGGGCGCCGCCCACGGCCCGGGCGAGCGCGATCGAGTCGCCGGTCGCCCCCTCGCCGGCACGGGTGAACTGCGGGGTGGGCCGGGGCAGGTACCGGGCGCGCAGCTCGGGGCTCGCCGCGAACCCGCCGGCGGCGAGCACGACGCCTCGGCGCGCGGCGATCCGCACGGTCCGCCCGCGGTGGGATACCACGGCGCCGACCACCCGGCCCTCGGTGCCGGCGACGAGTTCGGTGGTGCGGGCGGTGAACCAGACCTCACCGGACCGCCTCCGCAGCTGGTGGTAGAGGTGGGCGACGAGCGCGTTGCCCATCGCGAGCCGCGTGCCGCGCGGGTAGCGGAGCCGGTCGCGGGCCCAGCGGGCGCCGAGCCGCAACGCGACGGCCATGCCGCGGACCGAGCCGTCGAAGATCGTCAGGAGCCGGTCGGCCTCCGAGCGGCGGACCATGAGGGTTCCGTGGAACAGGGCGAACTCGGGAACCGGGGGGCGCACGCGGCCGAACCCCGCCTTTCCGAGCCTGCGGCCGTCGAACGTGTGGGGCTCGAGTGCGCGACCGATACCCGAGCCCGGGACCTCGGGGTGGTAGTCGACCACGGTCCTCGAATGCCAGAACCCGACACCCAACCGCTCCAGGTGCTCGATCGCTTCCGGCGCATGCCGAAGGTAGGCCTCACGGAGCGCGCGCGGGGCGCGGTCGCCGACGAGGGCGTCGAGGTAGCGGGACGCCTCTGCGGTGTCCGCGGCCGGGTCGTCCTGCATGCGGTGTCCCGGAACCCAGCAGCTGCCTGCGGAGTAGGCGGTGGTGCCGCCGAGCCACTCAGTCTTCTCCAGGACCAGGACCGACAGTCCCTCCCCCGCCCCCACGACCGCGGCGCCGAGGCCGCCTGCCCCGGAGCCGAGGACCAGCAGGTCGACCTCGTGGTCCCATGCGTGGTCGTCACTCATCGCTTTCCTTCTCCTCGGGTGAGGGCGGCGAGGTGGCGCCGCATGCGGTCGAGGTCGGGCACGGCGCCGGTGAGCAGAGCGAGCGTCCGCGCCGCCTGGGCGACGAGCATCGCGCCGCCGTCGAGCACCCGGCAGCCGGCGGCACGGGCGGCCCCGAGCAGCGCCGTGTCGAGGGGGCGGTAGACGACGTCGGCGACCCAGTGCCGATCACGGAGGATTCCGGCGTCGAACGGCAGTCCCGGATGCCCGGTCATCCCCACGGGGGTGGCGTTGACGATGCCGTCGGCGTCCGCGAGCGCGGCAGGAACCGCCTCCGCCGCCAGCCGGTGGATCTCGCCGGTGGGGAACGTGCCCCGCAGCCGGGCCACGAGCGCGGCCGTCCGATCGGCGTCGGCGTCGGCGATCGAGACGCCGGCACCGGCCCCGGCGAGGGCGTAGGCGACGGCGGACCCGGCTCCCCCGGCGCCGACCACGACGACCCGGCCGAGCCGGACGCCGGGCAACCCGTGCCGCACGCCGGCCAGGAAGCCGCTGTGGTCGGTGTTGTGCCCGGTCAGGCGCCCGTCCCGCACGCTGACCGTGTTGACCGCGCCCAGCGCCCGGGCGTCGGCGGACAGGTCGTCCAGCTGGGCGAGCACGGCCTGCTTGACGGGATGGGTGACGTTGAAGCCGGTCACCCCGCCACGGACGGCATCGCGCAGGGTCCAGCCAGGCGGAAGGTCATCGAGATCGAGCAAGGAGTAGCGGTAATCGAGCCCGAGCGCGCGGGCCTCCCGTTCGTGCAGGGCCGGCGAGAGCGAGCCGCCGATACCCGCTCCGACCAGCGCGATCCGGTGGTGGGCTGGGTCGAGGACGACGTCAGACACGGGCGCCGCCGAGGAGGGCGCGGTTCGCCCGCAGGTCGCGACAGGCGAAGTCGACATCGGACAGGCCAGCCTGCGGGACCTCAACGCCGAGCGGCGTCCCCGCCGGCGCGGCGGCCACCGGTTCGGCCAACGGAAGCTCGGGCGAGCTGCCGAGGAAGGCGGAGGTCGCGGCCTTTCTCGGGACGTTACGAGTAGCGGCCGATGCCGTGGTGGACATGGCGTTCCCTTCGAACCGGCGTCGTCGAGAGAACCCGGCCCGGGAGGCGGTCGAGCCTGGCGGGTCCGGTCGTCAACGAGCGTCGCAGCCGGAACTATGCCGTGTCCAATACTCAGTTCCACAAACACCATGCTTGCTGCACACACAATCAGCTCAGAGGACTGGTACTCGGTTCTCGGAGTGGTCGCGCCACTCCCTGCTGCAGTCCTGGGCGACTGTGTGCCACCCACTCCGAGACTGTGCGTGGAGTTCTACAATCACAAATCCACTGTGCTGATTCGGAACTATATGTGGGACGCGGGGCGGCGCAGGCCCTGTTGTCGGGAGGTTGGGTGCTGGAGATCCGCTGGCTCGAGGCCTTCATCGCGGTCGCCGAGGAGTTGCACTTTGGTCGTGCGGCGGCGCGGTTGCGGCTCGCGCAGTCCCCGCTCAGCCAGACCATCCGAAGGCTGGAGAAAGAGTTGGGGACCAGGCTGTTCGACCGCAGCACCCGCAGCGTTGCGCTCACTCCGGCCGGGCACGCGTTCCTACCGTACGCGCGTCGCGTGTTCGAGGAGCTGGAGCTGGGCCGGCAGGCGACCCGGGCAACCGACGGCGTCGTCTACGGCACGGTCTCCATCGGGTTCTCCGGGGCTCTGAACCACCTCACGCTGCCACCGCTGACCAGGGCGGTCCGTCAGCGGTTCCCGGATGTCACGCTGTCGCTGAACGGTGGGGTGATGACCCGGGACGGTGTCGGGCGGCTTGAGCGCGGTGGGTTGGACATCGCCTTTGTCGGGTTGCCGATCGATCCGTCGCCGGTGCGGACCCGGCTGATCGGCCGGGAACCGCTGGGCGCGGCACTGCCCATCGACCATCCGCTGGCGGGGGAGGCCGCGATCGATCTGGCCGACCTGGCCGATGACGGGTTCATCACCACACCGGTCGCGGCGGGCTCGGCACTGCAGCAGGTCGCGATGCAGGCCTGCGTGGCGGCGGGCTTCCGGCCGCGCATCGTGCAGGAGATCACCGACCCGTACATGATCCTCACCCTGGTGTCGACAGGTGTCGGCGTCGCGCTGATGTCCTCCGAGGTCGCCCAGATCATGCCCTCGGCAGCGGTGTTCGTGCCACTGCACGGAGAGCCGACCTACATGGACCACGGCCTGGCCTGGCTCGAGGAGAACCCGTCCCCGGTGATGCGCGCCGTCCTCGACATCGCCGAAGAAGTCCTCCCCACTCCTCCGACCTGATTCGGCTGCACGGCGTCGACCTGGTCGCCTGCAGCGACGTCGACCCGGCCCGGGCCGCCCGCTCGAAGCCCGGGCCGGTGAACACCTCGGCGAGTACGTCGTACAGCAGCCGCGTCACACCGCGAGGTAGCGACGGTGGAGCTCGTCGTCAGTGAGTAGCTGGTCGGCGGGTACCGTCGTGACGATCTGACCCTTCACCATCACGCTTACCGTGTCGGCGAGCGCTGCCACGAAGTCCAGCCGGTGCTCGATCACGATGACGGAGAGCCCGGAGTCATGCTTCATCTGGATCAGGTGGTCCAGCAGGTCCTGGACGAACGAAGGCTGCACGCCCTCGGTCGGCTCGTCGAGCACCAGCAGCTTTGGGCGCCGGAGCATCACCCGGGCGAGCTCCACCAATCTGCGCTGACCACCGCTGAGCTCGATGCCGGCGTGCGTCAGCCGCTGCCGCAGCGCCGGAAAGAGTTCGTCGACGACGGCGAGCGCCTTCCGCTCCGCCTCCGAGCGACGCCAGGTGCCGATCCCCACCATGAGGTTCTCGAGCACCGTCAAGGTCGGAAAGACCGCGCTGTCCTGACCGATGTACGCGATGCCCCTGCGGGCCCGCTTGGTCGCTGACAGGCCGGTGATGTCCTCGCCGAGGAAGTCGATCCGCCCGCCGGTGGTCCGGAGCAGGCCGGTCAGCGTGTTCGCGAAGGACGTCTTGCCGGCGCCGTTACGCCCGACCAGCCCGATCGCCTCGCCATCCGCGAGGTGCAGGTCGACACCGTGCAGCACTGGAGTGATGTCGTGCGCCGCGCGTAGCCCGGTCACGTCGAGGCTCACGAGACGGCCCTCCCCAAGTAGATGTCCAGCACCCGCTGGTCCGCGCGCAGGTCTTCCATCGAACCCTCCAGGAAGACCGAGCCCTCGACGAGCAGCGTGACGTCGGACTCCAGACGTTCGACGAAATCCATGTCGTGTTCCACGACGACCACGGTGCGCTCCCGGCCTAGATCCCGGATCGCGTCGGCGAGGGCGGCCGTCTCGTTCGAGGTCATCCCGGCCGCCGGTTCATCGAGCAGCACCACGCCGGGCCGGGCGGCGAGGACCATCATCACCTCGAGCACCTGCTGGGTGCCGTGCGACTGCGCACCGGCGAGGTCGGCGGGAAGCGTCAGGCCGAGCCAGCCGCTCAGCTCCCTGCTGCGGGCTGTCGCCCGGGCGGCGTTGCGATCGGCGCTGTACGCGGCGAGCCAGATGTTCTCCCGGACGCTCAAGGCCGGGAAGACGCAGGGCGCCTGCATCTTCAGGCCGACTCCGAGCCGGGCCCGCCTGTACGGCCGCATCCGGGTAACGTCCCGCTCACCGAGGTGGACCCGGCCGCTCGTCGGCGAGAGCCGCCCGGTCAGCACGGCGAAGAACGTCGACTTGCCGGCCCCGTTCGGCCCGATGAGGCTGCGCACGCCCCGGTCGAGCGAGAGGTCCACATGCTCGACCGCTCGGACGCCGCCGAAGTGCTTGCTCACCGCTGCGGCGCGCAGTTGCGGAAGGGGCCCCTCGGTACGGCGCGGGAAGAGGCCCGGTAGGGCCTTCAGGTCGTAGGACGGCTGGTCACTGACATCGGGGCCGGCACGGTTCAGCAGACGCTTGACAAGCGAGCCGGCACCAGGAACGAGCCCGTTGGGAAGGACCAGCACGAACACGATGAGGATGACCCCGAGCGCTATCGGGCCGTGCCCGGCAAGCGGCGCGGAGCCGCCGATGGTGAGCCGGTCGGAGTAGGAGTTGATCGCGTTGATCAGCACCGCGCCGACGAAGGCGCCGCCGAGCGAGGTGCGCCCGCCGACGAGCACCCAGATGGCGACCGAGCCGGCCAGGGAGAGCGCGAACAGGTCGGGGGTCACGATCTGTTGCCAGGACGCGAACAGTACCCCGGCGACACCTGCGATCGCGCCACCGATGGCGAAGCCGATGAGCCGGTACGCGCGGACGTCGAACCCCAGCAGTTCGGCTCGGGTCTCGTTGTCGGCGGTGGCCAGCACGATCCTTCCCAGGGGCCGACTGAGCAGAACCCGGATCGCCACGTATGCGGCCAGAGCGACCAGCACGACCACCACGAAGAGCGTGTAGCCCGAGAGCATCGCCGTGCCGAACTGCAGCGGGCGGATGCTCGCCATGCCGTTGTACCCGCCGATCGGCACATCGCCGATCTTCCACTGTGGTCCGGACATGGAGGTGACCATGATGCCGAAGATCAGCGTCATCGCCATGGTGACGATCGCGACGAACAGGTCGGTGATCCCGCCGTAGAACATGCAGTATCCGAGCAGAGTCGCGACCAGAGTCGCGGCACCGATGCCGACCGCTATGCCGACCAAGCTGCCGGCGGTGCCATCGATGTTGCCGACCGCGATGCCGTAGCCGTAGGCGCTGACCGCGAAAAAGGCGGCTTGACCAAAGCTGAAGATGCCGAGCTTGCCCCACACGAACGACATGCTCAGCGCGAGCAGGCCATAAATTATCCAGGATGTCGCCCGGTCGAGTAGCGAATAGTCGAACCACTGGGCGACCAGCAGCACGACCACGGCCGTGAAGGCGACCAGCAGCAAGTTGCCCCGGGTCCCGAGGAAACAGGAGCGTACGCCGCTCATACCTTCGACCTCCACTTCGCTGACATTCCTTGGGGAAGGAACCGAAGCACGACCATGGCCACCACCAGTACGGCGACGGTGCCGAGGAAAGGGTTGGTGAGAACGCTGGCGGTGTACTGCGAAACACCCAGCAGCGATCCCGCCGCGGTGGTTCCGGTGAGCGGGGCCGCCCCTCCCGTCACGACCGTGAGGAAGGCGAGCGGGAGGTAGGAGACACCCATGAACGGCTGCACTGCGATCACCGGGGTGAGCAGCGCACCGGCGAAGGCCGCACACGCACTTCCCAACGTGAAGGTGGCGGCGTTGATTCGCACAGGGTCCATGCCCAGAGTGCTGGCCACGCTCGGCGCCGATGACGCCGCCCTGGCTCGAGCGCCGTACATGGTGCGGGTGAAAACCCACCACAGCACCCCGACCAACACTCCGGTCATGACGATGAGGAACAGTTGGTACTGGGGGATGAAGTATTGGCCGACCTTCCAGGAACCGCCCATCGAGCCGATGCCCGCCGGGCTGGTACCGAAGCCGATCAGATAGCCCTGCTGGAGCAGCAGGCTGAGCGCGAACGTCACCAAAAGGGTGTCGACCAGCCGGCCGTAGAGCGGGCGGATCAGCAGCCGTTCCACGATCAGGCCGAAGATCGCGCCCACCAGCGTCGCGATCACCACGGCCAGCGGGAACGGGATGCCGTTCCGGTCGCACACCAGGACCGCGAAGGCACCGAGCGCGACGAACTCGCCGTGGGCGAAATTGATGATGCGCATGAACCCGAAGATCACTGCCAGACCCGCCGCGACCAGCACAAGGGTCGCGACGGTGCCGAGCAGGATGACGGTTCCGTTGAGAACCGCGTCCATCAGGAGACCAGCTGGGTGTGTTGGTCCGGGTTGGCGATCAGGTCGCAGGAGGGCTCGGCCACCAGGTTCTCGATGGTCTTGATGATCTCGAACCGGCCTGAGCCGTTCACCTTGGCGAACGAGATGTTGTGCGAGAGCTGGTGGGTCTTGCCGTCCATGGTCAGGGAGCCCTCGGGGCCTTTGACCGTGAGGCCCGCCTCGAGAACCTTGGTCACCTTGTCCAGATCAGTACTGCCGGCCTTCTCGACCGCGGCGGCCCAGAGCTTCCAGGCCGTGTAGGACGTGGCGATCTCGCTGTTGACGTACTGCACGTCCGGGTACTTGGCCTTCGCCTTGGCGACGAAGTCCTTGCTCTCCTGGGTGTCGATCTCCTCGTAGTAGTTCAGCGCGGACAGGATGCCTTGGCTGTCGGCGGGTCCGAGCTTGAACTGCTCGTTGCCGAGACCGAACGTGGGCGCTCCGGTCCAGAGCGTCTTGTTCAGGCCGGTCGAGGCCATCTGCCGGTGGAAGTTGAGGTGATCGTTGCCGACCAGGTGGGAGATGATGAAGTCGGGCCGGGCCCTCTGGATCTTCGCGACCGTGGTGCCGAAATCGGAGACGTCGAGGGGAAAGAGCTCGGACGCGACCACCTGACCACCGGCGGCCTTGGCGAACTTCTTGGTCAGGTCGGTGGCGATGTGGCCGTAGTTGTAATCGGCGGCGAGCACATAGACCTTGGGTCCGTGCTCCTCGATCATGTGCTCCACCAGTGGTTTGACCTGCTGGCTCGGCACGATGCCGGTGCTGAAGACGTTCTTGTCGCACAGGCCGCCCTCGTACTGGTGGTTGTAGAACAGCATCTTCTTCGCCGGCGTCACCATCGCGCGGTAGGCCTCGCGCTGGTTCGAGGCACCGCCGTTCATCAGCGTCGTGATCGACGGGTCGCGGAGCAGTTCTCGAGCGTTGGAGGTCCACACCGCGACGTCGGTCTTGCCGTCGAGGAACTTGAGCTTGATGTCCTTGCCGAGGACACCGCCTGCGGCGTTGAGCTCTTCGACCGCCAGGTTCATGCCCTGGATCGTCGGGGCGCCGTAGGTGGCGAAGGCACCGGTCTTGTCGGCGATCGCCCCGACGGTGATCGTGTTGCCGCTACCGGGGGACTTCGGGCCGCACGCGGCCAGGACCGGGGATGCCACGGCGAGCGCCGAGACCGCCAGGCCGCCCTGCAGGAAGCCTCGCCTGGAGAGAGGGGGCTGCTGACTCATCGCTGCTCCTTTGTGAGTCGTGTGGGACTGATCGTGGGAAGGGGGTGCCAGCCGTGCAGCGCCTCCCAGGTCGCCGCGACCGAGATCAACCGGTCGTCGGCGAAGTGGGGGGCGACGAACTGCACGCCGACGGGCAGCCCGTCGGCGACCGCGGCGGGGATGCTGATCGCCGGATGTCCGGAGACGTTGGTCGAGGGCGAGTTGGCGAGCATCGTCCAACCGCGCAACACGTGCTCGGCCAACCCGACGTCGGGGGCGGCCTTGTGGGCGGTGTGGGTGGCCGTAGGCATCACCAGGACGTCGACGTCTGCGAAAGCGCGGTCGAATGCGTCCGTGATACGCGGCGCGAGGTTCATCGCCCGGCCGTACAGGGAGCCGAAATGCTCGTTCCGCATGTAGGCGCCGAGCATTCCGGTGAGCTTGACGGTGGGCGGAAGCTCGGAACCGGAGGCCTTCAGGGCGGGCCCGAGCGCACGGGCCAGCGCGACATCGTAGCGGCCCTTGGCGTGGTACCCGTTGCCGTGCGCCGCGAGCATCGCACTGGCCCCCTCGACCAGCGCGACGAAGTTCATCTGTCGGCCGAGCGCATGTTCGGGGATGGAGACGTCGGTGATCCTCGCGCCTGCCGCGGCGAGTTGGTCGATCACGCCGCGGACCGCCCCGTTGGTCTCCGCGGTCCCCGGGGGTGAGTCAGGCCGGGCCGCGGGAAACCCCTCTGCCAGGACGCCCACGCGCAGGCCGGCGAACGACTCGGGCGCCCGCCGGACGGCGTCGACGTAACCACCGGCGGTGAAACCCGGCTGTTGCCGCGGATCCGACGGGTCGAACCCGGCGACGGCCTCGAGTCCGCGGGCCAGGTCCTCGG
The DNA here is from genome assembly GCF_039871695.1 of Actinomadura sp. B10D3. Lineage (NCBI taxonomy): Bacteria > Bacillati > Actinomycetota > Actinomycetes > Streptosporangiales > Thermomonosporaceae > Actinomadura > Actinomadura sp. B10D3. The sequence goes on from NZ_JBDPLY010000014.1 coordinate 96,984, forward strand.
CCGTCGTGGCCAGCGGACCGACGTGGTCGAAGGCCCGGTCGAGCGGGACGATCCCTGTGTACGGCACCAGTCCGTACGTCGGTTTGAGACCGAGCACCCCGCACCACGCGGCGGGCAGCCGGATCGAACCGCCCTGGTCGGTCCCGTAGGTGATATCGATGCCGTCGTAGGCCAGTGCCGCGGCGGAGCCGCCCGACGAGCCGGAGGCCGTGCGCCCGGTATCGAAGGGGTTACGGATCGCGCCGAAGGCCGAGGTCTCTCCCCCGCCGGAGAACGCCATGTCGTCCATGTTGAGCATCGCCACGATCTCGCCGCCCGCTTCGAGCAGGCGGCGGGTCAGTACCGAGTCCTCGTCCGGAACGAACCCCTGGAGCACCCGGGAGCCGCAAGTCATCGGCACGCCCGCAACGGCGATCAGGTCCTTCAAGCCGATGCGCTTGCCGGCCAGGACGCCCTCCCCCGCGCCGGTGACCCGGACGTGCCGGATCACGGCGTTGAGGGGGTCCTCTTCCCGGCTCGCGCGGGCACCGACCGCACGAACGGCGGGGAAGGTGTCCGGGGCCGGCTCCGAGAGTGCCTCGAATTCCTCGAGCGTCTCGATCTGCGAGGCCATCAGCTCGACAAAAGCGTCGACCTCCCTCTCGTCCAGCCTGAACCCCGCCTGGACGGCGAGGGCGCGCACCTCTTCTCGGTCCGGATTGCGCATCACGTACTCCTTCGGTTGCCGCCGTGCACGGCGAGCTGCGGTGCGACCGTGCGCTGGATGAGGCCCATGAATCGCTCGGTGCCTGTAACCGGCAGAAAGCCGATCACCGCGTGGTCCATGCCGGCGTCCTGGTACGCGGTTATGCCTGGCGGGTCCGGTCGCAGACGAGCGTTGCAGCCGAAACTATGCCGCGTCCAATACTTAGTTACACAAACACTATGCTTGCTGTGCACATAATCAGGTCGGAGGTGTCGGGAGGACTTCTTCGGCGATGTCGAGGACGGCGCGCATCACCGGGGACGGGTTCTCCTCGAGCCAGGCCAGGCCGTGGTCCATGTAGGTCGGCTCTCCGTGCAGTGGCACGAACACCGCTGCCGAGGGCATGATCTGGGCGACCTCGGAGGACATCAGCGCGACGCCGACACCTGTCGACACCAGGGTGAGGATCATGTACGGGTCGGTGATCTCCTGCACGATGCGCGGCCGGAAGCCCGCCGCCACGCAGGCCTGCATCGCGACCTGCTGCAGTGCCGAGCCCGCCGCGACCGGTGTGGTGATGAACCCGTCATCGGCCAGGTCGGCCAGATCGATCGCGGCCTCCCCCGCCAGCGGATGGTCGATGGGCAGTGCCGCGCCCAGCGGTTCCCGGCCGATCAGCCGGGTCCGCACCGGCGACGGATCGATCGGCAACCCGACGAACGCGATGTCCAACCCACCGCGCTCAAGCCGCCCGATGCTGTCGTGGGTCATCACCCCACCGGTGAGCGACAGCGTGACGTCTGGGAACCGCTGATGGACCGCCCTGGTCAGTGGCGGCAGCGTGAGGTGGTTCAGAGCCCCGGAGAACCCGATGGAGACCGTGCCGTAGACGACGCCGTCGGTTGCCCGGGTCGCCTGCCGGCCCAGCTCCAGCTCCTCGAACACGCGACGCGCGTACGGTAGGAACGCGTGCCCGGCCGGGGTGAGCGCAACGCTGCGGGTGCTGCGGTCGAACAGCCTGGTCCCCAGCTCTTTCTCCAGCCTTCGGATGGTCTGGCTGAGCGGGGACTGCGCGAGCCGCAACCGCGCGGCCGCGCGACCAAAGTGCAACTCCTCGGCGACCGCGATGAAGGCCTCAAGCCAGCGGATCTCCAGCACCCAACCTCCCGACAACAGGGCCTGCGCCGCCCCGCACCAGCGCGACGCCTACGCCGTCGTCACACCCGAGAACGCGGAACCGGGGGCGAGGGTCGCCCTGGTGCGGAACGACCACAGGGCCTGCTGGTCCAGGACGTCGATTCGCCACCCCGCCTCCGTGCGTCGCAGCCGCAGGTCGTACGACAGGCCGCGGACCACGGCCTCGGTGCGGGGGCCGTCATCGCTGACGAGGACCGCGGTGCCGTACATGTGGGCCGTCGCGGTGTCGCCCGATGGGGTGACGGTCACCGGGAAGAGGAGGTGCTGGCAGGACGCGAACCGGCCGAGGTTGGATATGTAGGAGATGGCCCCGGGAAGCCCCGGATCGACGCTCGCCCCCGCGAAGGTGGCCGTGACGTCGTCGGTGAAGCACTCGCCCAGCATCGCGTACCGTCCCGTGTCGATCAGCTGGACGTAGCGGCCCATGACGTTGCGGATCGCGTCGGAATCCGAACCGGCGTCCCCGGACGCGGGACCCTTGGCGAGGAGTTCGGCGGCATGGGCGGGGATACGGCGACCGAAGTACTGACGGTCACCCTCCAGGCTGGGGCCCTCCTTCATCAGTGCCAGGTTCACGAGCGCGGCGACGATGATGACGATCCAGAGCGCGGTGACGAGGATGGTGCTGCCGGGTGTCACCGACTGGGTCAGCCATGCCGCCACGAAGGGCGCCGGCGCGGAGAAGACCAGGGTCGAGCCGGTGGTCGAGAGGGCCGAGCCGGTGTAGCGGTGGCGGGTGGGGAAGGCCTCGGCGAACAGTGCCGCGATGCCGGCGTTGCCGATCTGTGCGAACGAGAGCGCGATGCTGACGACGGCGAGGATGAGCCAGAAGTTCGCGGTGTCGGCGGCGGCGAAGAAGACGAACGCGCCGGCCAGGCACCCGCTGCTGCCGATGGTGAGGATGCGGACGCGCCCGAAGATGTCGGCCATCCGGCCGCCGGCGATGATGGCGCCGACCGAGAGCAGGTTCGACACCATGATGATCGTGAACGTCTCGTCGTTGCCGAGCCCGACCGTCTTGGTGAGGTAGCCGGTCCCGAAGACGGTGATGACGTAGAAGGTGACGACGCTCGGCGCGTACGCAAGGATCATGCGCAGGAGCGTGCGCCAGTGCGCGCGCACGACGGTGAGGGGGCCGTCCGGCGCGCCGGCGGCGCCATCGGCACCGGCCTTGAACAGCGGGGTCTCCTCCACCTTCAGCCGTATGTAGATGCCGACCAGTACCAGAAGCACGCTGAGCAGGAACGGGATCCGCCAGCCCCACGACAGGAAGGCCTGGTCGGTCAGGGTCGCGCTGAGCAGGACCAGCAGCAGGTTCGCCAGGACCTGGCTCGCGGGAGCACCCATCGTCATCAGCGACGAGTAGAAGGCCCTCCGATCGCGCGGAGCGTGCTCCATGGTCAGCAGTTGGGCGCCGGTCGCCTCCCCGCCGAGGGCGAAGCCCTGCAGGAAGCGCATCACCACCAGCAGCGTCGGTGCCGCGAACCCGATCTGGGCGTAACCCGGCAGCAACCCGATGACGATCGAGGATGCGCCCATCATGAGGAACGTGGTGAGCAGGACGGCCCGCCTGCCCACGCGGTCACCGAAGTAGCCGAAGACGACGGCTCCGAGCGGGCGAGCGAGGATGCCGACGCCGAAGGTCGCGAAGGACAACAGGATCGCGGTCGCCTGGTCCTCTCTGCTGAAGAACACCAGAGGGAAGACCGTCGCGGACGTCGCGCCGTAGAGGGCGAAGTCGAACCACTCCAGCACGGAGCCGGCCGCGCCGCTGCCGAGCGCACGGCGTGCCTGCGGCGTTGATCTTCTGGTCAACCGCAGGGGCCGCTCGACCAGGGGTGAGGTGGGCTGGTTCGTCACGGGACTACCTCTCTCGGACAACGAGGGAACCCATCACCGACCGGTGAGGGCGCAGTGCAGGTGGCGATGAGCCGGACTGGAGGCCGTGCTACGGGCTCCCCCGATGCGGACGGGAACGATGCCGGTCGCCCCCGACGTGCGGGACGTCGCGGACCGGCTCGCTGATCACTTGTGGACGGGGGCCGTCACGTCCTCACGGCGCGACCGGCTGCGCGGCCGCCGACCGCCCGGTGGTGACCGGGTTGTCGATGATGGCGCCCTGTGCGCGCAGCACCCCTCGCAGTTCCTCCGCGTCGACCTGTCGCGGTGGGATGCCCTGCGCGGCGGCGAGTGCCGCCGCGGTCCCGGCGGCCTGGCCGAGAGCCATCGCCGAGCCCATGTGCCGCAGCGCGCCCATGGCCTCGCCGGTCGCCGAGGCGCAGCGGCCCGCGACGAGCATGTTCTCGACGCCGCGGGGGAGCAGGCACCGGTAGGGGGTCGAGAACGGCGTGGGCGGTTCGGCCAGCGTGATCCCCCCGCCTCGGGGGTGGTGGAGGTCGAGCGGGCCGCCGCCCTGGGCGATCGCGTCCGGGAACTGCCGGCCCGCCATCACGTCCTCGACCTCGAGCACGTGGTCGCCGGCGATCCGCCAGGTCTCCCGCACCCCGATCCACGCGGCCGTCGCGGTGAGCTCGCACCGCTCGAACCCTGGGACCTCGCGGCGCAGGAACCCGAGCACCCCGCGCAGCTGGCGGCGGCCCTCCATCTCGGCGCGGGTGAGATCGCGCTCGTCGGCGCCGTCCCAGCCGCTCACCCGCGTCATCAGGATGAACGCGTCGTCCCCGCTGGGGGAGCTGACCAGCGACAGGATGCGCTGCGCCAGCTCGCCCGTCGCCATCCCGTGCTTGGACAGCCGCTGCTTCTCCGCACGCGGCACCGCCCGGAACCGGGCGACGTCGACCTTGCTCAGCCGCGCCATCAGCGTCATGGGCTGGAGGTCGTGGCGGTCGTCCGAGGCGTTCTGGAACTCGGCGCCCGCCCCGCGGGCCAGCATGCCGTTCCCACCGGTGTCGACGGTGACGGGCGCGGAGATGGCGGTGCGGTCCATCACACCCTGCGCGATCACCCCGGCCGCGCGGCCGTCGGTCAAGATCGGGTCGACCGCCTGGGTGTGCATCCACACGTCCACACCCGCCTCGGAGACCATGTCGTCCAGGACGAACTTCAGCACCTCCGGGTCGAACGGGAACGTCCGCTGCACGAACGGGTTTCCCGCCGCCTCGCCCATGGTGTAGTCCAGGAAGTCCGTCGCGCCGCCCGCGTCGACCAGGCGGCGGGTGATCTCGTAGCCGATCCCACCGGTCACGAGGGTGTCGCGCCAGTAGAAGCCCATCAGACTGGCCATCATCGCGCCGGTCGCGGTGCCTCCGAGGAACGCGGCGCGCTCCAGCAGGGTGGTGCGCGCCCCGGCACGGGCCGCCGCGATCGCGGCGCACACGCCCGCGGGCCCGCCGCCGGCCACGACGACGTCGGCTTTCGCGGTACGCGCCGCGAGAGCGTTCTCGGTCACTGTTGATGCTCCGTCCTCTGCTCAGGTCCGGACGTTCCCGGGACGCGCCGCTGCGCGCCGTGCGGGCTCGGGCGGCTCCGGGTCGTCGGTTCCGGCCGGGCGGTTGCGCACCGCGCGGAAGACGTGCGCGCGCAACGCCGCGAACTCCGGGAGTTCCTTCGTGCTGATCTGGTCGCGCGGCCGGGGGAGATCGATGTCGACGATCTCGGCCACGGTCGCGGGTGGCGGCGAAAGGATCACGACGCGGTCGGACAGGTAGACGGCCTCGTCGATGTCGTGGGTGACGAACAGGACCGTGATGCCGAACAGGTCCCACGTGCGGAGCGTCAGGTCCTCCAGCTCCGCACGGGTCTGGGCGTCGATCGACGCGAACGGCTCGTCCATGAGCAGGATCTCGGGGCGGTAGGCCAGCGCCCGCGCGATCGCGACGCGCTGCTGCATGCCACCGGAGAGCTGGTAAGGGCGCTTGGTGCGCGCCTGCAGGAGCCCGACGGCGGCCAATGCCTCCCGCATCCGGTCGTCGCGCTCGGCTCGGGGCACCCGGCGCGCCTTCAGCGGCAGCACGACGTTCTGCTCGACCGTGAGCCACGGGTACAGGGACCGGCTGTAGTCCTGGAAGACCATCGCCATCTCGTCGGGCGGCTCCTCGATCACCTTCTCGCCCAGCCGCACCTCGCCCGAGGACGGCGGGAGCAGCCCCGACAGGCATTTGAGCAGTGTCGTCTTGCCGCACCCCGACGGCCCGACCACGCAGAGGAACTCCCCGCGCCGCACGGTGAAGTCGACGTCGGCGATCGCGACGTCGGCGCCGTCGCGGCCATAGGATCGCCGCAGATGGGCGACGGACAGAGTCATTGACATCGGTTCTCCTGGGGGTGTCGTCACGTCCGCTTCCCGCGGCTCGCCTGGTACCAGCGCAGCAGCCACCGCTCGAACAGCAGGAACGCGAGGTTCAGCAGGTATCCGAGCACGCCGAGCAGGACGATCCCGGACCACATGTCGGTGATCTGGAAGCTGCGCTGCGCCTGGAGGGTGAAGTGGCCGATCCCGCTGGTGCTGGCCACCATCTCGCTGATGATCATCACGATGATCGCCAGAGACAGGCTGGTCCGCATGCCGGCGGCGATCCGCGGGCCTGCGGCCGGGAGCACCACGTGGAACAGCCGCCGTGCGCCGCGGATCCCGTAGACCCGGGTCGACTGCAGCATCACCGGGTCGGCGTCGTCGACGCCATCGACCGTGTTGAGCAGGATCGGCCACAGCGAGACGAACGCGATGATGAACACCTTCATCTCGCCGCCCACGCCGAACACCAGGATGGCGAACGGCAGCAGCGCCGCGGAGGGGATCGATCGGAGGAAGCCGACGAGCGGGTCGGCCAGCTTCCGCGCCCACGGGGACAGGCCGAGCACGACGCCGAGCGCCACGCCGGCGACGACGGCGACGGCGTACCCGGCGCCGAGCCGGCCGAGGCTGGGCGCGACGTCGGTGGCCGGCCGCTCCTGGGCCCAGTTGACCCAGAACCGCTCCATGATCTGCTGCAGCGGCGGGAAGTAGAGGGACGTGCTGCCGCTCGAAAGCGTCCACCATGCCGCGACGGCCGCGAGCGGCACGCCGACCTCCAGCCCGATCAGCAGCCCGCGCCGGCGGCTCATGACTCGTCCCCCCGCCGTTGCGCCGCCCATGGCGCCGCCATCCCGGCCGCCCTGGCGAGCAGCCCGTTGAAGAGGACGCCGAGCAGGCCGGCCGCGAGGATCAGCGCGTACATCTGCGCGGTGGCGTTCCCGCTCTGCGCGAGCACGATCTGCTGCCCCAGTCCGGGCGCACCGATGACGATCTCCGTCGACAGGGCGACCAGCAGCGCCAGCGAGGCGGAGATCCGCAAGCCGGTGACCACGAACGGCAGGGCGCTCGGCAGCACGACCACGAGGAACTCCCGGAGCCGGCCGAGCCGGAACGAGCGCGCGGTGTCGAGTGCGACCGGGTCGGTGTCCCGGACGCCGTACACGGTCTGCAGGAGGATCGGGAAGACCGCCGCGAACGCGACCAGGAAGAGCGTCGCCTCGAATCCCGTGCCGTAGAGAAGCACGACCAGCGGAATGATCGCCACGACCGGGATCGGCCGGAGGAACTCGATGATGAACCTCGTCGCGTGGAACAGCACGTCGCTCCTCCCCACGAGGACTCCCGTCGGCACCGCGATCAACGCCGCGAGCGCGAACCCCACTGCCGTGGACCTTGCGGTGTTGAGGACCGCCGTCCAGAACACCCCGGTTCCGAGGGCCGTTCCGAACGCGCCCAGCAGCTCGGGAACGTCCGGGAAGTAGCGAGACGGCAAGGCGCCGGTCACGACGGCCAGGTGCAGCACCGCCAGCGCGAGCACCGCCGACGCGAGTGGCCACGCCCATCGCAGGCCCGCGCGAGCCCACCCCCCGGTGCTCACAGGCGGGGGGTCTTTCCGAGCAGCCTGTCGAGGTCCGGTGGACCGGTGAGCAGGCCGTACCGCACGGAGAGATCGCCCATCATCTTGATCGACGTGACGTTCAGCTTCGGCGTCCAGTGCGGCAGGACCATCCGCTCGACCAGATCCGGTTCGATCTTCGTGTAGGTGCGGACCACGGCCCGCGCCTCCTCAGGGTGCGCCTGGGCGTACTCGAGCGCCTCGTTCATCGCCGTCGTGAACCGCTGCATCAGTTCGGGGTTCTGCTTCATGAACCGGGCGGACGCGAAGTAGACCGGGATGTTCGCCGCGGGATCGGGCATGTCGGTGAACGGGCGCAGCAGGGTCTTCGCCCCGGCGTCGATGGCCGCGGTCGTGTAGGGCTCGATGACGTTGGCCGCGTCGATCCGGCCCTGCTCCAGGGCCGGCAGCATCTGCGAGGTCGGCATCTCGATCAGCCGCACGGCGGAGGAATCGCCGCCGGCCTGGTCGATGGAGTACTTGGTCAGCACCTCCTCGACGTTCTTCAGGGTGTTCACCGCGACCGTCTTGCCCTTCAGGTCCTTGGCGGACTTGATGGAGCTGCCGGGTGCGACCACGACCGCCTCGCCGGTGCGGCCGGTCTGCGGCCCGCTGCCGGGAGCCACCTGCAGCGCCCCGTTCGCCACGACCTGCACGGGCAGCCCCTGCTGCTGCGCCAGCATCAGGGAGACCACGTTCGAGTAGGCGACCTGCGTCTGGTTGTTCAGCAGCGCCGGCAGCAGCGCGGCCCCGCCCTCCGCCTGTTGCGGCTCGATCTTCAGACCGGCCTTCTCGAAGACCCCCTTGGCGATGCCGAGGTACAGCGGGGCGACCATCGCGGACGGGAGGACACCGACCTTGATGGTCGTCGTGCCGTTCTCGTCCGTGCTCGGGCCGGCCGAGGCCCCGCATCCGGCCAGGGACGCCGCGGCGGCGACGGCGACGAACCCGCGGAGGAGCGCGGCCGGGCGGGTCCGCCGCTCCCGGCGGTAGAAGCGAATCGGTGACGGTGGGGACATCGTTCTCTCCTTGTCCAGCCCGGCGGCACTGTGCGCAGGTGGGGCGGGCACGCCGGCGCGGGTACCGGCTGCGGCGGGCAGCGGATCGGGGTCGGCGTCCGACTGCTACAGTGGGCAGTATGCGAACAATCGTTCTTTGAGTGACCCGGGTGAACGTACGACTTCGATGAACTGGCTGTCAAGGCTGTGTCCTGACTGGACCGTGCGTACGTCAGCCGTCCTTGGACGATTTCGACCTGGAGGTGTCGTGAGCTCGATCGATTCGAATGAGGAACGGCTCGGCCCCGCCGTGCGCACGTTCGACCGTGGCTTGGACGTCCTGACGAGCTTCTCGCGCACGAGGTACGAGCAGAGCACCAGCGAGATCGCGGCCGAGACCGGCCTCGACCGAACCTCGGTGCGACGGGTGGTGCGCACCCTCCAAGCCCTCGGGTACCTCGAGGCCGTCGGCACGCGCTACCGCCTCACCGCGAAGGTGCTCGACCTGGGCTATGCGGCACTCGCCGCGCGGGACTTCTCCGAGCTCGCCCAGCCGTACCTCGAGCAGGTCGCGGAATCGAGCGGTCAATCGTGCTCGCTGGGCGTGCTGGACGGAGACGCCGCCGTGTGCGTCGCCAGGGCCGCCGTCCGTCAAGCCCTGTCGATCTCCCTCGCCCCGGGTGGCCGGATGCCCGCCTTCGCCTCGGCGCTGGGGCGGGTCCTGCTGTCCGGTGTCGAGAAGGAGCAGCTGCGCCCCTACCTGCAGGGGCTGCGACGAACGGGCTTCAACGATCGGACGGTCACCGACGTCGACGAGCTCGTACGATGCGTCGACGAGGTGCGCCGGCAGGGCTGGGCATTGATGGACCAGGAACTCGAGCTGGGCGTCTGCGAGGTCGCCGTACCCGTGCGAAGCCGCAATGGTACGGTCGTCGCCGCGATCTCCGTCGCTACGAACGTCAGCAGGGTCGACGCGCCGACCCTGACCACCAGAATCCTGCCGCACCTGCTCGCGGCCGCCGACGAGCTGGAACGCGACCTCACCGTCCACGTTCCGCTCCCGGCCGTCGTCGCACCGCCGTCGCATCCCGCGGTGACGTGACATCAGCCGGAGCGCCCGGATTGCGGCGAAAGCACCAGAGACAATCAAGATCACGGCGCGTGAGACACGAACGCGAGGATGACGGTGGACCACAACAACGTGCTGACCTCCCTCGAGCGAGGTCTTGCAGTCCTCTCGTCGTTCGACATCGACCGGTCGCCGGTGACGCTCAGCGAGGTCGCGCGGGCCACCGGTCTCGACAGGTCGGGCGCGCGGCGGCTCCTGCACTCGCTGGTCCTGCGTGGATACGTGCGCAGCGAGCGCGGTGCCTACGCGTTGCACCCCAGGGTGCTCGAGATCGGAAACGCCTACCTCGCGAGCCTCGCCCTCCCGGAGATCGCGCAGCCCCACTTCGCCGAGGTGAGCCGGCTCCTCAACGAATCGGTCTCGATGGCGGTGCTCGACGGCGACGAGATCGTATTCGTTGCACGAGTGCCGGTCGGGCGGCTCATGTCACTCACCTTGTCCGTCGGGAGCAGGCTGCCGGCGTACCCGACGGCGCTGGGCAGGGTCCTGCTATCGGACCGGCCGGAGGACTGGCTCGACCGCTATCTGACCTCGACGTCCTTCAAGGCTTTTACCGCTCTCACCATGACGGACCGGTCACTCCTGCGGCGAGAGCTCGCGCAGATACGCCGTCAGGGATGGGCCATCAACGATCAGGAACTCGAGGTGGGCCTGCTCTCGCTCGCCGTTCCGATCCGCGACGCATCGGGCGCCATCGTCGCGGCGATCAACGTGTCGAGCCACACGAGCCGGTTCACACCGGCCGGACTCGTCGACGCCGGTCTCCGCCCGCTACAACTCGCCGGTGAACGAATCGAATCGGCGCTGCACGCGGAACGTCCAGCCGGCACTTGACCGGCGTTCCACCGGACCGCTGCCACGAACAGTAACTCAGCAAGCTCAGAAAGCTCTGGAGTGGTGAGGTAATGCAGGACAGCGTGCAGCGGAAGCGCTGGGTTGTTGACCTGCTGCATGACCGACAGAGTGGAAGCGGCGCGAGAAAGAAACGGCACTCTGCTCACTCGACCTGCATCAAGAGGCCACCTCTTCCGTGTTCCCCTGGGATCACCCCGAAGATCGCCTCCGTCACCATCAGGGGCGCCGGCACCTTCTGGTGGACGGCGGCCGGGGAAGCCTTGACGTCATATGGGAAGGAGACGGAAGCAACGGTCCCTGACCAGGTGAGACCATGGTTCCATGGAAGCCGGCGGCCCTCGGGGTGACGCCTCTCACGGCCTGGGCGCATGACAGCCTTCCGGAGCGACGGCTACGCCCGGCTGCGCGACTACGCCGTGATCGGGGACGGGCGGAGCGCCGCGCTGGTCGCCGCCGACGGGTCGGTGGACTGGCTGGGAATGCCGGACCTGGACTCCCCCTCGGTGTTCGCCGCCATCCTGGACCCCGTCCGGGGCGGGCGCTTTCTGCTGGAGCCGGCGGAGCCGTTCACGGTCTCGCGCCGGTACCTGCCGGGCACGAACGTGCTGGAGACCACGTTCACCACCGCCCGCGGCAGTCTGCGGGTCACTGATGCGCTGACCTTGGAGGGCGACGGGACGCTGGGGCCGATGCGGGAGCTGCAACGGCGTCTCGATGGAGTGGCTGGGACCGTGCCCGTGCGCTGGAGCGTGCAGCCGCGATTCGGTTACGGGGCTCACCGTCCGCGCATCACAAGGCGCGCCGGTGTACCGGTGGCGGAGGCAGGCGGGGACGCCCTCGCCGTCTGCGCCTGGGACGCGGGTGAGCCGCAGTGCGCCGACCAGGAGATCAATGGCCGTCTCGAATTGAGAGAGGGGCGGCGAGCCCTGCTGGCGATGCCGTTCGCGCACCAGGAACCGCTCGTCCTGCCGACCCGTTCCGACTGCGATGCCCGTATGGAGCACACCATCGCGGCCTGGCAGGGTTGGTCGCGGGAACGTTCGTACGAAGGCATGTGGCGCGACGCCGTGCTGCGCAGCGCACTGGCGCTCAAGCTCCTGATCTTCGCGCCCTCGGGAGCGATCGCCGCCGCGGTGACATCGTCACTGCCGGAACAGGTCGGAGGCGAACGCAACTGGGATTACCGCTTCTCCTGGGTCCGCGACTCGGCGTTCACCCTCGACGCACTACTGCGGCTCGGATGCTCCGCCGAGGCGCATGCCTACTTCTGGTGGCTCATGCACGCCACCCAGCTCACGCATCCGCGACTGCGGGTGCTCTACCGGCTGGACGGGGGCCCCGACACACCAGAACGGATACTCCCCCTGGACGGATACCGCGGGTCCAGACCGGTGCGGATCGGCAACGCAGCAGGTACCCAAGACCAACTGGACACCTACGGTGAGCTGATGCAGACCGGCTGGCTGCACGCCGGCGCCGCCGGACGGCTGGACGCGGACATCGCCCGGCGCCTGGCCGAGCTGGCCGACTTCGTCTGCGCCGCCTGGCGGTCGCCGGACTCGGGGATCTGGGAGGTGCGCAGCGCTCCCCTGCACTTCACGCAGTCGAAGATCATGTGCTGGGTCGCGCTCGACCGTGCCATCGACCTCTGCGAGCGCGGCCTGATCCCCGACCGCGGCTCGGACCGCTGGCGACTCGCCCGCGCCCAGGTGCGCGACTTCGTCGAGACACGCTGCTTCTCCCCCCGTCGCCGCTGCTACACGCGCTCCGCCGGCAGTTCGGAACTGGACGCCGCCGTGCTCTCCGGCCTTCTCCACGGTTACTCGCGTCCCGGCGATCCCCGCATGCGCGCCACGGTCGACGCGGTGGCACGGGAACTGCGGCACGGTCCGTTCGTCGACAGGTACTCCGGCGAGGACGGGTTGAGCGGCACCGAAGGCGCGTTCCTGGCCTGTTCCTTCTGGCTGGCCGAGTGCCTCGCCCGCACCGGGCGCCTCACCCAGGCCGTCGCGCTGATGGACGACCTGATCAGGCTGGCCAACGACGTCGGCCTCTACGGCGAGGAGATCGATCCGGACACCGGCATCTTCCTGGGAAACCTGCCCCAGGGGCTGACCCACCTGGCGTTGATCAGTGCCGCGTGCACCATCGACTCGGTCGCGGGGAAGGCGGGCAGGTGAGCGCCGGAGGAACCGCCGCGGGCGCGTTCGTCGGCACACTGGTCCTGACCACCGTCCTGCGCACCGCCAGCGAGTTCAAGCTCACCCGGATGGACCTGCCGTTCCTGCTCGGCACCGCCGTGACCGGCGACCGGGCCCGCGCCAAGGCGATCGGCTACCTCATGCACTTCGTCAACGGGCAGCTGTTCGCGTTCGTCTACTACGCCGTCTTTCTCGCCATCGGCCACGCCGGCTGGTGGCTCGGAGCACTCTTCGGTCTCATGCACGGGATATTCGCCGGCACCGCGCTGGTGAACGTCCTGCTGCCGTTGGTCCACCCGCGGATGGGCAGCCCGATGACCAGCGCTCCCAAGGCCGCCCAGCTGGAACCCCCGGGCTTCCTGATGCTCAATTACGGCCCCACCACGCCACTGGTCACCGTCCTCGCCCACGTTGCCTTCGGAGCAATAGTCGGAGGTTTCACCGCGCTCGGCACCCACGGGTGATCCTGCGGCCTGGACCGGCCGTGGCCGCCTTGGCGGGTGAGTACCACTACCTCCCCCCGCGACCAGCGCCTCGCCGAGATCATGATCGGTGCTCCGGCAAGGGCAACGGGAGTTCGCCGCCAACGCTGATCAAGGATGCTCGCGGGGTAGGTCGAAGCGGGAGAACAGGTCAGCGTCGAGGAAGGCGACGATCCGGGTTATCGATGTGTTGTCGATCGTGAGCACATGGATGGCGTGTGCCCGGTGTACACCATCGATGCCACGACGGTAGGCCGCGACGGCCGGCTGTCCGTTGGCCTGCGTGGGCATGAGCCGCAACGTGCCCGGCTGGTCGAGCACCCGGGAACCGATGAAGCGTGCGACGGCGTCACGTCCCTCGAACCACGTCGAGAACGGCGGCATCTCGAAACGGGCGTCCGCCCGTAGCAACTGCACGAGTGTGGTGATGTCGGCGTTCTCCAACGCCGACACATAGGCTTCGAGCAGTCTGCGCAGTCGCGGCTCCGCCGGTTCGGTGATCTCAGCCTCGTCGGGAGCTGTCCTGGCCAGTTGGGCCCGGGCACGCTGCAGGATGCTCTTGACCGCGACCGGCGATATGCCGAGCAGGTCGGCCACCTCGGCGGCCCGCCAGGCGAGGACGTCGCGCAGGATGAGGACGGCACGTTGCCTGGGTGGCAGCAGTTGCAGTGCCGCGATGAACGCGAGCCGCAGATTCCCGCGTGACTCGACGACCCACGCCGGATCAGAAGGTCCGGCGTGGGTCGATGCGGTCGGGAACGGCTGCAACCAACTGATGTCGGTTCCGTCAGGGGTGCTCGGCACGTTCGTGTCACTGCTTGGACCGGCCATTCCAGACGGCAGCGGTCTGCGGGCGTTCTGCGCGGAAGCCGTCAGGCAGGCGTTCGTCGCGATCCGGTACAGCCAGGTGCGCACTGAGGATCGACGCTCGAAGGTCGCGTACGACCGCCACGCACGCAGGTATATCTCCTGGACGACGTCCTCGGCTTCGTCGATGGAACCGAGGATGCGGTAGCAGTACGCCAGCAGTTCACGCCGGTACCCGGCGGTGGCGTCGGCGAACTCCGCACGGTCCGGCATGGTCGGCTTCTCGGTCCCTTGGGCGTACGACGTCATACAGAGACAGACCATCGGACGCGGCGAAAGGCATCGCTGCTCGTTCGTGTTCTCAGGGGTTCGATGCGGCTCGCTCGATCGCGAGGACGGCGACGACGCCGACCAGGGGTGCGGCAGTGGCGACCCACAGTGCCGCGGCGAACCCGTCGAAGAACGCCGCCGTCGAGGCGTAGCCGCCGTTGTGCGCGAAGACGGCCGACAAGATCGCCACTCCGAAGACACCGCCCAGCTCACGCAAGGCCGTGTTGGTTCCGGCCGCCACGCCGGTGTCATCGACCGGTACGGCGGCGGTCACGGCGCTCGCGGACGTCGCGAAGATCATGCCGATGCCTGCGCCCGCGACGACCAGCGGCAGGATGAGCGACGTGTAACCCACGTCCGGTGTCGCGACGACCGCGAGCCATCCGAGCCCGGCGGCCTGGAGCAGCAGCCCGCCCAGCATGAACGGCCTCGTCCCGACGCGGTCCGCCAGCGCACCGGACAGTGGCGCCACGATCATCGGCATGCCGGTCCATACCAACAGCCGCACCCCGGCTTCGAACGGGGAGTTTCCGAGCCCGGTCTGGAAGAGCTGGGTGATCATGAAGAGTGCGCCCAGCAGCGACAGGAACTGGAAGAAGATCACCGCATTGGCGACCGCGAACCCGGGCCGGCGGAAGTACTCCACCGGCAGCATCGGGTGGGCCACTCGCCGCTCCCACGCCAGGAACCCGAGCAGAAGTAGGCCGCCCGTCGCGAAAGCCGCGACCACCTCGGGACTTCCCCACCCCGCGGAGGGGGCCCGGACCGGCGCCCACGTGAGCGCGAACATCGCGACCGCGGCGAGGGCGACGCCGACGAGGTCGAGTTGCGGCCTGGGGCCGCGACTCTCCCGCAGCCGCCACGCGGACAGCGGGATCATCAGCAGGCCGATCGGGACGTTGATCCAGAAGATCCACTGCCAGGCGATCCCCTCGGTGATCGCGCCACCGAGGACCGGGCCGCCCGCGACCCCCAGTCCCGAGATCCCGCCCCAGAGCCCGATCGCCGTGCCACGCCTCTCGGCCGGAAAGGCGTCGCTGATCAGCGTCAGGGTGAGCGGCAGGACGACGGCCGCGCCCACACCTTCCACGACGCGAGCGGCAATGAGCCCGCCGACCTCCGTTGACAGGGCACATGCGGCCGACCCGGCGATGAACACACCGAGGCCGCTGATGTACACCTTCCGGCGGCCGAATCTGTCACCCAGCGCGGAACCCGTCAGCATGAGGCAAGCGAACGCGAGGTTGTAGCCGTTGATCGTCCATTCCAGGTCGGCCAGGCTCGCCCCGAGCTCCTCCCTCAAGGTCGGCATGGCCGTCGCCACGACGACGACATCCAGCGAGCACAGGAACGCGCCGAGCCCGGCGAGGGCGAGCGTCCACCCCCGATGCGCGACTGGCAGGGCACTTCGCCCGTCCAAGATACGTACAGCCGACATGGATCCCTCACCTTTCACCGCCGCGATCAGCCCGTCCCGGCTGATCGGTCACCGCATACAGACCGGTTGCAAGGCGGTAAGGAATCGGCACCGTTGTCGGCAGGCAGGTCACCCGTGCAGGACACCGCCGCCCGACTGTTCTTCGAAGCCCGCGCCGATCGAGCCGGTCCCCGGCGATATGCCAGGTCGGCTTCGAGTTTCTGCACTTCAAGGGCTCGCCGGTGCACGGCTATCGTTGGGGCACCAGCAGTACGCGAGGAGGCATCCATGACGGACGAAGGCGTCCCGAGTCGGCGCCTGCTCGACACGCTGCTTGACATCCGCACCGTTTTCGACCCGGGGTCGGCGCTGACGTTGACGCTGCGGGAAGCGGTCGAGAGCGAGGGCCGGCAAACGGCCGTGTCCTGGGTCGCGCTGCCCGATCCTGCCGGGGGGCTCGTGATCGAGCACGTCCTTGGGCAGCGAACCTCGGAACTCGAGAGCCTCGACGTTCACCGGGGCCAGGGACTCACCGGCCGTGTGTTCGAGCAGTCGCGCATCCACTGGGTCGAGGAGTACGCCGAGGCCGCCAGCATCACGCACGAGTTCGACCACATCATCGAGGCCGAGCGTGTCCGGCGGATGATCGCCGCGCCGCTGTCCATCGAGGAGGAGGTCCTCGGCGTCCTCACCGTTGGACGACGCGATGCGGGACCTTTCGCCGAGCGGACCGTCGCCCACATCGAGGAACTGGCCCAGCGGGCGAGCTTCGCCCTCGGCATCGCGAGGAAGAGCCGGGACAACGCGGCGGCCGCGGCCCTGGCGGAGCGGCGCCGGATCAGTGAGGAGATCCACGACAGCGTCAGCGCTCTGCTGTTCTCGATCTCTTCCAGAACCGAGAAGGTGCACAGGCGCGCGGCGAACGTGGAGCTCGCGCGCGAACTGGAGACGCTTCAGGGCGAGGTCGCCGAGGTCAGTGGCATGGTGCGAGAGTTGATCCACGGATGGCACGCGAGCGCGACGACCGACCTGCGTGCCGAGATCCAGGGGAGCGTCGACGACTTTCGGCGCCGGACGGGGATCGAGGCGATCGCCGTGTTCCTCGGCACCATTCCGCCGCTGGGCGCGGCTCAGGTCGAAGCCGTGACCCGTTTCGTCGCCGTGACGCTGGCCAACGTGGAGCGGCACTCCGCCGCACGACGGACATCGGTCACCGTTGCCGCGCTGCCGGACCAAGTGACGGTGGCCGTGTCGAACGACGGTCCCCCGCCGTCGGAGGTTCGTCCCGGGATCGGCCTGACCGGCGCGGAGGCCAGGATCGCGGGACTCGGCGGCAGCGTGTCCGTCGTGGACGACGATGCGGCGGAGGGGTTCACGATCCGGGCGCGCGTGCCGCTGTGAGCATCACGCTGTTCGTCGTCGATGACCACCCGATCGTCCAGGCGGGCATCGAGAACGTGTTCGTCGACGAGGACGGGTTCGAGCTGCTCGGAGCCGCGACCTCGCTGCCCGAAGCCCTCGCCGCGGTGCACCGCCGGAAGCCGGATGTCATCCTCCTCGATGTCCGGCTCGGGGACACGGATGTGGTCTCTGCCGTCACGGCCCTGAGCGCGGCGGCACCTCGGGCGCGCGTGGTGCTCTTCACCGCCGATCCTCGGAATCCGCACGTCCCCCGGGCCAGGCGTGCCGGCGCGGTCACGACCGTGCCGAAGGACACCGTGCCGGCCGAGCTCCGGGCGGTCGTCCGGGCGGCCCATGAAGGCACGCTGAAGGACGAGGCGCCACCCGAACGGGCTCTGCTGACTCCCCGCCAATGCGAGGTGCTCGCTTGCGTCGCCGCCGGCATGACCAACAGCGAGGCCGCCCGGGAGCTGGGGCTCCGGCCGACGACGGTGAAGGCGTACTGGCAGGAGATCCTGCAGCGGCTCGGCGCGCGGAATCGAGCGGACGCCATAGCCACCGCATATCGCCTCGGTCTGCTGTAGATCCGCGAACGAAAACCGGCAAGACCCTTCCGTTCGGCGGTGACGCACGTCTCATCGCGTGGGTTTGAATGCGGTGTCCCGTCCGTATCCGAGCCCGGAGGCCGTCTTGAACGCCGGACCCGCACATGGTGCCGCCCTGTTCCCGCCGTTCGACGGCCTGGGACAACTGCTGCCGAGGGCGGCTCGCCGCTGGCCCGATCGCACCGCCCTGGTCGCCGACGGGCGGAGTTTCACCTTCGAGGAGCTGGACCGGCTGGCAGGGCGCATGGCGCACGCCCTGAGCGCGCGGGGCGTCGGCCTCGGTGACCGGGTCTCGCTGATCTCCCAGAACCGGTGGGAGTGGATCGTGGCCTATCACGGCGCTCTCCGCTGCGGCGCGGTCGTGAACCCGCTCAACGTCATGCTGACCGGCGAGGAACTCGCCTACATCCTGAGCGACTCCGAGGCCAAGGTCCTGCTGGCCTCGAAGGAGCGTCTGGAGACCGCCGGGGCCCTGCTGGACGGCGTCCGAAGCCTGGAACGCGTGATCACGTTCGATGGTGCGGGCGCGCGGGGCGAGTCGTTCGAGTCGCTCCTCGCCTCCGCCGACGACGCTCCTTTCGAGCCGGTGCCAGTGGATCCGAAGTCGCTGGCCTGCATCGCCTACACATCCGGAACGACCGGCCATCCCAAGGGAGCCATGCAGTCGCACCTGTCGCTGGTGCTGAACTGCGCGTACACGGCCACCATGCACGTGCGGACGATCGACGACGTCGTCGTCACCGCCCTGCCGTCCGCCCACGTGTACGGCAACGTCGTCATCAACGGCACGTGGATGGCCGGTGGTCGCGTGGTGCTCATGACCCGGTTCGACCCGGACGATGCGATCCGCCGCATCGAAGAGCACGGGGCCACGATGTTCGAGGGCGTTCCCGCCATGTACGCCACCATGCTGGCCACACCGACCCTGGCAAGGGCCGACCTCTCCACCCTCACTCGCTGCACCGTCGGCGGCCAGACGATCGCCGGGAGCGTCATCGACGCCTGGGAGGCGCGGACCGGCGCGCCCCTGATCGAGCTGTGGGGGATGACGGAGCTGTCCGGACTGGGCGCCACTCATGCGCTCTATGCCCCCAACGTCCACGGCTCCATCGGAGTGGTGCTCCCGGGGAACGAGCTCCGGGTGATCAGCACCGAGGACGGAGCCACCGAGTGCCGTCCCGGCGAGCCCGGCGAGCTCATGGCCCGCGGCCCGCTGGTCACCATGGGGTACTACCGCAACGATGCGGCGACCGCCGAGGCGATCACACCGGACGGCTGGCTGCACACGGGCGACGTCGCGACCCATGACGGCGCCGGCCGCTTCTTCGTCGTCGACCGCCTCAAAGACATGATCCTGACCGCGGGATACAACGTGTACCCGGCGGAGATCGAGCGAGTGCTCATCGGCCACGCGAGCGTCGCGCTGGTCGCCGTGGGCCGCGAGCCGGACCCGGTCAAGGGCGAGGTGGCGCACGCGTACGTCGTGCCGGCGCCCGGGAGCACCCCGGATGTGGAGGAACTGCTCGGCTACTGCCGGCAGCGCCTCGCGGCGTACAAGGTCCCCCGGGCCGTCCACTTCGTGGACCGGCTGCCGACCACGTCCAGCGGCAAGCTGATGCGTCGCAAGCTGCGCCGGTCGGCGCCCACACCGAGCTGACGGCGCCCACACCGAGCTGACGCGGACAAACCCTGCCACTCCCCCACGTTCGACACCCGAAACAACGCGCGACCAAGGAGCTTCCACCCATGCGAGATGAGATCTACGAAGCCGACGCGACAGAGCTGGCAGGCAAGGTGCGCGACGGCGAGGTCTCGCCCCGCGAGCTCGTCGAAGCGGCCATCGCCCGCATCGAGGAGACCGATCCGACCTTGAACTTCATGGTCCACCGACGTTTCGAGGAGGCGCTCGCCGAAGCCGACGGAGCGCTCCCCGACGGCCCCTTCCGCGGGGTGCCGACCGTGCTCAAGGATCTCGGGCAGGGCCTGATGAAAGGTCAGCCGAACTACGCCGGTTCCGCCGTCATCCGCGACCTGGGAGTGATCGCTGACCACGACAGCAACGCCACGCGCCGGCTGCTCGACGCCGGCCTCATCGTTCTCGGGCGGACGAACGTGCCGGAGTTCGGGCCGACGGTGACGACGGAGCCGGTCGCGTTCGGACCGACCCTGAATCCGTGGGACACATCGCGCTCGCCCGGCGGGTCCAGCGGCGGCTCCGCCGTCGCCGTCGCGTCGGGGAGCGTCCCGCTCGCCCACGGCGGCGATGCCGGCGGATCGATCCGCATCCCCGCGTCGATGACGGGGCTGGTCGGCCTGAAGGCCTCGCGCGGTCGCATGTCGATGGGGCCCGACCTGGGCGAGGAGCCCGCCGGTTTTCCCGTCGAGGGCGCCATCACCCGCACGGTGCGCGACGCGGCGGCGATCGTCGACGTCCTCGCCGGCTGGGAGCCCGGCGACCCGTACACGGCGCCGACGCCGGCGCGTCCGTTCGCGGACGAGCTCGGCGTGCCGCCCGGGCGGCTGCGCATCGGGGTGGCGGCCGAACTCGCCGACTTCGAGACCGATCCCGAATGCTCGCTCGCCGCCACGCGGGCCGGCGCGTTGCTGTCGGAGCTCGGGCATGACGTGGACGCCGCCGCGCCCGCGGCGATGCAGACCCAGCGCTCGGAGTTGATGCCGCACTTCTTCAGGACCCTCTCAGCGCTGTTCGCGGCGAACATCACGGGGCTCGAGGCGGCGATCGGCCGACCGCTGGACTTCGACCGCTTCGAGCCGCTGACGCGCGACCACATCGAGCAGGGGCGTCGCATGACCGCCGCCGAGACCGTCCAGTCGCGCCTCGTGATCAACCGCTTCACCCGCACCATGGCCGAGTGGTGGGCGGCCGACGGCTGGGACCTGCTGGTCACGCCGATGCTGCCGACTCCGCCGTTCCCGCTCGGCTACCTCGACTTCGATCCGGCCGATCGCGAGCGCTCCCACGACCGCATCTACGCGGCGACGCAGTACAGCGTCCCCTTCAACGCCACCGGCCAGCCGGCGATCTCGCTTCCGCTGCACTGGACCGCCGACGGGCTTCCGATCGGAGTGCAACTCGTCGCGGCCTACGGCCGGGAAGACCTCCTCATCCGGGTGGCCTCCCAGCTCGAACAGGCCGCGCCCTGGGCTCATCGGCGCCCCCCGGCCTTCGCCGGTTCGAGCCGCTGACGACGACGCCCTGGCAGTCGAAGATCACCCTCCTCACCCCCGGCGGGCCGCGGGCGCCCTCTTCAGCCCGAAAGCCCCGTCTCATCGTCGCCCGTCGTCCAGGTGACGTCGAGGTCCAGCCTCGAGATACGCCAGCCCTGAGCGCCGCGCTCGAACTCCCAGGTATAGGAACCGCCCTCGTCGAAGTGGCGGGTGAGGTCTGCCCGTGAATTGGTACAGGCGGCCCAGAAGTTCGAGCGCCCGGTGGCATGGTCACCGTTCACCACGATCTGGATGTTGCCGTACAGGTGCTCGGTGACCTCGTAGTGCGAGAGCCCGTTTCGCCCCCACTCCTCAAGGCCTTCCTGGCCTTCGTGGGAAGCGAAGGGCATGGTGATTCTCACGTCTTCGGTGAAGCAGGCCGCCCAGTCCGCGAACTGCTTGCGGTCGACATACTCCGCGTAACGGAACAGCAGCTCGCGAATTTCATCCTTGTCCAGGAGGTTTTGCAGGCGGTGGATATCGATGAAGGTCTGGGGCATGTCCACTCCATCTCTGAAGTCCGGGAGTTGAGGCGTATCTACGCACTCGGCCGTGGTCCTGCGGTCCATAGTGTGAGCAACTCTTACGGCGGATGATCCTCAGAAGCCGGCGCGCCGGATCACCAACCGCGCTCGGTCACGGGGATAGACATCTCGCCAAGTCCGTCGATACCGGCGCGGACGGTGTCGCCCGCCTCCACCGGGCCGACACCGTCGGGTGTTCCGGTCGCGTAGATGTCGCCAGGTTGCAGCGTGACCACCGCACTGGCGCGCTCGATGAGTTCGTCCACGCCCACGATCAGATCGGCGGTATCGGCGTCCTGGCGCAGCTCGTCGTTGACCCACAGTCGCAGGCGCAATGCGGTGGGATCGGCGATCTCATCGGCGGTCACGAGGAACGGGCCGATCGGTGTGAAGGTCTCGAACGATTTACGCATCGTCCGTTCTTCTTGGTGCTCGCCGTCGGTGCGCATGGTCATGTCGAGCAGCACCAGGTAGCCGAAGATGTGCTCCCGCGCCCGTTCTCGCGAGATACCCCGTGCGGGCTTGCCGATGACGACGCCGAGTTCGACCTCGTGGTGGAAGCTGCGCCCCGGAATCGGCGGTAGTTCTATCGCGTCGGACGGCCCGGAGACGGATCCTGGCGACTTGACGAAGAAACCGACCTCGCGCGGTGACAGCAGTGCCTGGGCGTTGGCGGGACGATGCCTGGAGCCGGTCATTTCGGAGACATGGGCGCGGTAGTTGGCGGGCGCGGCGAGAATCTGGCCGGGACGCGGGACGGGCGGCAGCAACCGCACCCCGGCGAGCTCGTGGGTATCCGCCCTGTCCATCGCCGCCGAGATCGATGGGTTGATCTGATCCCAGTGGGCGATGAATTCGTTGATCACGTACGGGGTGCCGTGCCAGCGAGTGTCCACGACCTCGGTGATATCGGCCACCCGCGAGCCGTTGACGCTACCGATTCGGTAATCGTTGAAGAGCGCAATTCGCATGAAGTATCGAGTCCTCCTACCGAGTGGAGCGTGGGCGGCAAACGAACGGCAGCGGAGATCGAGGCGCCCGGGCATGACCCCGGTTGCGCGAGTGTCCGTCCGGTATCGGGTTCGGAGGTCAGCGGATCGTGCGAGCGGCGCTCACTGCCCGCGGCTCGGAACCGCCGTTTCCCCCCACACTTGCTGCAGGTGCTCAGACGTCATCCGGTGGACCGTCCTGACAGAACGTCGGGTCATGGCCTTGTAGATGGCGCGGTGGCTTTCGAGGAGTCCTTCCCAGTCTTCCGTCTGCTCTTCCGGTGCCGTCGGCAGGCGATCCGCTATGCGCACCAGAGCGGTGAGCACGAGTTCCAGGATCGGGTTGTGCGTGGCGGCGGCGAAGATGAGGTGGAAATCGAGCAGGTGCTGCGCGATCGGCCGCCCCTCGGCGAGTGCCTGCTCACAGCTTTCCAGGTTCTCCTTCAGGGCGGCCAGGTCGTCGGCATCGGCATTGGTCGCGGCCGCCGTGCTGATCGCCGGTTCGAGGACGGCCTTGGCCGCGAGGAACTGGTCCACGGTGATGCCCTGCAGCGCGAACAGATTCTCGAAGGCGTGGAGCAGGGGGTCCATCCTCCGGCCGCTGACGAAGGCGCCGCCGCCGTTACCCTGCCGCACCGTGATCAGTCCCTGCTGCTGAAGCAGCAGCAGAGCCTGCCGGACCGCCGACCGGCTCACCTGGAACAGATCGGTGAGCTCACGTTCGCTGGGAAGCCGGTCGCCGGGCTGGTAGGAACCGTCGAGGATGGCGTTTCGCAACTGCTGCGCGACTCGCTCATGCAAGCGATCGGACGGGATGGGAGCAAACTGACCGGTCACGACGCCCATTCTAAAGGACATCCTTGAACCGTACGATCGTCATCCCTCAAACTTTCGAAGGTTGGATGCTTGATGTATGCGTTCTCATCCATCTAGTCGTCCCCGGCTCGGCTGCGATACAGGCCCAGCGTGCGGAACACCGGCTCGTCGCTGTAGGCGAAAAGGACCGCGTCGCTGCGAGACGGGTTCAGATGGCGGTAGGCCGACCAGGCCGGCACCGCGAACACGTCCTTGTCGGCCCAGTCCATGCGGACACCGTCGACTTCGGTCGTCCCTTCGCCTCGCACCACGTGGAAGATGACGTTCGCGGTGTGCTGGTGCGGCCGCCCGGAGAAGCCGGACCGAAGCCGCTGTACCCGACATGAGATCGTGGGCATGACCGGCCCGCCGTTCCAGGGGTTCGTGTACTCCAGCGCTATACCGTCGAAGGCGCTGCCCTCGGCGTCGTCCGCGATCGCGGCCAGGGCGCGCTCGGTCTCGGTCCACGGGTAGTTGCCGACGGGAGAGTGATGTCCGCGGTCGCCCCTCCATACGGGGTTGAGCCGGCCGTGGATGAACTGTTCGGTGGAGCTCCCCGCCGGGCGGGTGTGCCGTTGCAGGCGTTCGCCGTACTGTTCGAAGAACCCGGCTTCGAGAGCGTTCACCAGTGGGTAGTCCAGACCGTCCAGCCAGATCATCGGCCCGTCACCGTTGTGGGTGTGGTCGTGCCATCGCCAGCCGGGGGTGAGGAGCAGGTCGCCGGGGCGCATCGGGACCGGCTCACCGTCGACGGTGGTGGAGGCCCCCGATCCTTCGATGATGAAGCGGAACGCGTTGGCGGTGTGGCGGTGCGCCTGGGCGGACTCGCCCGGCATGATGATCTGCAGCCCGGCGAACAGGCTGTTCAGCGTCGCGGGAGGGTCCTGAAGTCCCGGGTTGACCAGCATCAGCACCCGGCGCTCGGCGTCCTCCAGCGACAGCGACTCACTGAAGTGCACCGCATGCGGCCGAAGCTGGGCGTACCGCCAGAGGTAGGGAACCGCCCGGCTCTTGGGCTCGGGCGAGAAGAGGTTTCCGTAGTGCCGCCACAGCGGTGCGGCGCTCGCCGCCGCCAGCTCGGCGTACCGCCGCTCGGCCGCTGACTCAGGCGGACCCGTATCGTCCAGTGTGCTCGGTCGGTTGGGTGCGGTCATGGCGTTCCTTCGGTCATGAGGGAGGTCACCGAGGAGTGGTGGCCGTAGAGCCAGTCGACGGGGGTGAAGTCCTGGGGATCGAGGCTGGCGAGGTAGGCGTCCCGGACCACCGCTCCCATGCCGTCAAGATGGATGATCTCGCCGAACGCGCGTGCCTCGCGCTGGACGCGGGAGGTGCGCGGCCGGCGTTCCTCCTGGTACGCGGCGAACGCGCGCGGGATGTCGCCATCCGCGTCGACGACCGATCGGGCCAGGCAGGCCGCGTCCTCGATGGCCTGGCAGGCGCCTTGTGCCACGAACTGCAGCATCGGGTGGGCTGCGTCCCCCAGCAGCGTCAGGCGATTCCTCGTCCAGTTCTCCTCCGGATCGCGGTCCACCAGCTCCCAACGGCGGTCGCGCAGCACCCGGCCCACCGCCTTGCGCACATGTGGGAAAGCGTCGACGAAGTGCTCGTCGAGTTCCTCCGGCGTGCCCCAATCCTGGTGGTCCGGCGAGTACCGCGGGCTACGGAATACCGCCACCTGGTTGTACAGCTCAGCGCGTCGCACCGGGTACTGGACGAGGTGCATCTGCGGTCCGGCCCACACCACCACCTGATCGGGATCCGCGCGCGCGGTCACGTGATCGATGGGAACGGCCCCTCGGTAGGCGACATACTGGCTGGAGACCACGTCATTGACCGCGCCGACGGCGCCGCGCACCACGGAGTGCAGCCCGTCCGCGCCTATCACCCCTTCGGCGAAGAGGACGGCGCCGTCCTCGCAGCGGACTCTCGCGGTGTCGTCCAGGTCCTCCACCTCGACGACGGTCCTGCCGCTTTCCAGCGTGATCAGCGGGTCGGCCCGGCACGCGTCCACGAGCGCGGCGAGCAGGTCGGCGCGGTGCATCACGAGGTACTCGTAGCCGTAGGCACGCCGGAACTTCTCGCCGAGATCGAGCGACCCGACCCGCGTTCCGGTCATCGCGTTCATGAAGACCATCTCGCGAGGAAGAACGGCGTCGCGCCTGAGCCGTTCCAGCACACCGAGCCGGTCGAGAACCCGCGAGGCGTTGGGCGCCACCTGCAGCCCGGCGCCGACCTCGGTGAACTCCGGTGCGCGCTCCAGGACGCGGACCCGTACGCCCGCGCCGCCCAGTGCCAGCGCGGCGGTCAGACCGCCGATACCGCCGCCCACCACCAGCAAGGGTGTGCGCTGCTCGGTCATGGTCGCCTCCTTCGGCGGTGGCTGGAGCACGGAGGGGTCATCGCTCGGTTCCCTGCGCCGACGGTGTCTCGTAGCGCCAGCGGTAGTAGTCCCAGGCGCGGTCGAATGGCGAGTGCGGTTGCTTCCAGCCTCCGGTCCGATCGGCGCGCCGGTATGCAGGGTCGTCGCGCTCCTGAACCTGCTCGGGCGTGTAGGCGGTGGGAAGAGCGGCCGCGGCCGCGTCCAGGTAGAAGCGTGCCGCCTCGGCCGCCCAGAAGGAGCGGACAACGGCCTCGGCGAGCGTGGACCCGAGCGTGACCAGGCCATTCCCGCGCAGGATCACTCCGTGCGCGCCGAGATCCGTGACCACCCGCTCCGCCTGCGCGGTGGTCGTGGTGAGCAGGTGGTCGGTATGGAGGGGAAGGTCGCCGACGAAAGCGCCCAGACCGTGCAGGACGGGAAGCGTCCGGCCGAGCGTACTGAAGGCGAGGATGGACGGCGGGTGCGTCCGGGAGATCGCGCGGACCTCGCGCCTGGCGGCGTAGGCGGCCAGGTGCAGGACGGCCTCGGCCGGAGGGTCCCCGGTGCCGTCGAGCTTCGTGCCGTCCAGCCGCAGGACGCAGCACTCGTCCGCGGTGGCCAGGACGGGCGGCTTCTGCGGTGTGATCAGGCAGGTGTCGTCGTCCAGCCGAACGCTGAGGTGGCCGAAGCCCTCGATCAGACCCGCGTGGGTCAGGACCCGGCCGGCGGCCACGAGCTCTGCCGCCGCGGCAGCCGGAGGGACCGGCGCCGGGGGGCTTGTGGGCGGCGCGGCCGGGTCGCCGGTGGTGGGCGGATGCATGCGCGCTGCACCTCCTTGGGAGTGGTGGCGCCCGCCGGAGAGTCGGCGGGCGCGGGCGTGATCCCGGGTCAGGCGGGTACGCGCAGTTCGCGCCAGCACCCGGACATCCCCTGTCCGCGCAGCGACACGCTGCGGCCGTCCCGTAGTTGGTGGAGGGTGAACAGTCCGAAACCGATCCGTACCGACTCCGGTACGTCCACGTCTCGTGCCTCATGGGCGAGACGGCCGTCCACCTGCCAGCGGACCCGGCGGGCACCGGGGTCCAGGACGACCGCGTATTCGTGGAACCGTGAGGTGTCGATCTCCCCGACCGACAGCGGCGCCTCGACGAGCCAGGTGAAGGCGTCTGCGGGGTCGACGACTCCCGGCACCAGCAACCGCTCGTGGACCACGAGTGCCCGCGTGCCGGTCACAAGGTGGTCGAAGATCGTGGCGGTCCGCATGTCGAACACGTTGAACGCGAAGAAGGCGTCGCGGTAGTCGTCCGGGTTACCGCCGATGGCGTGCCCCGCCATCTGCACGGAGAACACCGATTCGCCGGCGCGTGGCACCGGGAATTCGTCGACCGTCGCCACCAGATGCTTGGGGTTGTCGAAGATCTGCACGGTGTCATGGCTGCGCTGGTACCGGTCGACGCGTATCTCCGCGGTCCCGCCGCCGACCGTGATCTTGGCTTCGGGTTCCTCCAGCCGCCAGATGCCACCGTCGTCCAGCGGGAACTGGAGCACCTCCCAGCGGGCCGCGTCCAGGCCGGGGCCGAGAAGTTCGTCGTAGAGCACGCCGTCGTTCATCACGCCCCGCCTTCGCTGTCCGCAGGGTGCACACCCCATTGGCTGGTCTCCATCAGACGGCTGACGCCGAGCCCCTGCGGGGTCGCCCGCAGTGTGGCGCGGGTCTCCAGCAGCCAGGCCACGTACCCCTCGGGCACGTCCTCCTCGGGGCCCTGATGGATCACGCCCTTGGGCGTCCAGGTCACCGTGCCGGGTGTGTCGATGGCGCCGTAGCGCCCCGGCCCGGCGGCGTACACGATGACCTCGTCGTAGTCGGCGTTGTGGTGCACCGGTGCCCGGTCGGCACGGCGGGCGCCGAGGTAGTACAGCAGCGTCCTGGTGGTCTCGTCGTTGATCAGGCGGCTCGGCGGGAGCGACCCGCTGGCCACGCCGACGCCCTGCACGTGTTCCAGGTTGAAGCGGCGCACCACCGGCGGCCCGACCACGGCGGCGACCGGCAGCGGATCGCGGTCGTAGAAGTAGGAGGTCGTCCCCTCGCCGTGCCGGACGAGGATCTCGTACTCGCCGGATCGCGGCTCGAGGTCGGCAGAGGGCACGGGCGCATCCAGGTGCAGGTCCACGTTCAGCACGACCGGCATTGAGTCCGGCTCGACCAGCAGCCGGCTCCCAGTGGCCACGATCAGCTCGCGCAGCCCGTCGACCTGGGCCAGCCGGTAGGTGACCGCGCGCGGGATGAGGACGAAGTCTCCGGGCCGCAGGTCGAGTACACCGAAATCGGTCTCCAGCACGGCGGTGCCGGAGAGCACGAAGTGCAGCTCGTCCTGCTGGACGTTGCGGACGCAGAACGGCGTCGGGTCCTGCCGCCACCATGCGGCCAACTGGACGTCGCCGCCCTCGAGCAACGTGACAGGCAGAGCCCGGGGATCGGTGAAGTACTCCGGGTCGAGGAGGCCGGTCTCAAGCCGCCGCGGTACGTAGTCGCCCTCGACCCTCGTGTAATCGGGCGTGTACTGCCGGCGCACGAGCGTGGTCGCAGGGCCGGCGAAGCCGTTGCGGCTGTACAGGTCGATGTACTGGTCGTTCACATCTGGCTCCTGGTCGCTGGAGTTCACCGGACTGCGCCTTCCGGACGTGACGTGGACGCGCCGTCGAGGGTGGGCTCGGGCTCCATGCCGATCAGATGCCGGAGTTCCGCCGGGGTGGCCAGCCGCCGGCCGAGCGCCTCAGCGGTCACGCGGGCCCGCTCGACCATCTCCACGCTGCCGGCCAGGAGTTCGTCGCGGTGCGGGTAACGGTACGCCGTGTCCTCGGTACCGACCCGCACGTGGAGCCCGAGCAGCATCGCCTGGGTCGCGAGGTAGTGCCCGGCCCGGCCCGCGGCGCACACCTGGATGAACGCGTCCGCGTCGATCTCCCGGATGCGGTCGACGATCTGGATCAGCTCGGTCGCCATCGCCTTGGGGTTCGCCAGGTACGTGCCCAGGCGGTCGGTGGCGTCATCGTAGGGGTAGCCGATCAGGATGATCCAGCAGGTGGGGCTGGGCAGGATCCCCTTGGAGAGGATCAGCCGGCGGGCGAGGTCGACCTCGGCGGTCGAGTGGATGGAGAAGAAGACCCGGCCGCCCTTGTCGGTGACGGCCTGCGCGGCCGCCTCCATCCACGGCACGGGGAAGTTCGGCGCCATCGGCGCGGTCTCGGCCAGGCCCGAGGAGATCGGGAAGAGGTTCTCGGCGAAACTGGCGCCGCGCAGGATGTTGGCATCCCGCACCCAGTCGCGGGTGGTGCCTTGGCTGATCGCGGGGATGATCTTTGAGTAGGCGTCCGGAACGGATAGGCCGGACTCCTCGATGGCGGCGATGCCGCCGAAGTCGACATGGACGCCGCATGCGCCGGCCTCGATCGAGTCGATGGCGGACGCCACGAAGCTGTCGAAGTCGAGCGCGTACTGGCGGGTCGGCAGGTCGTCCACCTCTCGGACGATCCGACCGGACACCGCCGCCGTCACCGCGACCACGTCGGGGATCTCCCACGGCGGCTGCACGTCCGGGGACGGAGGCGCGTCCATTTCGCGGCTGCCGCGCGCATCCTCGAGTTCCTGCCGGCTCGGCAGCGCGTTCCAGTCCTGGTTCAGATCGAGCATGACGCGCCCTTCTCGTATGCGCAGGACCCGCCAGACACTGCCCGGGTGGCCGCCGCCTCCTGCGAGCCCTCTCCTGCGAAAGTATTAACATCCAAACATTGAACATTCGATATTTCAAGGCCCGGTGCGCTCTCTCCACACCGTGATCGCATCCTGCGGCGGCTCGGGGCACCGCCAGGTGACTTGGGGTGTACTGCGCTCAGCGGCCGGCCACCGCCGCGGGCACGGCGGGGATCATCGCCAGGGCCGATGGCAGCGGGTGCCCGACCGCGGCGCCGATCTCGCCACGGACGTCGGCGAGCGCCTCGGCGTCCAGCCCGGTGCGGATCCCCTCCCGGTGCAACAGGTGCACCAGATCGTCCGTGCCGATGTTGCCCGCGGCGCCCGGGGCGAACGGGCAGCCGCCGATGCCGCCGAGGGAGGCGTCGAAGTGGGCGACACCCATCTGCAATGCCGCCCAGACGTTGGCGAGACCCATGCCGTAGGTGTCGTGCAGGTGCAGGCCGAGTTCGAGGTCCGGCCGGCGCTCGCGCACGGCGGCGACGGTGTCCCGCACCTGGGTGGGGTTCGCGTTGCCGATCGTGTCGGCCAGGCCGACCAGGCCCACGCCGGCGTCCTTCAGCCTGCCGGCGACGGATGCGACCCGCCGCGGGTCGGTCGGCCCGTCGAAGGGGCACACGAACGCGGTGGCCAGCGTCGCCTCCATCCGCACCCCCGCCGCGGCGAGCACGTCGGCGGCGGCGTCCAGCCGGTCGAGCGCCTCCTCGACGTCGGCACCCGTGTTGGCCTTGCTGTGCCCTTCAGTGGCGGAGACCACCAGGCGGACGTCACGTGCCCCGGCCGCCACGGCCCGCGCGGCGCCGGTGCGATTGAACACGAGCGTGTGCAGCTTCGCGGCGGTGCCGGGCAGCAGGCCGGCGAGCATCTCCTCGGTGTCGGCCATCTGCGGCACGCGGGCCGGGTTGACGAACGCGCCGACTTCCAGCGAGGTCGATCCGGCGCCGAGCAGCCGGCGTGCCAGGCGGATCTTCTCCGCCGTCGGCACGGTCACCGGCTCGTCCTGCAGGCCGTCCCGGAGGACGACCTCTGTGATGGTCACCCGCTCGGGAACGTCGGTCATCCCTAGATCACTCCCTGCTCGCTCAGTTCGGCCCGGGCGTCCGCACCGATGCCGATGCCCTCGAGGACCTCGTCGGTGTGCGCGCCGAGTTCGGGCCCCAGCCACCGGGTGCGGCCGGGGTCGTCCGCCAGCTTCGGAACGACCCCCGGGAAGATCACTTCTGTCTCCTGCGCACCGTCGATGCGCACCGGGTGGCGTTCATGCATGCCGCGGGCCCAGAAATGGGGGTCCTTGACGATGTCCTCGGCGGTGTAGATCGGGCCGGCGGGCACGTCGGCGGAGCGCAGGCCCGCCAGCGCCCCGTCCAGTCCCAGGGCGCCGGCCCACTGCCCGATGGCCGCGTCGATCTCCTCGGTATGCGCCGACCGTCCGGCGTTGTCCGCCAGCCGCGGGTCGGCGGCGAGGTCCTCGCGGCCCACCAGCCGCATCAGCCGCTGGAATATGGTGTCGGAGTTACCGCTCACCACGACGTACTTGCCGTCGGCGGTGCGGTAGGTGTTGGACGGCACGATGCCCGGCAAGGCGGAACCGGACGGTCCGCGCACGACTCCGAAGGCGTCGAAGTCGGGCACCAAGGACTCGGTGAGCGAGTAGATCGCCTCGTACAGCGCGACATCGACCACCTCGCCCGACCGCGTCCGCTGCCTCCGCACCAGCCCCATCAGTGCCCCGACGACCGCGTACAGGCCGGCGACGGAGTCCGCGAGGCTGACGCCCACCCGGGTCGGGGGCAGATCCGGGTAGCCGGTCAGGTGCCGCAGCCCGCCGATCCCCTCGGCGACACCGCCGAATCCCGGGTGGTCCCTGTAGGGGCCGCTCTGGCCATAGCCGGAGATCCGCACCACGACGACGCCCGGGTTCAGCTCGCGCATCCACTCCGGTCCAAGGCCCCACCTCTCGAGCGTGCCCGGCCGGAAGTTCTCCAGCACGACATCGCTGCGCCGGACCAGTTCCGTCGCGATCCGCCGTCCCTGATCGGCCCGAAGGTCGAGGGTCACCGACTTCTTGTTGCGGCTCATCACCCGCCACAGAAGGGAAGTGTCACCGCCGTGCAGCCGCCAGCGGCGCAGCTCGTCGCCCGTGCGCGGGCGCTCGACCTTGACCACCTCGGCGCCGAACTCGGCCAGTATCCGTCCAGCCATGGGGGCGGCGATGAAGTTGCCGAGCTCGAGCACCCGGACGCCGCGCAGGGGCCCGCCGTCCGGTGCCGGCTGCGGGGACGTTTCCGTGTTCACGATCGAGCCTCCTGGGACGGTCGCGGCACCCTCGCCGCATCCACGCTGTGCTTCGCCATGACGCGAGGAAGCCACCTCGTCAGGCGCTCAGCCGTCTGGTCCGGACGTCGTAGGGCGAGGTCTCGATGCCCCAGGACGCGACGAACGCCGGGATGATCTTGATCCATCGCGGGCCGAACTGGGGGCCCAGTCGCTCGCCGCCCTCGTGGTGGATCTCGGCCCGGCCGCGGATGGTGATGCCCCGGGGGATCCACGGGTCGACCGAGACCATGTCGTCGACGGCGAAGGCGACCCGTTCGTTCGCCTCGATGTCGCGGACGTACAGCCGCTTCTGCCCGTGCTCCTCAAGCGCCAGCGCACCGAGCTCCAGTACGCCCTCTCCGTCGTTCAGGTGGAACGTGGTCGGGATGACGTGCGGCCGCCCCGCCTGGCTCGCGGTGGCGAGCCGGCCGACGGGCTGCCCTTTCAGGTAGGCGATCTCCTCTGCCGTGAACGCTTCCATGATCTTTCTCCTTTCGCTCAGGCCGGGTCACCGGCGCACGGGAAGGAACCCGGGCCGCACCGAGGTTCCGCTCGGCGGCGCGTTCCAGGGCTCATCCAGATCGAGCACGGACTGCCCTTCACGTACGTGCGGTGACCAGCTGCCCGAGGCACGCGGACGGTCGGTGTCGCCTTGGCCGAGCGACGGCTGCGGACCTCGCATGGGCATCAAAACATCGAATGTTCAATCTTTCAATGTCTGAGCTCCATCGTTCCGTCGCAGCGAGGGGCGACGCGAGCCCGGTTCTGCCGGCAGGCACCGCGCCGCGCGGAACTGATCGCCGCGCGGGTGGGGCCGCGGATGCGTCAGGCGACGGGACGGACGGTGAGCCGCGATCGGCCGAGCCGCATGGCGGGTGGCGCGGGGGCCAGAGCCCGGCACCGGTCGTCGCAGAAGCGATCAAGGAGGCACCTCGCACGCATGCGCGGCGCGACTGGGCACAAGACCGGATCCCGCAAATCCGGCCTGCGGATCCGACGGATGCGAATCGTCGGCTGGGCCTCGGCCACCACCAAGCAGACCCGGCTGGTGCTGGACGCCGTCGACATGGCGCTGTGGCGACGCGACCGGACCGGCCACCCGGTCGGCCCGGCCTGGTGCACCGCACTGAGGCTTATCAGGGGTGTCCCAAAATGGTCGGCCGTCGATTCTTTCGCTGGGCGAGCGACGACCCCGGGAAGTGCATGCCTGGGCGTCCCACAGCAAGGCAACTCACTTTGGGACACGCCCTTAGTTCAAGCCGATGGTTCCGTCTTTCAGTAGTTGATCCAGATCAACGGAGGTCAGTTCGACGGTGTTGGGGAACGCGCCCCTGTCGTTGCCGGAGTCGGCGGCCGGACGGTCGGGGGCGCCCCGGAACATCCGCGCGACGTGTTTGCGGAGTCGGTTGCGCTTCATGGCGTCCCTTTCTGATCAGTGCGTCAGTTCGCGGGGCCTGTGCGGGGCTTCGTGAACCTCGCTGAAACCGCCGTCCGGGCTCATCACGATCCGGCCGGTCTCGCGGCCGTACTCGGACTCCTTCTGCTCCCTGTAGGCCAGCCCGGCGCAGATCCACCGGGTGACGACGTAGGTGAGCGGCGGTCCGGCGAAGACGGCCACCCGGAAGAACCAGGTGACGTCGTACAAGGACAGGTGGAAGTTGTGCGCGATCTGGTCGTTTGCGGCCGCGGCCCACAGCAGTCCGTAGAAGGCGATGCCGGCCGCGCCCACTGCCGTACGGGTCGCCGCGTCGCGGGGACGGTCGAGAAGGTGGTGCATGCCGCGATCGCCGGTAAGCCGCCGTTCGATCCACGGATAGGCCGCCAGGACGGTGAAGAAGGCCCCCGGCATGAGAAGCGCGGGCACCAGCACCGCGAGAGTGATCGGGTGGCCGGCCACGCTGAATTCCCAGCCCGGCATGATCCGCACGGCTCCGTCCAGGAAGCCCATGTACCAGCCGGGTACCGCGCCGGCGGTGATGTCCCCCGGCCGGTACGGGCCGTACTGCCAGACCGGGTTGATCTGCGCGAACGTGCCGAGGAGCGCGAGAACCCCGGCGGTGGCCAGCAGAAGCGCCACCGCTGAGCCGCGCGACGCACGTCCCGAAAGGGCGTCGGGAAAACGGGTGTGGCCGTGGTTGCGGACGAGCCTGTGGCGGAGGACGAACAGGGCGGCCAAGGCCGCGGGGAGCACGAGGATGTGCAGCCAGTAGAGCCGGGGAATGATCTTCTCGCCCGGGAACTCATCGCCGAAGATCAAGAACGTCAGGCTGGTACCGACCAGCGGAATCGCCTGGGTCACGCCCTGGAGAAGCCCGAGGCTGCCGCCGGACAGCATGTCGTCCGGCAGGATCGTGCCGGTCCAGGCCGTCACCATGCCCAGCACCAGCACGGTGACCCAGATCAGCCAGTTGAGGCCGCGTGGGCGGCGGAACGCGCCGGTGAAGAACAGCCGCAGCAACTGGAGGGTGATCGCGGCGACGAAGATCAGCGCGGCCCAGTGGTGAATCTGCCGCATGAGCAGTCCGCCGCGCACGTCGAGGCTGATGTCCAGCGTCGACGCGTAGGCCTCGCTGACCGGGACGCCCCGCAGCGGCCCGTACGAGCCGTTATAGGTGACCTGCGTCATGTCGGGGTCGAAGAAGACGGTCAGGAACGCCCCGGTGACGATGAGCACCAGGAACGAGCAAATGGCGAGCTGGGCGAACAAGAACGACCAATGATCGGCTCGCGCCTGCCGCGACCACCGTCCTACCCAGCGGGTTTGTTCCTGCATTGGCTCCACTCCCGATCTGGTTCCGGTACACATGCGACGCTCCGAGCTCGGCAGATGTGACACCCGAAGGGAAGAGAACCGGTAGATGTGACATAGGAGACAGGAAGGCCACCCCTGCTCATTCGCCGTCGGCGACCTCCGGCCGGTAAGGCCAGTTGTGGATCTTGGTGGCGTGGCGGCTCCACCCACTGACTTCCGGGTGACCGGTGAATGCGTGGGAATCCGGACGACGCCGGCCGCCCTCCCGGGCCTCTGGCGGATGGCCGGCGATCGCCGAACCACGAGAGGCTGCCTTGGAGGGACGTTTGCCCGGAGGGCGCCGGCCGGTGACCAGCGCCTGGCGGCGCAACGCCGGACGACAGGCCGATGACGCACTCACGGACGGTTCCGTCGGCAAGAGCCTGATGGAGTCGCTCCGGGGGGAGCGTGTGTCCAGGTAATCGGTCCAGCACAGGGAATGGCTGTCTTGTCTGATCCGGTCGAGCGCCGAGGTGTGGTAAACGGGTTTGCCGCCTACGTTCTCTGGGGCCTTGCCCCTGCGACGGCATGCCTCTGGTACTCCGGCCCCTCCTTAGTGGACTGGAGGTAGGTGGTTCCGCAGCTTGAATCCGCCCGTCTGCGTCAGCATGAAGGGGGCCGGGCTCTGGCGGGGGGCCTTGCCAAAGCACGCGTCAAGGTCGTTCACGGGGCCCGTGAAGCCGAGCTGGTCGGTCCGGCCGGCGTCGACGACGGTGAACCCGACTCGTTTGTTCTTCCAGCCGGAGAAGTGCTGCGAATGGCGGACCACGTCACCGGTCACGACCGCGACCGCGCCGCTGGCCAGAACGCAGTCCACCTTGACCTCCGCCCACCCGCTGACTTCCGGGTGACCGGTGAATGCGTGAGAGATCCGGACGACGCCGCCCGCCTTCCCGGGCTTGGGGTCCTGCCCCCATTCCGGATACGCGGCGTGCGCATTGAACGAGACATGGACCTGGTCTTGCGGGGAGGGGGCGTAGTGCATGCGAGCCGAGCCGGTCAGGCTCACCGACGGCACTTCTGCTTTCTTCGCCGGCTCGGCCGATGCGGTGGAAACGCCCACGGCCAGGAGCCCGACGGAAGCCACCGCCGAAACGACGCATTTCCGAGCATTCTTGATCATTCAAGG
Organism: Actinomadura sp. B10D3; assembly: GCF_039871695.1. Taxonomy (NCBI): domain Bacteria; kingdom Bacillati; phylum Actinomycetota; class Actinomycetes; order Streptosporangiales; family Thermomonosporaceae; genus Actinomadura; species Actinomadura sp. B10D3. Next base: position 132,903 of record NZ_JBDPLY010000014.1, read on the forward strand.
CTCCTCAAAGGTAACGTTTGACGCTCCTAAGTTTCCAGACCCTGTGGCTTACACACCTCCCCCGCGAGAGGGAAGGCGCCTGTACCTGGGAGGGACCAAAAGGAAGCCTGTTGTACTGCACGACACCCTCCGCACCGTCAGCGGTGGCGGCTAAATTCAAGCCTGATCGCACGTGGTACGTCGGCCGTGGACGGACGATTAGTGCGGCGCTCGGGCATCGTCACTCCCCGAACTGTGCGGGATGCGGTGTCGACGTAGTCGGCTACCGTCCGGAGGGACGGGGTGGTGTGGTCCCTGTCGCGAGGAGCGCGGCGAGGGCGGCGCCGGTCAGGGCAAGGAACATGTGGGGGTAGCCGCCGAGCCATGCGGCCAGGGCGGGAAAGGCGTAGTACAGCACGCCCCAGCTGGTGATCTCGGTGAGGCAGAGGGCGAGCAGCGGGACACGGGACATCGCGCCGGGGCCGGCGGCTGAGGTGTCCGCCGCCGGCCCCGGCGCGGGAGTGCCACGACTCATCAGGGCGTTGCCGCATCAGGCATCACTGTGTTCGGCCTCTCCGGAGTAGCCGTGGACGCGGCCGGTCGCGAACCCCACTCCGGAGGGCGCGCCGACACCGATGCTGATCGGTTCGGGTGCCGCGGTGCCGCAGCAGGAGGTGCTCGCGGGCTCGGTCCGGGTGGTGGCCGCCGGTTCGACGGAGCACGACGTTCCGCAGCCGCCGTCCTGGCTGACCTCCTGGCCGGTGGCGCCGGGCAGGAGGTCGTCGGTGACCAGGTCGGTGGAGCAGACACCGGTTTCGGGCAGGTCGAGCTGGACGGCGTCGGCGGCTTCGCGGTCGCCGGCGAGCGCGGCGACGATGGAGCGGACCTGCTCGTACCCGGTGGCCATCAGGAACGTGGGGGCGCGCCCGTAGCTCTTCATCCCGGCCAGGTAGAACCCGGGCTCGGGGTGGGCGAGGTCGCGTTCGCCGTGGGGCGGGACCGTCCCGCAGCTGTGGAAGTTGGGGTCGATCATCGGAGCGAGCTTGGCCGGCGCCTCGGTGGCGGGGTCGAGGTCGACACGGACCTCGCGCAGCATGTCCAGGTCGGGACGGAATCCGGTGGCCGCGACGACGTTGTCGGCCGGGAGCGTCCGTGCGCCGTCCGGGGTGTCGCCGATGACCTGGACGGGCCCGGCGGCGGGGCCGCCTTCGGGGACGGTGAACCCGGTGATGGTGAAGCTGCGGACCAGGTCGATCTCGCCATCGTTCACCGCCTGCTTGAGACGGGTCCCCAGGGCTCCGCGCGCGGGGAGGCCGTCGGCGTCTCCGCCACCGTACAGCCGGGCCACCGATGCGCCCCGCACCGCCCAGGTGATGCGGGTTCCAGGCTCGCTCTTGGCGAGTTCGGCCAGCGCGAGCAGCGTGTTGGCCGCCGAGTGGCCCATCCCGGCCACCAGGGTGTGGCGGCCGGCGAAGCGGTCCCGGTCGCGGTCCAGGACGTCCGGGAGCGGCCCGGTCAGGTACGGGGCGGCGTCCCGCTCGCCGGGCGCGGGGAGACCGGAATGCCCCAGCGGGTTGCCGCGGCCCCAGGTGCCGGACGCGTCGATGACGGCGCGGGCGGTGATGTCGTGCACGGCTCCGTCCGGGCCGACCGCGCGGACCAGCAGCGGACGCTCCTGGCGGCCGACCGTCCGGGTGACGTCCATCCGCTGGCGGGCGACGGCCACCACCCGGGTACCGGTGCGGATCCGCCCGGCCAGCGCGGGCACCTTCGCCAGCGGAGCCAGGTAGTCGCGCACCAGCTCGGCACCGGTCGGCAGCGCCCCGGCCTCGGGCAGGCGCCAGCCGGTCGGCTCCAGCAGCCTCCGGGCGGCGGCGTCGGTGTCGTACCGCCACGGCGAGAACAACCGGACGTGCCCCCATTCGGAGATCGCCGCGCCGACCTCTTCGCCCGCCTCCAGGACCAGGAAGTCCTGGTCGCGTTCGGCGAGATGCGCGGCCGCGGCCAACCCGACAGGTCCGGCACCGATCACCACGACCGGCGGACCGTCCTGCCCGCCGTCGACCAGGCAGCCGCAACCGGCCTCGGCCTTGGCCTCCTGGACCGTCTTCTCGGAGGTTACGGCGTGCTCGGCGTCGGTGCAGCAGGCGCTGACACCGCAGCAGCTTGCTTCGCCGGCGGACGCGGCGGAGGCCCGGTGTCCGGTGTTGTCGTTCACGATGGCTCCTCGATGGTGGTTCGGAGATAGATCTTGCCCCAGGTGAGGTGATCAGAGGCGAGCGCGGTAGGTGGCGGTGGTGGTGCGGGCGATGTGCGCGGCCGAGCGGCACGCGGGAGTGCAGACCTCGTCGCGGGTCTCGCGGAAGGTGATGCGGGCGTCGTTGGGGCGGTGGGCGGCGATCCGGGCGAGCAGCGACTTCATCTCGGCTCCTTGTTTAGATGTTTGTCTAAGCAAGCGCCAGTTTGCATCGCTGGATAGATGGATGTCAAATTAGATGTATGCCTAAGTTGATGGAGATCGAGGACGTGTCCGCCACCGACGTCTGCTGCGCACCCCTGAGCGGCCCGATGATGGTCGGGGCAGAGGCTGCCGAGTTGGCGAAGGTGTTCAAGGCGCTGTCGGATCCGGTGCGGCTGCGGCTGCTGAACATGATCGCCTCGGCGGACGGCGGAGAAGCCTGCGTGTGCGACTTGACGGGCGCATTCGATCTGACCGGGCCGACGATCTCCCACCACCTGAAAGTGCTGCGCCAGGCCGGTTTGATCGATGGTGAGCGACGCGGCACGTGGGTGTACTACCGCGTGGTGCCGGAGCGGCTGACCCGCCTGTCAGGCCTGTTCGCCCTGCCCACCCTGACCTCGGCCTGAGCGCACCTCCACCCGCTCCCCCGCTGAGCGCGTGAGGAACGCGGCGGCCATCTGCGAGCAGCCGGCGTTGTGCACCCACACCGCGCCTGTGTCCGACGTGATGCCGAACCCTTTATCTTGAGTGATAAGGGCCGTCGTAAGCCGACGGGTTGGGGGCGGTGAGCAGGACGATGCACCAGGTGTGGATCGAGGCCGGTGGGGGCCAGGACATGGTCCGCGCCGATGCGATCGTGATGCTCCGGCTGGACGGGACCGGACGGCTGACCGCGCAGCTCCGCGGCGACGCCAAGGTCAGCGTGACCCTCATGGAAGGCTCGTCCGGTGCCCACCCGCCCGACGACTTCCACCGCAAGCTGATCCAGACGGTCGCCCAGCTCGCCGACTCCAGCGGCGCGCAGCTCGTCCGCCCACGGCACGAGGGAGGCGTCTGGAGCTGGACCAGCGAACCCCTCTAGGGCCATGCCGCGTGCAGACGGCCCTGACGGCGCCGTCCAAGATGCCGGACAACGCGACGATGGTGTGACCAGAACGCCGGCGGACGCCGAAAGGGAAGTCATGCCGCTCCCTGACCACCCACGTCGCACTGGCATCCAGGCCGCCCGGATGAGCCCGGCCGGGCCCGTGTCGATCATCGCGGTGGCGCTCATCGTGTTCACCGTCTTCTGGGCGACGACCACACCGCTCGTGGCATTGATCAGCGCGATGACGGCCCTCGCCGCCGGTGCCGTCCTGCTCGTCCTGGTCTTCCGAACCGGCGGTCCGCGCGCCGGCACCCGGGCACCGCGGCTGTGGCGGTCCCGCTGACCCGCGCACGTCCACCGGGCGCCTCACGCACAGCGCGATGGCAGGCCAAGCGCGTAGACTCACGGTGACGAGGGTTTTCGATGCAGGCGACCAAGCCCGCATCCCCTGGTTTCTTCATTCTCGGGCCCTCCGGCCCAGACAGGTCCGGCGCCATGACGCCGCAACACCACCTCGTCCAGACGGACGAGTCCATCGGCCTGACCCGCGAACGGCTCAACGACCGCACCGTCATCGCCATCAGCGGCGAGCTCGACTCCACCACCACGCCGTTCCTGCGGGAACGCCTGTACGCCGCACTGCGGGACTCCGGCGCGCATGTGATCATCGACCTGTCGGACGTGACGTCCTGCGACGCGTCCGGACTGGCGGTGCTCGTCGGCGCATACCACCGGGCCGAAGCGGCCGGCACCACCCTGACCCTCGCCCGCGCCCGCCCGCAGCCGGCCGATCTTCTGCGAGTCACCCGCCTGCAGCGCGTGTTCAGGGTCCGTTCCTCCACCGCGGACGTCCGGGACGCGGGCCGGGGCCTCCGATCGGCCGCGGCCTGACCGCGCAAAGGCGCTCGCACACACCGCCGGCGCGGACCAGCGACCCGAGCCATCGAGGTCCGGTCACCGCTCGGCCAGAGAAGAGAGCGTGATGGCGACATGACCGGCGACGACCTACCGGCGACCGTCTGGGGCCAGTCGGACATGTCCCGAGGCGCGCCCGACCGGCGACGGCTGGCCGCCTCGTTCGACCTGATGGCGGCCGTCCTGAACGGGACCACCCTGCCCAGCCTGCTGAAGCTCGTGACCGAGCGGGCCCGCTCCATGGCAGGCGTTCCACTGGCGTTCATCGCCCTGCCCGCCGAAGAGGCCCACACCCTGCGAATCGATGTCGCGGTCGGCGTCGGCAGCGACCGGATCCGCGGGCTGACGGTCCGGCGCGGGCGGTCGATGCTCGGCCGGGCGTTCACCTCCCGCCGGGCGCTCTCCGCGCGCATCGTCAACGATCAGACGCTCAGCACCCTTCCGGCGGGGCCGATCCTGATCCTGCCGCTGGACAACGGCGAGGCCACTCAAGGAGTCCTCGCCCTCCTCGGACGGCCGGACGAAGAGCCGTTCAGCCCCGCCGCCGCGCGCCAGCTACTGCTGTTCGCCGACACCGCCGCCCACCTGGTCCAACTCTCCGAGGACCGGCGCACAACCGCCCCAGAAGACAGCGCGTGCGCACGCATCACCGCCCTCCGCCCCCCACCCACGCGAATCTGACACGACCAGGCGAACCCGAAGCGCGTGAACACCTCGTACGGGATGACGCGGGCGAAGCGCCCGGCCTGTCATGTGCTCGGCTGAGGAATCTTGCAGTTCGCGGTGGGATTGAGGCCGATGTAGTTGAGCGGACCGGAGGCCCAGGTGATTCCGATCGTGGCGATCGTGGTGCAGCTGCCGTCGAATCGGGTGTAGTAGTGGCGCTGCCCTGCGGCGAGCGCTCCGATGATCAGCCAGGCGACGAGCATCCACCGTCCGGACCTCATCGCTACCTCCGGTGACCGCTTCGCCGACCCTGGTGTACGACAATAACGACAAGATCGCCCAGAGTTAAGCAGGTCGGGCCGGGTGTGTCATGCCACCAACGTCTCGGGCGGCCGCCGTGTTCTCGACGATGCTCTGCCCACCACCGGAAACACCCTCGACGACCCGACCGTGCACGACCAGCACGAATCACCCCGATTGGCACCAGCGTGCGGCCGCCGACAGGCCCGGAACCGCGCGCCCGGCCGGCTGCACGTCGGCACCGCCGACGAGATCGACTCGGCAGGCTGCTGGTTGCGTGGCACCGCCTGCCCCGCCGGAGCGGGGTAGGCAGGGGGCGGGTCAGGCCGTGGTCGTGAGGTCTCGGCGGCCGAAGGCCCGCAACGCGACCGCGGTGAACACGGCGACCACGAGCGTCAGGATGCCGACGGCCGCGGCGCTCACGTCCTCGCGCGGGTACTCTCCGGCATGCGCGAACGGCGAGAGGTCGACCGCACTGCCGGAGATGTCGAGGACGGGGGCGAAGAACCCGACCACGACTCCGTAGCCGAGGACGGCCCAGACGATGGGCACGAGCCGTGGCAGTGCTCCGTACAGCAGGCCGGCGGCGGCGAGGAGCAGCCACACGGCCGGTGCGTGGGCGAGGTGCCCGAGCGTGGTCTTCCATAGCAGTGCGGTGTCGCCGGTGCCGATGGCCGCGGCGGCACCGGTGCCCAGGCCCGCGAGGAGCAGCAGCCACGGGACGGCGATCGCGGTGACGGCGAGGTTGCCGCCGAGCCACCCGGTGCGGCTGACGGCGGTCGCCAGGACGGGTTCGGTGCGTCCGGCGGACTCCTCGGCCCGTACCGCCTGCACGGCCAGGATGGCGAACACGGTGACCGTGAACGCCATGGTCAGGCCCATGGTGCCGAGGTAGCCGGCCACGAGGTCCCGGCTCCCGCCCATGACGGCGATCAGGTCGTCCGGGGCGTCGTCCAGGCCGTCGGCCATCGGCTGGGCGAACGCGCCGTAGGCCACGCCCGCGATCAGCAGGGCGACGCTCCAGCCGGCGATTCCGGCGCGCTGGAGGCGGAAGGCCAGCGTGGGCGCGTCGCGCAGCCAGGCGGCGGCGCGGGGCGGACCCGGACGTGGTGGGACGAGTCCCGCGTCCACATCGCGGCCGGCGGACAGGCGGTACCCGGCGGTGGCCGTCACGGCGGCGCAGGCCAGTGAGAGGGCCAGCGGCCACCATCGGTCGAGCACGTACGGTGCGGTCTGCTGCGACCAGCCGAGCGGGGACAGCCATGACAGCCACGAGGGTCCGGTGTTTTGGACGGCGCTCATGTCGCCGATGCCGCGCAGGACGAACGCGGCGCCGAGGACCGTTCCGGTGAGTCCGGAGGCGGCGCGGGGGAAGGCGAAGATCTGCACGGCGATCGCGGCGATGCCGCCGAAGACCAGTCCGGCGGCGCCGACGGACGCGCCGAACAGGACCGTCCCGGCGGCGGCGTACCCCGCGGCGAGCATGACGGCGGTGACCAGGACGGCGACGGTGGCGCTCATCAGCGTGGTGAGGATCAGCGCGGCGGTGAGCTGGGCGGACCGTCCGACGGCGTTCGCGCGGACCAGTTCGGCGCGCCCCGAGCGCTCCTCGGCGCGGGTGTGCCGGGTGACGGTCAGCAGGGCCATCAGCGCCGCGCTGAGCATGATGTACAGGCCGTACTGCCCCGCCAGGAACCGTTCGAGGGTGATGGCGTCGTAGCCGTAGGCGGGTCCGCCGAAGATCGCACCGGCGGGGCTGGTGGAGAATTCGCTGACCGACTCCAGTTGCTCGGTCGTGCTGTAAACGGAGTTCAGCGCGGTGGTGAAGTAGCCCATGAGCAGCGCCACGCCGAGCGTCCAGGCGGGGAACCGGACGCGGTCGCGGCGCAGCATGAACCGCAGCAGGGTGCCCGTGCCCGCGAGCGCTCCCCCGGTGGTGACGCGGGCGGGTGCGGGGAGGGTCGTCGCGGTCATGACGTCCTCCCGGCGACCGCGCCGTTGCCGGTGCGGGCGAGGTCGTCGCCGTAGTGGCGCAGCAGCAGCTGCTCCAGGGTGGGCGGGTGGGCGGTGAGGGTGTGGACGTCCAGCTCGCCGAGGCGACGGACGGCGTCCGCCAGGTGATCGCCGTCGACGTCGAAGCGCAGCCGGCCGTCCTCGGTGCGCAGATCGTGGACGCCGGGCAGGTCGGCGAGCGCGCGGGCGTCCCGGTCGGTGGTCGCGGTGACGGTGGTGCGGGTCAGGTGCCGCAGCTCGGTCAGCGTGCCGGTCTCCACGATCCGGCCGCTCCGGATGATGGAGACACGGTCGGCGAGGGCCTCCACCTGCGCGAGGATGTGGCTGGACAGAAGGATCGTCTTCCCGGCGTCGCGGGCCTCGCGGATGCATTCCTGGAACACGGCCTCCATCAGCGGGTCGAGACCGGCGGTCGGCTCGTCGAGCAGCAGCAGCTCGACGTCGCTCGCCAGCGCGGAGACCAGCGCGACCTTCTGCCGGTTGCCCTTGGAGTAGGTGCGGCCCTTCTTGGTGGGGTCCAGGTCGAACCGCTCGCAGAGTTCGTCCCGGCGGGCCGGGTCGGCGCCGCCGCGCAGGCGGGCGAACAGGTCGATCGCCTCGCCGCCGGTCAGGTTGGGCCACAGCTCCACATCGCCCGGGACGTAGGCCAGGCGGCGGTGCAGTCCGACGGCGTCGGCCCAGGGGTCGCCGCCGAGCAACCGGACCCGCCCGGCGTCGGCGCGCAGGACCCCGAGCAGGATCCGGATCGTGGTGGACTTCCCCGCGCCGTTCGGCCCGAGGAACCCGTGGACGTGGCCCCTCCGCACGGACAGGTCGAGCCCGTCCAGCGCCTTCACCTTCCCGAAGGCCTTGTGCAGGTCGTTGATCTCGATGGCAGGTGTCATTGTTCAGCCCTCGCTGAAAGCACGAAGAAAGGTGAGGCCGATTCTGCTCGGCGAACCGTCCGGGGACGGTGAAATGGCTCGGCGGGTCAGTCCCGGGACCGGTCGCGGGGCGGGTCCGGGACGTACAGGAGGTACTCCTCCAGGAGTGACCGGTCGGTGTAGAGCCCCTCGGTGAACACTTCGAGCATGGGGACCGTCACCTCCTCCATGTAGGCGCGCAGGGCCTTGCCGAAGGACGCCGGGTCGGCGTGCTCCGGGTGCATCGTGAGCCACATCAGAATGGAGCCCGTCGCCTGGTACGCCATCACCCGCGCACGGGCGGCCGGGTCACGGCTCGGCCGGATCACCCCGGCCTCGACGCCCGCCTCCAGGTACCGCGCCGCGTCGTCGACCATGTCCTCGAACAGCTCGGCGGCCAGGTCACCGCCTTCGCGCAACGATCGCACCAGGTACAGGACGACGGGGGCGAACCTCTCGACATCGGCCAGCTGCCCCAGGAGCCCGGCGGCCGTACCGGAGGTCGCGGCCGCGCGCTTCTCGGTGACGATCACCTCGCGCACCCGCTCGTCGCACGCGCGACGCAGGCCCTTCTTCGACCCGAAGTAGTGCACGACCAGTCCCGGCGACACCGCCGCGTCCTCGGCGATGGCCCGCAACCCGACGGAGAACCCGTCGCGGCCGAACCGGTCGATCGCGGCGTCCCGGATACGGATCGCGGTGGCGGCGTCACCGCTGCCCGCCGAAGACGCGCTCCCTGTACCCACGAACACAATATAAACAGGTGTTCAATGATCTTCAATGGGTCGGAGAAAAATACTCTGCGAGAAGCAGCGCGAGGTCACCCGGAAACTCGACCGGAGAAGGAGATCTCCCAACACGAGGTCGCGTCCGGGAGACGACCTCGACTCTTGTGTTAGCGAGTAACACTTGTTCGAACCGCTCCTGCGCCGCATCGCCGCGAGCATCCTGGAAGGCCTGGACGAACTGCCGCCCGACCCGCGCTTCCTGCTCGCCCGAACCCGCCTGATCCTGGACACCCCCGCGCTGCGGGCCCGGGTCTGGGAGAACAACCACACCACCCAGCGGGCCATCGCCGCCGCCCTTCCGGACGAGGACGCCTTCGAGGTCCAGGTCGCCGCGAGCGCCTGCCTGGCCGCCGCCACCACTGCGATGACACGCTGGACCGAGGCCGGCGGCCGTCCCGACCTGCGCACCGTGATGGCCGAGGCCCTGGAGGTGATCCTCCGATGATCGAGACGCATCGCCTCACCAAGCGCTACCGGCACACCACCGCCGTGGACGGGCTCAGCCTGCGCGTCGAGCCCGGACAGATCTACGGCTTCCTCGGCCTCAACGGCGCGGGCAAGTCCACCACGATCCGGATGCTGCTCGGCATGACCCGCCCGACGAGCGGCACGGTACGCCTGTTCGGTAAGGACGAGCAGGACTGGGGCCGGGTCGGCTACCTCGTCGACGGCGCCCACTCGTATCCCGGCCTGACCGTCCGCGAGAACCTGGACCTCACCCGCCGCCTGCGCCGCGTGCCCGACCGCGACGCCGTCGACCGCGCGGTCGATCTGCTCGGCCTTGCCCCCTACCGCGACCGGCGCGCCGGAACCCTGTCCCTGGGCAACGCCCAGCGGCTGGGGCTGGCCAAGGCCGTCCTGCACCGTCCCGACGTCCTGATCCTGGACGAACCGGCCAACGGACTCGACCCGGTCGGCATCGTGGAGCTGCGCGGCATCCTGCGACGCCTCGCCGACCAGGCCGGCACGGCGATCCTGGTCTCCAGCCACATCCTCGCCGAGGTCGCCCGCACGGCCGACCGCATCGGCGTCATCGACCGGGGCCGCATGCTGACCGAGGTCCCCGCCGCCGACCTGCCCCGCTGCACCTGCGGCGCCGAAGACCTGGAGGACGTCTTCCTGCGCCTGCTCACCGACGACCAGAAAGGTAGGGCCGCATGAACGCCGCGCTCCGCACCGAGCTCACCAAGTTCCTGCGGTCCCGGACCCCCTGGGTCACCGCCGCGGCGTTCCTGCTCCCGGTGGCCCTCGCCGCCCTGTTCACCGGCGCCTCCGACACCCCGCCCCTGGGCGAGAAATCCCGAGCGCTGGGCATCACCCCGGACTGGCCCGGATTCCACGTCGCCCTCATGCAGATCGACGCCGCAGGCGGCTTCCTGCTCTTCGGCATCCTGGTCACCTGGATGTTCGGCCGCGAGTTCAGCGACCGCACCGTCCTGGACCTGCTCGCCCTCCCGACCTCCCGCACCGCGATCGTCCTCGCCAAGTTCGCCGTCACCACGGTCTGGCTGATCCTGCTCACCGCTTTCCAGAGCACCGCATGGGTCACGACCGGAACCCTGCTCGGTCTGCCCGGCACCCCGCACCAGGGGCTGTCCGACCTGTTCCTCCTGCTCGCCCTCACCGTGGCCCTCACCCTCCCGGTGGCACTCGCAGCCAGCGCGGGCCGCGGCTACCTCCCGGGCATCGCGGCGACCATCGCGCTCCTCGTCAGCGGCGTCGCCGCCGCCACCCTCGGCGCGGGCAGCTGGTTCCCGTGGGCGCTGCCCGCCACGGTCGGCGGGCTCACCGGCACAGCGTCCTTCCCGCTCACCGGTCCGGCCATCGCCGCCGCAACGGCCGCGGCGGGCATCGCCGCCACGGCCTCCTGGTGGCGGCGAGCCGACCACTAGAACGGCTGCGATCGCAGCGGCGCCGGGGTAATCGCCGCCGCGTCCTATCCACGGGCGCCTCGATTCGCGAGATGCCCGCGGGACGAAAACGGACACCGAGCGGATAGCCTGGCGTATTAGGTGTGCCGGGAAGCCTGGTCGGCGGTCCGTTCGACGACCCCGCAGAGTGGAGAACCGTGCACACACCCTCCTCTGGCCTGTCCCGCCGTGCCGACGACCGAGGAGCGGCCGCCGCCCTCGGCGAATTCCTCCGCCAGGAGACCACCGGAGGACGGCTCCTCCTCCTGGCCACAGCGGTGGCCCTCATCTGGGCGAACGCCGCTCCCGGCGCCTACGAGCAGGTCTGGGGTGCGAAGGTCGGGCTCGGCCCGGACTGGCTGCACCTGCACCTGACGCTGGCGCACTGGGCGTCGGACGGGCTGCTGGCGATCTTCTTCTTCGTCGCCGGAGTCGAGGTCAAGCGCGAGCTGACGGTCGGGGAACTGGCCGGGTGGCGAGCCGCGGCGCTGCCGCTGTCCGCGGCCGGCGGTGGAATGATCGTCCCCGCCGCCGTCGCCCTGGCCGTGTCGCGCGGAGCCGCCACCGACGGCGGCGCCTGGGCCATCCCGGTGGCCACCGACATCGCGTTCGCGCTCGGCGTCCTCGCCCTCGCCGGCGTCGGCCTCCCCACCGGCGTCCGCGTCCTGCTGCTGTCGATGGCCGTCATCGACGACCTGGGCGCCATCGCGCTCATCGCACTGCTGTTCACCTCCGGCATCAACCTGGTCTACCTGCTCCTGGCGGTCCTGCTCTGCGCCCTGTACTGGTGGCTGCACCGCCGCCGGATCACCGCACCGTGGGTCATGGCGCCGCTGGCCGTCGCGGTCTGGATCTGCGTCCACGGCACCGGCGTCCACGCCACCGTCGCGGGCATCGCCCTCGGACTGCTGACCCCGGTCGCCCCGATCGGCGACGAGAAGGAGAGCGCCGGTTCGCGGCTGGAGCACCGGCTGCACCCGATCTCGGCCGGGCTCGTCGTCCCCCTGTTCGCACTCGCGGCGGCGGGCATCTCGGTCGGAGCGTTCGGCGACGCGCTGACCGACCCGCTCGCCCACGGCGTCTTCTTCGGCCTGCTGGCGGGCAAGTTCCTCGGCGTCTTCGGCGGCATCTGGCTGGCCGTGCGCCTGGGCTTCGGCACGTTGCCGAGCGGGGTCGGCTGGGGCGAGGTCGTCCCGGTCGCGGTGCTGGGCGCCATCGGCTACACCGTCAGCCTCCTGGTCTCCCAGCTCGCCACCGCCGACGCGGCCACCGCCGAGATCGCCTCCACGGCCGTCCTGGCCGCCTCCCTGCTGGCCTCGGTGATCGCGATCGTCCTGCTGAGGCGCCGCGCACGCGTCCACCGATCGCTCCGACCCCGCACCGCCGGTGGCTGACGGCCTGATCAGAAGGGGGTTCACGTTCGTCTACACCAACACCAACTACTTCCTTCTCGGGTGAAGGACGCTCGGAACGCCGGCCGCCCCGGGACCCGGACCAGCCACCCGCTCAGCCCACATACGGCCCCGAGAACGGATACGGGCATGTCAAGGGCGGCTCCTTCGGCTTCTCCGCGGGGACCTACCTGTCAAAGGACGGCCGTGTGCAACTGGCCATGTCCGTCACGACGGGCGCCGATCACACCGATCCGGCCCTCGAACCACTTATCAGGAAGGCGGCAGAAGCGATCCTCTGCCCCGAAGACTGACTCTCGGTTCCGAGCATGCTGCGGTCGGATCGACTGATGGGAGGGTTCGGGCCCGCGGGGAAGCGGCGGCGCCGGACCCATACCGGGCAGGGCGATGGCCGGGTCGCTCGTAGTGGGCGGCGGTATTGTGCACTAGCTCGGCACGGTCGTCTCGTTCCTGCCGGCCGGTACTCATCTTTCCCGTGGGCGTGGACATGGACGCTGAGAAACAAGGAACCCCCGCTCAGCCTGGTCGGCTCGCGAACCTCCGGCTCAGGCTCCGCGACGGGCAGGGCCGCCCGCCGACGTCGGTCTTCGTCGTCGGCACGCTGTTCTCGGGCTCGACCCTGCTCGGGCGCGACATGACCACTCGGATCCGGGGCGCCCACTACGTCGGCGAGCTGAACAACTTCACGCAGATGCCCGAGTACAGCCACAAAGACGCCGGACGAGGCTGCGGGCCCTGCTCACTGCTCGGCAAGAAGTGCCGGCACTTCACGGACGCGCTCCGGGAGCGGGTGTCGTACGACGACATCCTCGGCATGCACCGGCAGTTAGCCCGGTCACTGGGCGTTTCCGTGGTCGTCGACGGAAGCAAGTACGTCGCTTGGCTCCGGCAGGCCGTCGAGCAGCAGCTCGCCGACCTCACGAGCCGGGCACCGTTGAACGCGATCGTTACGGCGCGTAACCCGATCGCCTTCGCGCTCAGCTACCAGAACCGCACCGGGGAACCGCTGTGGCAGGGCGCGGGCATCTGGCGGGACACGTACGTGGACGCCCTCCGCACCGTCAACACGTACGGTCTCCCCCACATGGTCGTCCGCTACGAGGACTACATGGCGCGCCCGGAACGGTCCCTGGAACGGCTGGCCGGCTTCTTGCACCTTCCGCTGGACGCAGAACCCGACAACACCAGGATCCACGACACCGGTGGCAACTGGAGCTCCTTCGTCCCGTACGTGGGGAAGGAGCAGTTGGAGGACCACATCCGGCGGCTCGACGGTCCCGGGCGTGCGGAGGCGGAGGACTTCGTGAAGCATGCGCGCGCGTACTGGAACGACGAGAAGCCCCGGGAGGACTCCCGCTGGCGGCGCAGCCTGGAGGCCGGCGAGGCCAACGCGATCCTCAGCACTCCGGGGCTGACCGACGTGGCGAGCGTCCTCGGCTACAACATCGCGCAGGTCGTGCACGCGGCCGTCCAGGGCGCACCGGCGAAGCCCCGCAAACCCATGCCCGCCGCCGACCAGTGACCCTCGCCGTATCGGCGGCGTCGCGCACCTGGTCGCCACAGGCTGCCCATCGCCGTCGCGAGGGCGCCTATGGCCGATAAGGCGAGGGCTAGCAGCATCAGCGGCAGGCTCATGGCCACGCCGCCGACCGGTCTGTGCGTTTCGCGAACCCGGGCGGGTGGCCCAAACGGTCCACACCCATGCCAGGCCGGCCAGCGTCAACCCCAGGGCCGGCCCAGCAGGCCAGCCTTCCGGATCGTCCGGACGCCGCCCGGTGCGCCGCTTGTCAGTACGTCTCGACCTGGCTCAGTGTCCAGATCGCCCAGACGATCGTCGCCAGCGCCAGCGCGATGGCCACCAGACCGAGGATGATCCCGGTCCGCGCCCGGCGACGGTCGGCGCCCTCGTCACCCCGCATGTGCCGGAGAGCGACGCCGCCGGAGATCAGCGCGCTGATCACGGTGGGCACGAACAGGTACACGGGGATGAACCGGCTCCATGGCGCGACGGAGGACGGCAACCAGGGGCTGGCGATCATCAGCACGGCGAGCCCGCCGAGCACCAGCGAGGCCGTCCCCCTCGTCTTCCGCGAGGCCGGCGCCTCGCCGGCCGACCCGACGGTCTGCTGTCCAGAACTCATGGTCATGAGCGTAGGCGGCGACCGGTGCCCGACCCTGAGCACTCCTACTCAACTGCACGTGAGCACCTGATCGGCGGTACCCGGTGATCGGGCTCACCCGAGGCGGAGGCGCCGGAGCGACCACCGGCACGCGTCGCGGTCCACCCGATCTTCTCGCCGAGGCGATGGATTCCGAAGAATCCCGGGAGATGAACCCGCGGCGATGCTGCAGTTCCTTGATATGCACAATCCTGGAGGCGTTATGCACGGCGCGCGGACCGTCCGTACGGTTCCTCCGGAACGGCGTGCGCGACGGCGAGCTTGGCCAGCAGGGCCACGGGCAGCCAGGCGAATCCGGGGGGTGCGGCGACGAGGGGAGCGATCATGATTCCGGCGAGGAGGGCGAACAGTCCGGCGGGACGCGCCAGGTAGAGCGGGACGCGGGCGACGAGGACGACAGCGGCCAGCGCCCACGCGTACCACAGCGGCCCCCACCACCACGGACCGCCGAACACCAGGCCGACGAGGACCGGCTGGACGTGGCACGCCGCGAAACCGATCTCGTGGTGCATCACCCGGTTCAGGCGCGTGGGCGGCAGGGGCAGCGGTCCGTGGTAGAAGCGCTTGACCGCGTTCAGCCCGTTGGCGACGACGCCTCCCGCGATGTCGAACACGACGATCATGCCGAGCAGGTACTTCCACCAGGGCCACGACAGGTCGCGGACGGTCCAGAGCAGTACGGCGACGCCGAACGCGCCCGCAGCGTAGGCGAAGGCCTTCTCGGCGGCCGTGGCGCCGCTCCCGAGGAACCAGCTGGGCTTGGTGGAGGTGGTCTCCCAGTCGACCTGGCGGGCGGTCATGACGCGGGCTCCGAGCGGCGGAGACCGCGGCCGTAGATCGTCGCCACCTCGTCCGTCCAGCGGGTCATGCCTGGGGCGGACAGGGGGTCGGTGCCCAGCACGTCGGTGAGATGCCCCCGCAGCATGAGCACGGCCAGGTCGTTGACCAGCAGGAACGCGGCGCGAACGGCCGGATCGGCACCGGGGTCGGCTATGCCCGTTTCGACCATCCTGTCGAGATGCGCCCGGCTCACCTCGTGCAGGCGGCGGAACAGGCGCCGTCCGGCATCGCCCCCGTCCAGGAGAAGCCGCCGCAGGTACGCCGGCACCGGGGAGTCCGGCGCGAGGTGCTGCAGCACCGCCTTGGTCGGCGACTCGGCGCCGGAGGCGACCTCGCCGAGCACCGCGTCGATCACGTGCAGGACGTACCGGTCGACATCCTCGCGCAGTGCGTCCTTCGAGCCGAAATGGTGCATGACCAGGGCCGGGGAGACGTTGGCGGACTCGGCGACCTGCCGGACCGTCACCGCGTCGGCGCCGCGCGCCGCGAAGAGCCGCAGCGCCTCGTCACGGATGACGGCCCGAGCGGTGCGGTCGTCCATCACTGAACTCATGTTCAGCATACTAAACAAACGTTCAGGCCGTTCGCACGGTGGGGTGGCGTCCAGGATCACGTGCGTCAGCGACCGGTCCCGGGGCCGGGGAGGTCACAGCGGTGATCACGGCTTCTGACGTGGTCGTGGCGGTCGACCGGACATGAACGGGACGGATCAGGGGGCCTCGAAGCCGGCCGCGGTCATGACGCTCTTCCCCTGCGGTGACAGGACGAGCTGGACGAACTCCTTGGCAAGGGCGGGCTGGGGCGCCTTGCTCAGAGTGGCGATCGGGTAGTCGTTGATGGCCTGGGCAGACTCTGGGAAGTCGATGCCGTGCACTTTGGCGCCCGCGTCTTTGACATCGGTGCGGTAGACCAGCGCGGCGTCGGCCTCGCCGAGGGTGACCTTGTTGAGGGCTCCCTTGACGTCCTGCTCCAGGGACACGGGCTTGACGGTCACGCCGGCGGCACCCAGCGCCTTCTTGGCGGCCGCTCCGCACGGGACCTGCTCGGCGCACAGGACCACTTTGAGCTCGGAGTCGGACAGGTCTTTCAGGCCGGTCACTTTGCCGGGGTTGTCGGCGGGAGTGGCGATCTGGAGCCGGTTGCGGACGAAGGTCTGCGGCTGTCCGTCGACCAGGTTCGCGGCGGTGACCGTCTTCATCGTGGCAGGACTGGCGGAGGCGAACACGTCGACCGGCGCGCCCTGGGTGATCTGCTGGGCCAGGGCGGAACTGCCGCCGAAGTTGAAACGGACCTTGACCCCCGGGTGGGAGCTTTCAAAGGTCTTGCCGAGCGCGGTGAACGTCCCGGTCAGGGACGCGGCGGCGAACACCGTCACGGTCTTGGCGCCTCCGCCGGAACCACCGGATCCGTCGCCGATGTCGCCGCAGCCGCCGGCGGCCGTCGCGAGCAGGGCGAGGCCGGCGATGCCGGTGGTCAGACGCTTGAGCAGCACGGCAACTCCTCGGATCCGACACTCCGCCACGCACACAAATCTACTCTCGCAAAAATCAGAGTGACAGCACGACTCAGCCAGCATCTGCCACAAGCGCAAGCCGAATTAGGTCGCGGATGCGCCAGCTCTTCTTACCGCGTCAGGGCGCGGACGGACCAGGCCACCCGGGTACTCGGTGAGGTGTCACGTCCTGGTCAGAGTGGCTGCGGCTCCGGTTCACACCGAGCCGGCGCTACTGGCTCTCTGGGAGGTCGCCGTGGGCCTGCATCTCGCGCAACGCCTCGTCAGCGGTGAGGGGCGGCCCGCTCTGCGATCAGTTCGGCCCGCCGTTCGCGATAGCCCACGGTGCCCCTTCGAAGCGAGTTGTGCCCGTAGCGTAGGGCCGCGCCACCCACGAGAACACCCTTTGTGGTCCCATCGCGACTGAGACGGTGGCGTCGGGTTGATGTCCGCGGGGGCGGGCGGGCCATGAGCGACTCAGACCGGTCGCCGGGTCGGGACGCCGGTGGCTCCGCGCCGGCCCGGCGTCTCCGAACCGGCCGGTCGGGCGACTATTCGGAGGCCTACCGGGGCGAGGGTTCCGTCGGCGACGCGACGTTGCTCGATGTCCCGCAGGACGGCGGACCAGCGCCGGCCGGTGGCGTCGTCGGGCAGCCATCCGCCGAGGTAGCGGTGCAGATAGGGCACGCGTGCGGATTCGATCAGGTCGAACTCGGTGGTGATCGCGTCGGTCATCGCGGCTCCGGTGTGCATCGGGTCGCTGTCGCGGTGGCGGCGGGTCCAGTGCCGGAGCGGCTGGTCGGCCGGCTCGGCGGGCCCGCGCCGGCCGGGCAGGCCGATGGACGAGATCAGGGCGGCGATGTCGTAGAACCAGGTGGCGGTCGCCCGGTCGGCGCGTTCCCAGGCGAACTCGTCGACGATCAGTAGACCGTCCGGTTTCAGAAGGGACCTGGCCCGTGCGACCGCCGAGTGGAGGCGGTCGACGTGATCCAGCGACAAGGAGAACAGCACCGCGTCGAAGGGGTGGTCGCGGTAGCGGGTGATGTCGGCCTCGATGACCGGGGCTGCGTTGCCCTGGGCGACGGCCACCGCCCGCGGGTCGTTGTCGATGCCGGTCACCTCGTAGCCGTGGCCCTGCAGAACGGCCGCGAGTTCACCACGGCCGCATCCGGCGTCCAGGACCCGAGCAGGGGGCGCGGGCAGGTGTTCGGCGAAGAACGCCATTTGGTAGTCCGTGGATGTGGTGGTCATGGGAGTAGCCTCGACCGGCTTCGCCATGAGCACCTGCTTGCCGTTCCAGTCGTCGCAGGTGAACCCGATGCGGGGTGGGTTGCCCAACATGTCGGCGAGGTGCGGGATGGGGCCGAGGCAGTCGGGGTGGGCGCCTTCTATCCACGTCTCGTCCCGCAGATCCCGGAGGTGAACCGAGGTGTGCCGGGCCAGCGGGTGATGTGAGGGCAGGGCGAGGAGCAGTTCCTCGTCGAGCAGCGGGATCAGTTCTACGGCGGCCTGGTCGTTCACCGGTTGCCAGGCGGTGACCAGGGCCAGATCGACGCGGCCGTCCCGGACCGGCACCAGCGGATCACGCTGGTCGGTCTGGTCGAGGCTGAGAGTCACGCCGGGATGGGCGTCACTGAAGCGGCGGATGGCCTCGGGCACGAGGTACGTGTTCGCGCTCGGGAAGCCGGACAGCCTCAGCTGGCCCGCGTCCAGGGTGGCGAAGGCGGCCAGGCGGTCTTCCATCGCCCGCAGGCGTGCGAGGGTGTCGCGGGCGAGTTCGATCGCGACCTGCCCGGCCGCCGGCGGTGTCGGCGATGCTCACCCTGCTCACCGACATCGCCGCACAGCATCGAACCGACCAGGGCGAGAAGGTGCTTTGAGAGATGCGAAGGGCCCGCGTCTTCGACGGCTAAGTCCACCAAGCGACCAGGTCGCTGTGCATGTCCTTGATGTTTGGGGGGCCTTTCGGGGGTCTTGCGTCAGTGGGGTGGATCGGTGGAATCGTGTTCGCCGGGAGGCCGTGCGCCCGCAGCCGAGGCGGAGAAGGAACTCGAACGCTGTGCCCGATTGCGCGGGCTGTACTCCGACAACGAGCTGTTCGCGATGCTCAACCTCCTCCAACCGGACGAGACCCTCGGCATCTTCGCCGCCGACGCCCGTGGTCACGCGGGCCGCTGTGGCCATCCTGGACGAACTCGGACGGCGAGCCGCCCGCCCCGCCGCCCGCCACTGACAGCAGGTGTCGAGCGCCCGCCGGGATTGAAGAGCGCGTCCAGATCGGCCCCGCCCAAAGCAAAGGCATGGTCTGACCAGGGCCTTCGTCAGGTCAGTCTTGGTACGGTGAAGCGGTGGAATTTGGCACATATGACCCAATTCCGAAACAGCCACCCGGGGTGTGATGCCATGCCTCGTCGCCGCACCGGGCCCTCCAGTGACGCCGGAGAGCTGCTGCAGACGCTGGGGGACCTCACCGGCCGGATCCTGGAGGGGATCAAGCTCCAGCAGGCCCGCGTCGAGCTCGCCGCGGCACTGCAGCGCCAGGTCCTCTCTGCCGAACTGCCCGTCCTGGCCGGCCTGCAGGTGGCGGGACGGTACGCGCCCGCACGGGACGGTCTGGACATAGGCGGCGACTGGTACGACGGCTTCCTCATGCCGGACGGCTCCGTGGGGTTCGCGATCGGAGACGTCCAGGGGCACGACGTCGAGGCCGCGGCCCTCATGGGGCAGGTGCGCACCTGCCTGCGCGCCGTCGCGGTCGCCACCACGGACCCGGCGGAGGTCCTCCAGCGCACCAACGACCTGCTCGTCGCCATGGACTCCGGACTGTTCGTGACCTGCTCGTTCCTCCGCTTCGACCCGGCCACGAACGAGCTCGCCGGCGGCCGCGCCGGGCATGTGCCCACCGTCTGGGTCACGGGCGACGGCCACTGCGACATCGTCCTGGACGACGGCGGCCTGCCGCTCGGGATCTACCCCGGCGAGAGCTACCCGTCGACCCGCCGGGTGCTGAGCGACGTAGGGGCGTTCGTGCTGCTCACCGACGGCGTGGTGGAAGGCCCCGGCTACCCCATCGAGGAAGGGCTCGCGCAGGTGGCGAACCTGGCCGTCGGCGCCTGCCGGACCGACCCGGAGGAGCTGGCCGCCCGGGTGATCAAGGTGGCTGATCTCACCGGCCACAGCGACGACGCCGCGGCTCTCGTCATCCGTTACGGGGGGCTCCAGCAGTGGCAGGACGAAGGGTGAGCGGCGGGGGTCGTGCGGCCGGGCGACTTCAGCCGTACGCCGCCGACGCTCTGCGGCTGGCCGCCGTCGTGGTCGCCTACTACGTCGCCGCCAAGATCGGACTCCAGCAGCAACTGGTGCGGGGGCAGGTCACGCCGTTCTGGCCGCCGACGGGGATCGCACTCGTCGCCCTGATGGTCTGGGGCCCGCGTATGTGGCCGGGCATCGCTCTCGGGGCGTTCATCGTGAACGTGTCGCTCGGACCGGGGATCGGTCCCGTGTTCGCGATCACGGCGGGCAACACGCTCGCTCCCGTCTGCGCCTACCTCCTCCTGCGGCGGGCAGGCTTCCGTCTCGCCCTCGACCGGCTGCAGGACGCCCTGGCGCTGGTCTTCCTCGGCGCGCTGGGCGGCATGCTGATCAGCGCGACGATCGGCACCGGTGCCCTGCTGGCCTCGGGTGCGGTGTCGGCGCACGACTTCTGGCCGGCCTGGTCGGTGTGGTGGACGGGCGACGCGATGGGCGTCCTGATCATCGCGCCGTTCCTGCTGACCGCGCGCACCGCCCGATGGCCGCGCGGCGTCTCCGTCCTGCGCTGGGCCGAGGCGGTGGCCCTGCTGGGCGGCACGGCGGTGGCCACCGCGGTGGCCACCGACACCTCGTTCCAGCTTCTCTTCCTCGTCGTCCCGTTCCTGATCTGGGCGGCGTTCCGCTTCCAGTTGGTCGGCGCCGCGCCCTGCGCGCTGATCGCCTCCGTGATCGCCATCTACGCGGTGACCGTCGGGTCGGGCCCGTTCTCGGGACGGGACCTGCTCGCCATGATGATCACCCTGCAGGCCTTCAACGGCACCGTGGCCCTGACGAGCCTGCTGCTCTCGGCGGCCGTCACCGAACGGAACCACACCCTTGAGGAGATCGAGAAGGTCTGCGACCACCTGAAGGAGGCGCTGTCCCGGCTCACACCGGAGGAGAGGCCGGACGAGGCGTTCGGCGCGTGGCCCCCCGCCCGTCCGAAGGAACACGATCAACGGGGGCAGCGCAGCCCTTGATGTCGCGGGCGCCCGGCCCGTCAGGCGAGGGCGGCGGACAGGCGGGACTGGAGAGCGGTCATCCGGTCTGGGGTCGTGGCGAAGGTCGCGGGGACGTTCCGCTCGGAGAGGATCGTGAGGAGGACGGCGAGCTGGCCCGGGTCCTCGTCCGCCAGGAGTTCGTCGGCGAGCGCCACGGTGAGGGTGGGGCGGTCGAGATCGCGCAGGCTGTCCAGGAAGGCATCCCAGTTGTGCCCGAAGTAGGCGGGGAATCCCAGGGCCCGCGCCGCCTCGCGGAAGAAGGCGGCGCGGGTCCGGCAGGCGTGCCCGTCGACGGCGGCCGGCACCGGGTCGCTGGTCACCGTCAACCAGGGCGGCAGCGAGGTCATCGAGCGGGCCTGTTCTAGGAGATCCGGTAGAAGTTCGAGTAGTGGTCCGGCGTGAAGTAGACCGTGCCGGTGCTGCTGTGGACGATCCGGTACGCGTCCCGCGAGGAGCCCTCGGTCCGCGAGTAGACGTCGTACTCGTGGTAGGTGGCGCCGGCGGGGAGCTGGCCGTCGTAGTTGTGGTAGACGCCGCCAGTGTAGTTGGACAGGCCGTCCGGCCAGGAGTACCAGCCCGCGCTGGACGGCCATCCCTTCCCGCCCCACACCGAGGCCGCGTAGCGGCCGTCGGAGCAGCGGGAGATCGTGCAGGAGTCGTAGACCGTCGCGCTTGCCGGGACGTTGACCGCGACGCCCGTCGCGCACGTCGCGGCGACCAGGGTGACGGCGGCCCGTGTGGTCCAGGACGGTCGGGAGCGCTTTCTGAGCACAGGTGCCTCCTACGACGTGGTTCGTTCCGGAGAGATTCCCCCTCCTCGGGTCGGCCACGTCGGGATCGGGAGCGAACAGCCGTCATGATGACCGTGCAGATCGACATGATCTAGCACAAAAGCCCACAAAGATGCATCGCGGAGGCGCGAAAGGTGACGACCCCGGGGACCGGTCGAACTGACATGGATGCCGCGACCATCGCCGCTCAGTTGCATAACCGTCCCGCCAGGCGCAACGGCGACCAGGGCAAAATGGCATGCTGGAATTAGTCAACTTCACGAGCGGTGCTCTGCTCTACACGTCCATCACCGGCGATGCCCTGCCCGACGGATAAAAGAGCAGCTACAGCCGTTTTCCCTGACACACCGCTGTCGGATGAACACGCACTTCACTGAATGCGGTCAGCGCTTTTTCATCGAGATGCTCAACGCGTTCCTGTTCGTCACCGCGGCCGGTGAGGGCGCCTCGCTGACCGTGCTCTCCGACGCCAGCGCCGACCCTGCCACATTCCGCGGCTGGCGGGGTCGGGCGCCAGGTGAGACCGGGGTGACCGCCGGCGACGTCCCGGACGAGCTCGTACCAAGAAAACTGCTGAATGGACTACGCGCACTCTGACACCGCCGTCCGGGCCGGCGGAGGCGGCGGTCAGCTGACCGCCGCGAAGATCCTCATCGCGGGCGGATTCGGGGTCGGCAAGACGACCATGGTGGGCTCGATCAGCGAGATCCGCCCACTGCGCACCGAGGAACTCCTCACCGACCGCAGTGTCGGCGTCGACGACACCACGGGCGTGGACGGCAAGATCAGCACCACCGTGGCCATGGACTTCGGCCGGACCACGTTCCCGGACGACCTGGTGCTGTACCTGTTCGGGACGCCGGGCCAGGAGCGGTTCTAATTCATGTGGGACGAGCTGGCGCTCGGCGCCGTCGGCGCGGTGGTGCTCGCCGACGTGCGCCGCCTCGCCGACGGCGCCGAGCGCAAGGCCCCCCGAGGACGCCCGGATCGCCCTGGACCTGGACGACGACGTCCCGCTGGTGATATGCGACGTGCGGAGCCGGAATTCGGCCAAGCAGGTGCTCATCACGATGGTCGAGCACGTCCTCGCCAAGGCCACGTCCACACGCTGAATTTCTCTGCCTTTTGAAATAACCCGACCCCGAAAGGGTCAACAGGGCCATTACAATAGCTTTCGCATACCCCCTTTCCCCGCACCCAAAAGGGACCACATGTCGAAGACTCTCCCTTCTTTTCCCGCCGCGGACGAAAAGGTGCTCGACACCTGCGTCCGGCTGCGCGAGATCGCTCCCGTGGTCGAGGTGGAGTTCCCCGGAGGCGTCGCCGGCCACCTGGCGCTGACCCACGACGCCGTGAAGGAGATCCTCGCCGGAGACAACAGGACCTTCCTGCGGGAGCCCGCGAACTGGCCCGCCCTCCACGACGGGACGATCCCCGAGGACTGGCCGCTGCGCGCCGTCGTCCAGGGAGGTCACCTGTCCACCAAGGACGGCGACGACCACCGGCGGCTGCGCGGCCTGATCGGGAAGGCGTTCACCCCGGCGCGGATCAGGACGATGGAGCCGCGCGTCCAGCAGATCGTGGACGATCTGGTCGACAACGTGATCGCCGCCGGCGACGGCGTCGACATCGTCCCCGCCTTCACCGAGGCACTGCCGATGTGGGTGATCTGCGAACTGTTCGGCGTGCCCGTCGAGGACCGTCCGCAAATGCGTCAATGGACCGCCGCGCTACTTGCGCACACCACACCGCCGGAGGAGGCTTTCGCGACGCAGAACGCCCTCCAGACGTATCTGCATGAATTGGTTAATCGCAAACGAGAAAGCCCTGGCGACGACCTCACGTCCGGCCTTGTGCAAGCCCACGACGAAGCAGACCGGCTCACCACCGAGGAACTCGTCGGCGTTCTGTGGCTGATGCTCGTCGCCGGTCACGAGACGACCGTCCACCTGCTCGGCCACGCCATTCTGGCGCTGGCCCAGCACCCCGACCAGCTGGCGCTGGCCAAGGCCGAGGACCGGTGGGACGACGTGGTCGAGGAGACCCTGCGCTACCGCCACTCGGTGATGATGACCAGCTGGCGCTTCACCGCCGAGGACGTGACCATCGCCGGAGTCGACATCCCCAAGGGCCAGGCGGTCGGCGTCGTCTACCAGGCGAGCGGCCTCGACCCGGCCGAACACGGCGAGACCGCCGACCAGTTCGACATCACCCGGGAACAGAACACGCGCCTCAGCTTCGGCCACGGCCCCCGCTACTGCATCGGCGCGTCACTGGCCCGCCTGGAGGGGCGTCTGGCGCTCTCCACGCTGTACCGGCGGCTGCCCGACCTCACCCTCGCCATCGACCCGGACGACATCCCCTACTCGCCGTCCTTCTTCACCATCGGCCCGCTCTCCATCCCGGTGACCCTCGGCCTCTGACACCCCGCTCCCGGCCCGGCGGCCCCCGCCGCCGGGCCGGCCCTGTAGACCGCGCCGTTCCGGGGGTGCACACTGCGATGCATGGCGCACGCGCGGTCCCTGGTCGGGCCGGATGGGATACGGGTCGGCGTGATCACGCTCGATGACGGTGACCTGGTTCTCGCCCGAGCCCACCACGAGGACGCGCGAGCCGGGCAAGCCTGGTTCGTGGTGACGAGAAGGGGCCGGCTCGTCGCGTATTGCCGCGACATCGAGGAGGTGGCCGAGCACGTGGATCTCGCCCTCCTGCACGGCCCCGACGAGGCCGCCGAAGACGCCGGATAGGACGATTGACCGGCGCTGTGCTCAGGTGTTCTGCGTCCGACCATGGACGCCGAACGCCTCTCCGCGGCCGATCGCCGCGAGGGCCTGCGCACAGTGCGGGATCACGTCGGCCGGTGGAGCCGCCGGGTCGATCCACAGTGCCTCGGAGGCCTTGTCGGGTTCGGCCGCGTGCGGTTCGCCTGCCCAATGGTGGAAGGTGAACCAGTAGTCGCTGATCGCGTGGCAGGGGCCGGGCAAGAACGGTGCCGTGCGGTGCATGACGTGGGAGAACACGGCTTCGTCGCGGCGGAGCGTCAAGTTGCGTCTGCGTTCGAGGTGTTGGCGATCCTGTCCAGGAGGCGGCGCCAGATGCCGAACGCGATCTCCTCCTTGTCGCGGAGCAGGCCCATCCGGTTGCGGTGAAGGTGAAGCAGGCTCCCGGCGAGGGCCATGCGGTCCGTCCCGAGTTCGGCCGTGCGGTGCATGATGTCGGCCGCGGCGGGCCGCCAGATCTCCACGGCTTCGCCGAGCACGCGGCGCCGGCACCGCCGCCGGTGAGGTCCGCCCAGAGCGCGTCCCGCCGCACGGTATTCCGCGCCGCCGATGTGAGTGCGGCTCAACTCCAAACGCTCTCAATGAGCACGGTGAAGACATCGAGGACTACCCGCGTGGAACCTCGCCCTGTGCCAGGCGGTGGGCCAGTGCCATGGCGGTCATGGTGGAGTTGGTCGAGGTCCTGCACGTAGCGCCGGGGCCCGGGTCAGGTGTGCCAGGTGCGGGTGGCGGTTCGTTCGATCAGGCGGATCGAGTCCGCGGGGGTGAGGCTTCGTTGCGCCAGCCAGTCGAAGACGCGGCGGTGCTCGTGCGTGATCGTCTCGTCTTGGACGAGGCTCAGCGGGTGGCTCTCGCTGTGCACGACGGCGGGGAAGGTGACCTCGAAGGACGGTGCGAACTCCAGGAGCGTGAACGCGTGGAGGGCGGCGCTGTGGTCGGCGTCCAATGGCAGAATCCGCAGTTCGATATTGGCCAGACCGGCAAGTTCCACGAGTAGCTCAAGTTGCCCGCGCATGACTTTCCGGTCGCCGACTCGGTGCAGGAGCACGGCCTCGTCCAAGATCACTGACAACTGCAGCGAGCGCGGTTTCCGCAGGAGTTCCTGCCGCTTCATGCGCACTTCAAGATCGCGTTCGATGACCGACGGCGGCGCGGGGACGATCTCCGCCCAGCCGACGATCAGGCAACGTGCGTAATCCTCTGTTTGCAGCAGGCCCGGCACCACCTGCGCCTCGTAGGCGAGCGCGAGGTCGGCCTCGTCTTCCAGTGCGCAGTAGGCGGCCTGGTCCGTCGGCAACCCCGGGTACCGGGTCCACCAGCCGGGTCTGGCCGCCTCGCGCGCCAGGGCGAGCAGCTCGGTCAGCGCGTGGTCTTCGACCTGGTAGAGCCGCAGCATGCGCTTGATGTCGGACTCCCGCACCCCGATCCGAGCCGTCTCGATGCGGGAGACCTTGCTGGCCGACCAGCGCAGACGCCGTCCGACCATCTCGGTGCTGAGACCGCTCTCCTCGCGCATGCGGCGCAGCGCGACACCCAGGCGCCTGCGGCGCACGGACGGAGCATGAGATGTCGGCACGGCCCACTCTTCCACGGGCGGCCAGGAATGGCCGACGACCACCTGGCGTCACGGATCTTGAATTGGTCGTTAGCGGTCGACTATCCCTCGATGCGAAACAGTCGGTGCATGTTGCACCGAACATATTACCTGAGGATTCGTCCGTAAAGGCGTGAGAATTTCAGAACGCGTGTCACCACAAGGATAGATCTGCATGAACGGCCGGGTGCATCAAGCCGTGCACGATGCACGGGCACTTCGGGTCGGGCATATTGAGGGCAAGGGGAGTGGGTCGCCTCGGGTGCAACCGCCCGGAGCGAAGCATTGTGTCGAGCGCCCGTGATCGCGATGGCGCGGTGGCGGGACATGTCACCCGAGCGGTGGCGACCTCTGCGTCATGGACGATTCGCCCGCCGACTGGGGATGGGAGGACGAAACCTTGCCCCTCTGCGGCCCCCTTCACCGGAGCATCCTGGCACTCGACCTGGAAGGCTCGTCGGCCCGCACCGACCTGATCAAGGTCGGGCTGAGAAATCAGCTCTATCTGCTGCTGCATCGGGCGATGCAGGCGGCGGGCATCGATGAGCGGCTCTGCGAGCCCATCGAAGACCGCGGCGACGGCGTCCTCGTCCTCATCCAGCCGACCGACGAGGTGCCCAGGTCACGATTACTTGACCCGCTCATCCCCGAGCTGGCCCGCCTGCTCGTGGACTACAACGCCGCGTTGGCGCCCGCCGACCGTCCCGCGCACGGGCTGCGCATGCGCGCGGTCGTCCACGCCGGCGATCTGCTCCGGGACGACCACGGCCCCTTCGGCGCCGAGATCGACGCGGCGATCCGGCTCCTCGACGCCGACGCGGTGCGCTCGGCCCTGCGGCAGACGAGCGCCCCTCTCGTCCTGGTCGTGTCCCAGCAGATCTACGAGGCCATCGTCATCCACGGATACTCCGGCCTGGGTCCGCAAACGTACCAGCGGGCGGTCGAGGTCAACGTCTGCGGCCTCACCCGCTACGGCTGGATCCACATACCAGAAATCGCCGCCAACGGCCCGGCTGATCCTCTGCAGATGCTTATGGAATCTACATAATAATTACGGCAGACTAAAGATTTGGTCTCATTTTTGCAGCCCCGAAGCGGCACTCCGACGCCGGGAGAAGACCGCGTCCTGCTTAGATGGCTAACGACTGTCCGCACAGGGCAGTCGTTGTCCTTCAGTCAAGGAAAAGACCAGGTAGGGGATTTGCATGACCATGGCAGCGGACGCCGAATGGCCGGGAGCACGTGTTCGTCCAGCAGGGCCGGACCCGAGGCAGAGCAGGTGGCGCAAGAGCCGCTTCTGCGGGGCGAACACCGGCTGCCTCGAAGTGAGTCCCCTGGGCGCCGGAATGACCGGCGTCCGTGACAGCGTCCTCGACGTTTCGAGCCCCGTCATCGTCCTCGACCGGAATGTCATGGCCGGTTTCCTCAGCCGCATCAAAGCCGGGCAGCTAGACCTAAAATAGAACGAAACACCCCCATTTTGGGGAATTGCAGAGGCCCGGAAGGTCGCGTCGTGCGACTTCCGGGCCTCTGAGTGTCGTCATGGTGAACCACGGTGATCCTTGTGCGCCAGTGCAGCGGCGAGGTCCTGCGCGGTTCGGAAGTGGAACCCCAGGACGGCTTGGGCGATCTGCTCGGGCTGCTCGTCGACCATGGCGTGGCTGGCGGCGAGTTCGAGCACGCGCAGGTGCGGCCGGTCGGCGGTGAGGGCGAGCAGGTCGCGGCGGATGCCGGCCCGCAGTGCCGGCATGAGCTCGCCGACCCGGCCCGGCAGGCCGGGCATGTTGGCGGTGGCCAGGACGAACAGGGCGGGGCAGCGGATGCCGGCCACCGCCGGGACGGCGTCCTGGAAGTGGGGGTCGTACCTGATCTGGCCCGCCAGTGCGGCGTCCGGCCGCATGAAGGCGCCTTCGTCGGTGGTGCGCAGCGCCCGCTGCGGATATATCGCGGCGTGGGCCTCGGGCAGCGGCCGTGCCATCGCCTCGGCCTGGGCATCGAAGACGGCCTTCAACTCCCCCAGCAGCGTGCCGAGCTCGTCCTGGCCGATGCCCGCGTAGTTCTGTGGTGCGGTCTCCGCCGAGCGCAGGCCGTCGAGGTTGACGATGCCGGGGCCGTCCGGGTGGCGCAGCGCCCACCGCACCGCGAGCATGCCGCCGAGGGAGTGGCCGACCACGAGGGGAGCATCCAGGTCGAGGTGGTCGACGACCGCCTGCACGTCGTCCAGGGCCGCGTCCCATTCCCACGGTCCGTCGCCGGACAGCCCGTGGCCGCGCAGGTCCATCGCGACGACCCGGTGCGCGCCGGTCAGCAGCGGCGCGACCGCGTCCCAGCTCAGCAGGGTGCCCCCCAGGCCGTGCAGGAGCAGGACGGGTGTTCCGTCACCGCCGTGGTCGCGGACGGCGAGATGGACGGGACGGTCATCGATGATCGTGTCGTGCGGTGCCACGGGCGCTCTCCAGACGGTTGAGCCGATCTCGGACGGACGAGGTGGTGACGCCACCGTCGGGGTGCCTGTCGAGCTTGCCGCGTTTGATCAGGTCGGCGACGCCCTGCCGGGTGATGCCGAGCATCGCCCCCGCCGTGGAGTAGGACACGGCCGCCACCGCGGGGTGCCCGGCCGCGCGGGCCACGGCGCGTCCCAGCGCGGTACGCCACCACGACGCGGGCGGGTCGAAGGGCGCGTCGCCGGGGAACAGCACCGCGATGAGCCGGACGGCGGTCATCGTGGCCCGCTCCCGGTCGGGACCGAGCAGCTGCGCGGCCCAGACCTCGGCCTCCACGCGCAGCCGCTCCCTGACCGGGCCGAGGAGCTCGTCGGACGCCAGCAGGATCTCCAGCGGGTCGAGAATCCGCGTCTCCAGCAGCCGGACCAGCTCGGCCACCAGCTCGACATGGTCGCTCGTGGTCGTCACTTGACAGACACTAGCAAGTACTTGCCCCTGAGCGTCAAGTATCTTCCGCTACTTGACGGCTCCCTGAAGGAGGGCCTTGACGAAGTTGCGCTGGAACACCAGGAAGATCACCAGCGAGGGAAGGATGATCAGCAGCGATCCGGCGCAGAGCAGGACGGTGTCGGTGCCGTACTGGCCCTGGAAGGCGCCGAGTCCCCCGGCCACCGTGCGTTTCGCCGGGTCGTCGACGAGGACGAGCGGCAGCAGGTACTGGTTCCAGGTGGCGAGGAAGAACAGGACCGAGAGCGCGGACAGGGCCGGAACGGCCAGGGGAAGGTGGATGCTGCGGAACGTCTGCCAGGTGCCGGCGCCGTCGATCTTCGCCGCCTCCGTGAGCGCCGTTTCGGCGCCGAGGAAATGGGCCCGCATCCAGAAGACGCCGAACGGCATCAGCAGCCCGATGAGCGGCAGGACGATCGCCGTTCGCGTCCCCAGCAGGCCCATGCTCTGGATGTCGTGGTAGAGCGGGGTGATGAGCGCCTCGACCGGCAGGGTGAGGCCCACGATCAGGATGGCGTAGATCGCCTTTCCCCCCGGCACTCTCAGCTGGGCGAGCGCGTAGCCGGCGGCGGTGGCCATCGCCACGGTGGCCGGGACGACGCCCAGCACGATCAGCGCGCTGGAACGGAACAGGGCGAGGAAGTTCGCGGCGCTCCACGCGTCGACGAAATTGTGCCAGTGCGGATCCGCCGGCCAGCTGATGCCCTGCGGAGAGCTGCCCGGTGCCGCGAGGGCGGTGGTGACCATGCTGAGCAGCGGCACGACGGCGAACAGCATCAGCGCGAGCAGGATGCCGGTGCGGGTGAGGCGCTGCGCGGCGGACGTCCTCACTTCTCCCTCCCCAGGCGCTGGATCGGCCAGATGACGACGAGGACGAGGACCGCCAGGAACACCGCCAGCGCGGATGCCTGGCCGACGTGCTGCTGGAGGAACGTGAGCCGGTAGATCTCCACGCCGGGGACCATGGTCTGGTAGCCGGGTCCTCCCTGGGTCGAGATCTGGATCACGTCGAAGCTGGCCAGGGCGGCGATCATGGTGAAGGTGGTGCACACGGCTCCCGGCGCAGCCCGGGCAGCGTCACGGCGAGGAACTCGCGGAACCGGCCCGCGCCGTCCAGCCGGGCGGCCTCGTACAGGGACGGGTCGATCTTGCCGATGCCGGCGAGCATCAGCACCGTGCAGAAGCCGAGCATCACCCAGACGCCGATCACGCCGACGGCCGGGAGTGCGAAGGTGAAGTCGCCGAGCCAGGCCCGCGTGTGCGAGCCGAGGCCGACCGCCCGCAGGATCTGGTTGACGAGGCCGTCCGAGGAGTACATCCACGTCCACGCGATGCCGGCCGCGACAAGCGGCAGCACCTGGGGGACGAAGAGGAGCACCCGGGCGACGGTGTTGAACGGGCCCGGCCTGAGCTCCCGGATGAGCGTCGCCGCGACCAGGCCGAGCCCGACTGGCAGCACCGTGTAGAACACGATCAGGACGAAGGCGTGCTCGACGGAGTGCAGGAGCTCCGGCTGGGTGACGAGGGCCTTCCAGTTGTCCAGCCCCGCCGGGGTGGCCTGGCCGACGCCGTCCCAGTGGTAGAAGGAGTACTGCACCGACTGGACCATCGGGAGCAGCACGAAGACCGCGTACATCCCGAACCCCGGCGCCACCCAGAGCAGTGCGCTCCACTGCCGGGTCCGCGAAGCTCCGCCCGTCCCGAGCGGATTGGAGATCGTCGACATGGGGCACCTCCCGAGAGGGACCGAACGGATCATCGGGGACGGCGTCAGCGCCCGAGATCGCGCTCGTAGTCGTCCTGGACCTTGGCGGCGTACGCCTCCGGCGGCGTCTTGCCGCTGAGAAGGAGCTGCGTCTGCGGCACCAGGGTGTTCACGTTGATCGACGCGGTGGCGTCGGCCATGAACCCCACCAGCCCGTCGCTCTTCAGCAGGGTCTGGAACGCCGCGACGGTCGCGGCGACGGCCGACCCCGAGGGCGCGGTGGGCACGGCGGCGTCCGCCGGCCCGGCCGGGACCAGACCGCCCAGTGTCACCGTCTCCTGACGGGCCCGCGGGTCGGTCTGGACGAAGTCCAGGAATGCCGCCGCGACGTCGGCATGGGACGACTTCGCCGGGATCCCCAGAGTACTGGGGGCGGTCATCGCCCAGGAGGAACCGCCGGCGTCACCGGGCGGGAACAGGAAGAAGCCGTACTTGCCAGGACCGGCCTTGTCCAGTCCGGGCGCCTGCCAGTTCCCGCTGGGGAAGAAGACCGTCGTGCCCTTGACGAACTCGGCGGGCGCCTTGGTCTGGTCGATGGCGTTCACATCGGCCGGCAGGTACCCCGCCTGCGCCCACCGGCGCAGCGTGGTGGCGGCCTTCACCGTGGCCGGCGTGTCGATGGTCGCGCCCGGCTTGGCGAAGTTCCAGTCCTGGACGCCTTGCGCGTTGCCCGCGTAGACCATCTGCAGGTTCTGCAGCGGGTACGCGGTGCCCCCGTCCTTGCCGTTGATCATGATCGGTTGGAGCCCGGCGCTCCTGGCCTTGGCGAGGAGCCCCTCGAACTCCGCGACGGTCGCCGGTGGCCGGGACATGCCGATGCGTCGCACGAGCGCCTTGTCGTAGTACACGCCGGTGAGGCCGAACCCCGGCCCGGCTCCGTACAGCGAACCCGTTCCGCGCTGCCTGCCGTCGGCCGCGACACGCGTCGCGGCGAACTGCGATCGGGGCCATCCGTTCCAGCCGTAGGCCTTCGCGTAGGGGTCGAGGTTCGTCAGGAGGCGGTTGTTGATCAGGTTGCCGAACTGGGGGACCCGGACCAGGTCGGGCACGTCGCCGCCGGAGAGGATGTGCGCGATGTTGGTGGTCAGCGCACCGTAGTCCTGGCTGGTCACCTTGACGGTGACGTTGGTGTGCTCGGCGTGGAACAGCCGGCCGAGTGCCGTGAAGAACGGCACGTCGGTCCCGCTGGTGACGAGCAGATTCAGCGTGACGGGTCTGGTGCCTATGTCGGTGCTCACCGGCTTCGACGGCTTGTCCGCCACGGACGTCGCGCCCGGTGCGCACGCGGAGACGAGCAGCGCTCCGGCCGCCATGGCGGCGGCCGTCCGGACGGCCTTGCGGTAGCGGGTCAGTGATCGCACGGGAACTCCCTCGCGCTCTAGGTGGGGTCCAGGTGTTGGAATGCGCGACGCAGGGCATCCCCGGCGACGCCGACGGCGTGGTGTGAGTCGGTCATGACGCTGAACATCTCGACGAAGCCGTGGATCTGCCCGGCGTACTCGCGCAACTCGACGGGTACGCCCTCGTCCCGCAGCCGGTCGGCGTAGTCCTCGGCCTCGCCGCGGAGGAAGTCGTGCTCGGCGGTGATGATCATCGCGGGGGCGACGCCCGCCACCGACAGTGCGTGCAGCGGTGACGCGTACGGGCGGGTCCGGAGCGCCGGGTCGGGAGCGTAGGTCTCCCAGATGTGCTGGAGGCGCCGGTAGGTGTTGGGACCCTAGTCCGGCTGACCGGCGAAGCGGGCGTACCGCCGCTTGAACGCGATCTTGTAGTCGGTGTCCTCCGTGCTGTCGAGCACGGGGTACACGAGCAGCTGAGCCGCCACCTCGACCCCGTCGTCGCGGGCCTTGAGGGCCGCCGCCGCCGCGAGGTTGCCCCCCGAGCTGTCCCCGCCGACGGCGACCCCGCCGAAGGCGCGCCGCGCCCACCCGACGGCGGCCCAGACGTCGTCGAAGCCGGCGGGAAACGGGTGCTC
This sequence comes from Actinomadura sp. B10D3, assembly GCF_039871695.1. NCBI lineage: Bacteria > Bacillati > Actinomycetota > Actinomycetes > Streptosporangiales > Thermomonosporaceae > Actinomadura > Actinomadura sp. B10D3. Next base: position 165,777 of record NZ_JBDPLY010000014.1, read on the forward strand.
GGGCGCGAGCCGGTAGTCGACGGAGAGCACGGCGCAGCCGCCCCGATTCGCCAGGGCACGGGCGACGCCGTCGGCGGTGTCCAGGTCGCCGTGGATCCAGCCGCCTCCGTGGGCCCAGACGAGCACCGCCCGCTCCGCACCGGTGGGCCGGTAGAGCCGGGCCCCGACACCGTCCGCGTCGATCGCCTCGACGGACGCCACGGGTCGCGGCTCGCCCGTCACCGCCAGGACCCGTTCGCGGGCGTCGGCGCGCAGGGTGGCGATGTCGGCGGTCCAGGGGTCGGGCGACGGTGTGGAGCGTGCCAAGAACTCGCGGACCTGCTCGTCCGCCCGCGGCGCCTCAGCGTCGTGGACGTCCGATCGCCTCTGCCCGAACCGTGCGCTCACTCGATCGACCTCATCCGCTTCCACCCGAAACCGACTGATTGTTCAGTCTGTTCGCGGAAGGTTACTGAGTACTCAGTCGGTTGTCTATACTCGGGACGACCTTCCGTCGGCGCGAGGGAGAGAACGCGTGCCCCCCACTCCAAGGCCCAAGACCTCCTCGGCCAAGGGCATCGAGACCCGGGAGCGCATCATCGACGTCGCGGTGCGGTTCATCGCGCGCAACGGGGCACGGGGCACGAGCCTCAGCGACATCGCGACCGAGGCCGGCGTGTCGCAGACCGGGCTGCTGTATCACTTCGGCAGCAAGGAGGCCCTGCTCAACGCCGTGCTCGATCGCCACGTGGCGTTCACCGAGCAGTGGCTGTGGGGCGACGGCCCCGATCCCGGCATCGGGATCGTGTGGATCATCGCGAGGCACATGGCCGACTGGCCGAGCGACCCGCAGGACGGCAGCGTGTACAACCTGATCGGCCTGAACACGGTGGTGCTCGCGGAGAACGTCGGCAAGGACACCGACCTCCACCCCCGTATGGCCGAGGGCTACCGGACGACGATCGACCGCGTCACGGCCACGCTGCGATCCGCCCAGAAGCGCGGCGAGATGCGCGACGACGTGGACCCGCGGCTCAAGGCCATGGAGATCATCGCGTTCTGCTACGGCCTTGAGGCGGCGTGGCTGGTCAACCCGACGATTCTGGTCGCCGACGCCGCCGCCCAATGGGCGGCGCAACAGACCGCCCTTCTGGCCCCCGAGCCGGCCGCCTCTAGCACAGACGAATCCCGGCCACCGTCCTAGCGGCGCTCAGGCGGTGGTGGGGAGGGGCTCCTTGGTGAGGTGGACGGTGCCGTCCTCGCCGGGGAGCGGGGCCGGGCGGTATCCCTGGCTCTGGTAGAGCGCGATGTTGTTCCGGCTGCCCGCTCCAGTGGACAGCACGATGCGGCGGCAGGCCGGGTCGGCGGCGGCCTCCGCCGTCTGGAGCAGCCAGCGTCCCAGGCCGCGCCCCCGCAGGTCGGGGACGACACCGAGGCGTCCGACGTGCCACTCGGTGCCGACGCGGCGGGTCCGCACCATGCCGAGGAGGCGGCCGTCCCGCCACAGTCCGACCGTGTGCCAGTCGGCGAGCCAGTCGCGCACCTGCTCCACGGACTCGTGCAGCGCCGGTACGGTCTGGGGGTCGTTCACGAGGGCCTCGTCCGCCCAGCAGCACCGCTGCAGGACGGTCACGTCGGGGGCGTCGTCAGGCGTCAATCGCCGCAGGTAGGAACCCGGCTCGGGCCCGGCCTCCGATCCGGGTCGCGCCTGCTCGCGCATCGGCCGCAGCGCGTGCGCGACCCTGACCAGCTCGTCCAGGACGCCGATCGCGGCCTTGCCGGCAGCGGCGGCGGGCCGCACCTCCCCGTCGCGCACGGCGTCGGCGAGGCGGAGCGCGACCGTGGACCCCAGCGGCACCAGCCGCAGCGTGGTCACCACCTGCTTGGCGTGCTGCACGGCCCTCGTGCCCGCCGAGGTGTTGCCGTAGCTGACGAAACCGACCGGCTTCCACGCCCACTCCCGGGACAGGTAGTCCAGCGCGTTCTTCAGGGTCGCCGGCATGCCGTAGTTGTACTCCGGCGTCACGACGATGAAGCCGTCCGCCGCGTCGACGATCGCGCTCCACCGTCGCGTGTGCTCGTTCTGATACACGCCCGACGACGGATGCTCCTCCTCGTCCAGGAACGGGAGTCCGAGGTCGGCGAGGGCCAGCGGAACAAGTTCGGCGCCGAGTTCGGCGGCGCGGGGCGTGATCGTCTCGGTCAGCCATGCCCCCACCGCGGGGCCGAGGGCGCCGGGGCGGGTGCTGCACACCAGCACGAGGACGCGCACCTGTTTCATTGACATGTAAACGAACGTAGCCGATAGGTTGTTTACATGTCAAAGAAACCGTCGGGCGACCCCATCCGATGGCTGACCCCGGACGAGGAACGGGCGTGGCGGGCCTTCCGCCGCATGATGATCGCCGTCCAGACCGGGACGGCCCGCGACCTCGCCCGCGTCGGCCTCTCCGAGCCCGACTACGAGGTGCTCAGCACACTGTCGGAACGGCCGGACCACGCAGGCACCCTGCACGAGCAGGCGGCGAAGATGGGCTGGTCGCGCAGCCGGCTCTCCCGGCACGCCACCCGCATGGAGGCGCGCGGCCTCATCCGGCGCGCACCCGACCCGGCCGACGGACGGGGCTGCCTGCTCATCCTCACCGACCACGGCCTGGACACCCTGATCGACGCCGCCCCCGCGCACCTGGAGTCGGTGCGCCACCACTTCATCGACCGCCTCGCACCCGAAGACCTCACCGCCCTGGAACACATCGCCAGGAAGGTGGAATCCCCGGACGAGACGCACCAGCCCTAAGGAAGCCGCTCCACAGCGGCGCTACCTGGGCGTCGTCCTTGCCGTCTAGCGTGCGGTGTCACCGCTGAGGCGCTGCCCGTCGCGACGGCGGGGGCCAGGCGGCCAGGGTGAGGTCGGCGACGCGTTCGAGGTCCTCGCGGGAGGTGCCGCCGGCGGCCTGGACCGACAGCCCGTAGGAGACCGACCAGACGTAGTGGGCCAGAGCGGCGCAGTCCGCGTCCGGGGGGAGGTCGCCTTCGGCGCGGGCGCGCTCGAAGCGTTCGGCCAGGGCGGCTTCGGACGCGCGGCGCCGGGCCGCGATCTCGGCGCGGACGGGCTCGTTCTGGTCACCGGTGACGAGCGCGCCCTGGACGAAGAGGCAGCCGCCGGGCCCTTCCGTCGCGACCCTGATCGCGCCCCGAAGAAGGGCTTCGACGACCGCGCGCGCCGTCGGTTCGGTCTGCGCTGTCAGGACGTGGGAGGCCGGGCCGTGCACGTATCTGTCCAGCGCCTTTCGGAAGAGGGCCTCCTTGTTGCCGTAGGCGGCGTAGAGGCTGGGACGGCCGATGCCCATCGCGCCGGTGAGGTCGGACAGGGCGGTTCCCTCGTAGCCCTGCCGCCAGAAGACGTCCATGGCGCGGTCGAGCCGTTCGTCCACATCGAACTCGCGGGGACGTCCCGTGGCCATGCGCGCTCCCTTCTGTACCAATCGATATAGTACAGCCTCCACTTCTATACCGATCGATACACATTGGAGGTCGCATGCTGCTCAAGGGGAAGGTCGCGCTGGTCACGGGGGGTTCGAGGGGAATCGGCGCGGCGACGGCCTGCGCGCTCGCGGAGCAGGGAGCGGACGTCGCGCTCACCTACGCCGCGTCCGCGGACAGGGCGAAGGAGGTCGTCCGCGACGTCGAGCGGGCCGGGCGCAAGGGCGCCGCCTACCGGGCCGACCAGGCCGATCCGGCACGGGTCGCCGATCTGGTCGCCGCGGTCGTGGCGGACTTCGGACGCCTGGACGTCCTGGTCAACAACGCCGGCGTGAGCAGCCGGCACGTCCTGGCGGAGGAGAGCAGTGATCCGGCGGCGCGGGACCGGCTGTACGCGGTCAACCTGGACGGCGTGGTGGCCGCGATCCGCGCCGCCGCCCCGGTCCTCGGAGAGGGCGGGCGGATCATCACGATCGGCTCCACCCTGTCGGCGCTCGCAGGCTGGCCGGGCATGGCCGACTACGCCGCGACCAAGGCCGCGATCATCGGATACAGCAAGGGCGCGGCGCGTGACCTGGGCCCGCGCGGCATCACGGTCAACGTCATCCGGGCAGGCGCGGTGGCCACCGACATGAACCCCCCGCAGGGCGCGTTCGCCGACTCCCAGCGGGAGGCCAACGCGATGAAGCGCTTCGGGCGGCCCGAGGAGATCGCCGCCGGCGTGGTCTTCCTCGCCGGCCCGGCAGCGTCCTACATCACCGGCGCCGTCCTCGACATCGACGGCGGCTACCTGGCCTGAGCCACACTGCGCGCGGATCGGCCGTCGGCAAGGCGGTGCCCCGGCCCGGACGGCGGGCAGGACCTTCGGGCCCGCCCGCCGCCGGCTCGGCGAGCTACAGCTGCTTCAGCAGGGTCTGCATCTTCTCGATCTCAGCGGTCTGGGACGAGACGATGCCGGCGGCCATCTGCTTGGCCTCGGGAGACCGCCCCGAGCTCTGCTCGGTCCTGGCCATCGCCACGGCGCCCTGGTGATGCTTGATCATCATGTCCAGGAAGGACGTGTCGAAGGGCTCACCCTTGGCGGCCTTCAGGTCCTTCATGTCCTTCTCGGTCATCATGCCGTGCATGGCGCCGTGGTTCATGCCGCCCGCCTCGGGAGAGGCGCCCCACGAGGTCAGCCACGCGGTCATCTTCCTGATCTCCGGCCCCTGGGCGCTCTTGATCTGCGTGGCCAGCTTCTCGACCTCGGGCGACGAGGCGCGGGAGGCGGCGAGATCGGACATCTCGATCGCCTGCTCGTGATGCGGGATCATCATCTGGGCGAACGTGACGTCCTGCGCGTTGTGCGGGCCCGCCTGGGAACCGCCGGGCGAGGCGGGCATCGAGTGGCCCGGCATCGAGTGGCCCGGGGACGCGCCGCCGGAGTCCTTGTCGTCGCCGCACGCGGTCAAGGCGATCGCGAGGGCGGGGACGACGGCGAGCGCGAATGCACGCTTCATGAGGTGATGGACCTTTCGTGGTGAGTTCTGCGATCAGAGCCGTGGGCGCATGCGCGATGCACCGAGGGCCTGTCACAGCCTCAGCACGCTCAACCGGTGCAGGGACGGCCTGGGCGGCGGCCGGCCGGCCAGGAGGATCCGCACCCTGATCAAGCTCTCCGCGACCACGGCCGTCGATCCGCGCCGGTACGGAACGAGCAGGGCGGCGAGCAGGATGAGCATCGTCAGCATTGCCAGGCAGACCTGCCCGCCGGGATGGTCACCGTGCCGGTCGTCCGGCTGGTCCTTGGCGGGGGACGGATGCTCGACGCCGGTCACCGTCGTGTGAGCCGCGTGGCCGGCGCTCATCGAGAGAGGGACACCGGGCATCTCGACCGGGCTGGGCGACGCCTGGAAGCCGTGCATCGCCAGGACGCCGAGAAGCACCAGCAGGCCGAGCGGCAGCCTCGGGAGGCGCTGACGCCGGCATCGCCGCGGTGCCCTCCTCAGCCGTCCCACCTGCCGTTCCGCGCGGGGCAGGCCATCGCCGGCCCCTCGATCGGGTGTTCGTCGTGGAACACACGGTAGCGGGGCGCCTCGCACCGGCACTCCCCTTCCCCTCTCCCGCGGAGGGAGGTTGACGGAGTCAATATACCCCCCTAGGGTAAGCGGCGCCATGATAGATACCCCCTAGGGGTACATAAGGAGGGGTCTTGTCCGCACATTCCGCACCACCGGCCGGACGCCGGTGGTGGGCGCTCGCACTCATCGCGACCGCCCAGTTCATGGTGATCATGGACACGTCGATCATCGGGGTGGCCTTGCCGCGCATCCAGGAGGACCTGGGCTTCTCGCAGGAGAACCTGTCCTGGGTGTTCAACGCCTACGTCGTCGCGTTCGGCGGCCTGCTCCTGCTCGGCGGCCGGCTGTCGGACCTGCTCGGCGCCCGGCGGCTGTTCTCCGCCGGATGGGTCGTGCTGCTCGCCGGATCCGCGGTGGCCGGCGCCGCCGGGACCGTCCCCGTCGAGCTGACCGGCCGCGCCCTGCAGGGCGTCGGCGCCGCGCTCATCGCGCCCGCCGCGCTGACGCTGCTGATGATGCTGTTCGGGTCCGAGCCGAAGGAGCTGACCAAGGCACTGGCGCTGTACGGCGCCGCCGCGCCCGCGGGCGGAACCGCGGGAGTGTTCCTCGGCGGCGTCATCACCGAGTACGTGTCCTGGCCGTGGGTCTTCTACATCAACATCCCCATCGCCGTCCTGGCGCTGGCCGCCGCGCCGGCGCTGATGCCCGGCGGCAAGGGCGGGGCCCGCGGCTCGGTGGACGTGGTCGGCGCGCTCACCGTCACCGCCGGGCTGGGCTCGATCGTGTTCGCCGTGGTCCGCGCACCCGAGGTCGGCTGGGACGCGGGCGAGACCTGGGCGGTCCTGGCGGGCGGGCTCGTCCTGCTCGGGGTGTTCCTGGCCGTGCAGGCGTCCCGCCGCGCCCCGCTGATGCCGCTCTCGATCTTCCGCGCGCCGAACCTGGGCGCCGCCAACCTCGCGCAGCTCCTGCTCGGCGGCGCGTGGATCCCGATGTGGTTCTTCCTGAACCTCTACCTGCAGCAGGTCCTCGGCTACAGCGCGTTCCCGTCGGGCGCCGCGCTGGTCCCGATGACCGGGCTGATCATGCTCGGGATGGTCGTCCTGGCGCCGCGGGCCATGGGACGCCTCGGCCCGAAGCGCTCCATCGTCGCCGGGCTGCTGGTGCTGGCCGCCGGAATGGGCTGGCTGTCGCTGATCCGCCCGGACGGCAACTACTGGGTGGACGTCCTGCCCGCCTCGCTGGTGGCGGCGCTCGGCATGTCGCTGGCCTTCATCCCCTCGCTGGGCACCGCGCTGTCGGCCGCCCGTCCGGAGGAAGGCGGCCTGGCGTCCGGGATCGTCAACACCAGCTACCAGGTCGGCTCGGCCCTCGGGCTGGCCGCGATGACCGCCATCGCCGCGTCCTCCGGGGCCGGGCGGCTCGGCGACGTGCCCGCGCTCACCGACGGGTTCTCCGCCGCCTTCGTCGGCGCGGCACTGGTCGCCCTCGCCGGCGCGGCACTGGCCGCCGTCACCCTGCGCACCCCGCGTCCGGGCTCTGCGCCCGCCCCCGAAACGGAGAACGAGAAGGCTTCGAGCCACTGACCGGCGTCGTCCGGGGGCCGCGACCAGCGGCCCCCGGGACGTCAGAACGGAGAATGACATGCGGAATATGACGGCGCTCACTCCCGACGAGGCACCCGGCAAGGCCCGGGACCTCCTGGCCGACATCGTCGGCCGTCACGGCTCGGCCGGTGAGATGGTCAGCACCATGGCCCACTCGCCGGCTCTGCTCCAGGGCTACCTCGACCTCTCCCGGGCCGTGAAGCGGATCAAGATCCCGCGTCCGCTCAGCGAGAAGATCTCCCTGGCGCTCCAGGAATGGATCGGCTGCGGCACCTGCCAGGCCGCCCATGCCGAGGCCGGGCACGCGGCAGGGCTGGCCGAGGCCGACATCACCCTGGCCCGCCAGGGAACCGCCTCCGACGCCCGCGAAGCCGCTCTGATCGCCTTCGCCCTGCGCGTCCTGACCGAACCGTCGTCCATCACCAGCGAGGACGTGACCGCGCTGCGCGGCCACGGATGGAGCGACCGCGTCATCGCCGAGGTCGTCGGCCTGGTCACCCTCAACATGCTGACCGGCTCGTTCAATCTCGTCGCCGGCATCCAACCGACCCGGTAGGCCCAGATCCAGTCGTGCACGCTCAGGGTCTCGTCGTCCACCTGCCGGAAGCCGAACCCGACGCCCAGGTAGTCGACGAAGGCCCGGACCTCGCCGCCGACCGGGACGGTCTGGCCGCGCGCATAGTCCTTGTAGAGCTGAGCCGGTCGTAGGCCGCGGGAGGCCCGATGTGATCGGACGGTCTAGCGCTGTCCGGCGAGCCACTGGTCGAAGGTGGTCGGCATGATGCGGGCGTCCGGGCCGGGCAGCAGCACGTCGCCGGCGGTCTCCACGCTGAACATCGTCGACCACGTCGGCACGAGCTTCACCGTGCGGCCGCGCACCTCGTTGGTGCGCCGGGCCATGTCGACCAGGTCCTGCGGGTCGGGCCCGGCGACGTCGCTGTAGCGCCCCTGCGGCCGTCCCGTCGCGACCTCGGCGAGGACCTCGGCCACGTCCGCGGGCGCGACCGGCTGCACCAGCAGCGGCGCGATCGCGGCGGCACCGTCCTGCTCGGTCCAGCTCGCCACCATCGCGGCGAAGTCGTGGAACTGCGTGGCCGGGACGATCGTCCAGGGCACCGGGCCGGCGGCCACCAGGCGCTCCTGCTCGCGCTTGCCGGCGTAGTGCGCGTTGCCTTCGATGCGGTCGATCCCCACGATCGACAGGAGCACATGGTGCCCGACACCGGCCCGCTCCTCGGCGGCGAGCAGGTTCCGGGTGACGGCGCCGAAGAAGGCCACCGTCTCGGCCGGGTCGGCCGCGGTGCTGTTGGTGGCGTCGACGACCGCCTCCACACCGGCCAGCGCGTCGTCGAGCCCTTCGCCGGTGGTGAGGTCCACGCCGAGCGAGCGGCTGATGCGCACCACGTCGTGGCCGTCCCGCTGGAGGGCGGCGACGGTGAGGGCTCCGATGTTCCCGGTCGCGCCGGCGACGGCGATCCGCATGGTTGGTCTCCCTTGTCCTGGTGTCCAGATAAGTATCATGGACACTATAGATCCATAGTATCCTCGATAGATAGACTCTGGGTGTGAAGCTGCCTGTAAGCACCGAATGGGTTCTGCACTGCGCGACCACGCTGGCCCAGCTGGACCCGGGCGCCAGCGCGTCGACGGCACAGCTGGCGCAGTACTACGACCTGCCGGCGCCCTATCTCGCCAAGCAGCTGAAAGCCCTCGTCAGGGCCGGCCTGCTCTCCGCCACCGCGGGCCCGCGCGGCGGATTCCGGCTCGCGCGCCCCGCGTCCGAGATCACGCTCCTGCAGATCGTCGAGGCCGTCGACGGGGCGTCCTCACCGTACGAATGCCGCGAGATCCGTCAGCAGGGCCACGGCGCGCTGCCGCCCGAAGACTGCCGGAACACCTGCATCCTCGCCGCGAAGATGGCCGACGCGCACCAGGCATGGCGGGACAGCCTCTCCGGCGTCACCCTGGCCGACGTCCTCGACACCCTCCCGCCGTCGGCCCCGCCCCGCACCCGAGCACGCATGGCGGACCTGACCTAGCCCGCGTCAGGCGGGGTCGGGGGGCGCGAGCGGGAGCAGGCGGTCGAGGAGGTGGGACGCGGTGATGACGCCGATCATGGGGGCGTCGGTGCGGTCGGCCTCGCCGGAGACCGCCACCACGGGGCTGCGGGCCGCCGCCATGACGCCGGCGATCTCCATGGCGGTGGCGTCCGCGTCGACCACGGGGAGCGGCATGCGCTCCTCTGCCAGCAGATCGGTGATGTGCCTGCCGGCGAACCGGGAGCAGAGCTGGTCGGCATGCCGCTCGTCGTAGACGCGGGCGAGGGCGGGGTCGTCCCGGACATGCTGCGGAATGGCGTACCGCAGGAGCTGGGAGCCCGGGATGACCGCGACCGGGCGGTTCCGGGCGTCGACGACGACAAGGCCGGGGAGACGGTGTCCGGCCAGCAAGCGGGCCGCCTCCAGCGCACTGCTTTCGGGCGTCACGGTGGGGTACTCGACGGCGAGGTCTCGGGCGCGCACACCTGCAACGTATCCGACGCCGGCGCTCCGACCGCGGGGGGCGGGCGTGGCGGATGTCCCCGGATGCCGTTAAGGTCTGTCCCTGGTGAGCCGGGAAGTCTGGTCGGCATGTGTTATTCGCCTTCCTGAAGGAACCCGGCATGACGAGCCTCCTGCTGTGCTTCGCCGCCATGTTGCTGCTGGCGGTGCTGGTGTCCAGCCTCGCGCACCGCACCGTGCTGTCCACGGCGGCGCTGTTCCTGGTCGGCGGTTTCCTGCTGGGTGACGGCGTCACGGACGTGATCTCGCTCCAGCCCGGGGACGAGCTGGTGGCCGGGCTGGCGGAGCTGGCGCTGTTCGCGGTGCTGTTCACCGACGGTATGCACGCCGGCTGGCAGGACCTGCGCAGCGCGTGGCGCCTGCCGGGTCGCGCCCTGGGCTGGGGGCTGCCGCTGACGTTGCTGGTGACGGCGGTCCTGGCGCGGTACGTGGTGGGGCTGGGCTGGGTGGAGTCGCTGCTGATCGGGGCGATCCTCGCCCCCACCGACCCGGTGTTCGCCGCCGCGCTGGTCGGCAACGACAAGGTGCCGCCCCGGCTGCGCCATCTCCTCAATGTGGAGTCGGGCGTCAACGACGGGCTCGCCCTGCCGTTCGTGGTGCTGTTCCTCGCCATCGCTCAGGGCGAGGACGACCTGCACCTGGGCGAGCTCGGCACCGAACTCGCCGGCGGGGTGGCCATCGGCGTGGCGATCCCGTGGGTCGCGATCATGCTGGAGCGGACCCGCTGGTTCGCGATCGCCCCCAAGTACGAGCCGCTGAACGCGGTCGCGATCGGGCTGCTGGTGCTGGCGACGGCGCAGGCCACCCACGGCAACCTGTTCCTGGCCGCCTTCGCCGCCGGAGTCACCGTCGCCACGATCGGACGCGACCACCGGGAGGCCTTCGAGGAGTTCGGCGAGCTGCTCGCCGAACTGCTCAAGCTGGCCGCGCTGCTGGTGTTCGGCGCGCTGCTGTCGCCCGCGTTCCTCGGTGACGTCGGCTGGACGGGCTGGGTCTTCGCCGTCCTGGCGCTGGTGATCGCGCGCCCGGTGGCGATCTGGGTGTCGTTCCTGGGTTCCCGGTTGACCGCGAGGGAACAGGCGGCCGTGATGTGGTTCGGCCCCAAGGGGTTCGCCTCCGTGGTGTACGGGCTGCTCGTCCTTGAGGCGGGGATCGCCGTCGGCGAGGAGATCTTCCACCTCGTCGGCGTGACGATCATGCTGTCGATCCTGGCGCACTCCTCCACCGACATCGTCGTCGCGCGCGGCTTCGACGACGAGCGGGAGGTGCCGGCCTGGTTCGGCAGGGCCCGCACCCTGGTCCGGCGGCCGGACCGGGCCGCACCGCCGGACGACACAGCCGGCCCGAAGCACCCGGAATGATCAGGAGCTGACCTTTGGCCGCTGCCGCCGCCATCGCCATATTCGCCGCCGCCTACGTCCTGATCGCCACGGAGAAGATCCACCGCACCGCGGTCGCGCTCGGCGGTGCCGGGCTGATGCTGCTGTTCCACATCACCGACGCGGAGAAGGCGTTCTTCTCCACCGAGTCCGGCGTCGACTGGAACGTCATCTTCCTGCTGCTCGGGATGATGGTGATCGTCTCGGTCCTCCGGCAGACCGGCGTGTTCGAGTACGTGGCGATCTGGGCCGCCAAGCGCGCCCGCGGCAGGCCCTACCGGCTGATGGTGATGCTCACGGTCATCACCGCGGTCGCCTCCGCGCTGCTGGACAACGTCACCACCGTGCTGCTGATCGCCCCCGTCACCTTCCTGGTCTGCGAACGGCTCGCGCTCAAGGTCGTCCCCTACCTGATCGCCGAGGTGATGGCGTCCAATATCGGCGGCACCGCCACCCTGGTCGGCGACCCGCCCAACATCATCATCGCCAGCCGCGGCGGCCTGTCCTTCAACGACTTCCTGGTCCACCTCGCCCCGCTGGTCGTGGTGCTGATGGTGGTGTTCTGCCTGCTCTGCCGCTGGCTGTTCCGCGGGGCGTTCGTCTACGACCCCAAGCGCACCGCCGACGTCATGACCCTCCAGGAGAAGGAGGCGATCACCGACCGGCGGCTGCTGTGGCAGAGCCTGATCGTTCTCGGGCTCGTGGTCGCCGCGTTCGTGCTGCACCCCGTCCTGCACTACGAGCCGTCCGTCGTGGCCCTGCTGGGCGCGGGCATCCTGGTGGCCGCGACCAAGGTCACCACCGAACAGGCGCTCGAAGAGGTCGAGTGGCCCACCCTCGTCTTCTTCGCGGGACTGTTCGTCATGGTCGGCGGGCTGGTGGAGACCGGGGTCATCGGGGACGTCTCCCGCGCCGCCGCGGACGCCACCGAGGGCCGTCTCGGGTTCGCGACGATGCTGCTGCTGTGGGCCTCGGCGGGGCTCTCGGCGATCGTGGACAACATCCCCTACGTCGCGACCATGAGCCCGATCGTCGCGGACCTCGTCCAGCAGCAGCCCAGCGGGGACGGCGACGTGCTGTGGTGGGCCCTCGCCCTCGGCGCCGACCTCGGCGGCAACGCCACCGCCATCGGCGCGAGCGCCAACGTCGTCGTCCTCGGCATCGCCGCCCGCAACGGGACGCCGATCAGCTTCTGGCACTTCACCAAGTACGGCCTGATCGTCACCGTCATCACGGTGGCCCTCGCGACCCCCTACCTCTGGCTCCGCTACCTCTGACCGGCGCGGCGGCCCACCACTCGGGGGGCCGCCGCGCACATCGCCCGGTGCTCAGGCCTTGCCGGCGTCGGCGGACTTCTCTTCCTTGGGATGGTCCTGGAAGTAGGCGCGGGTCTCCCGCCAGACCAGCGGGCTCAGGATCAGCAGGCCGACGAGGTTGGGCAGCGCCATCAGCCCGTTCATCACGTCCGAGAACGTCCACACCGCGGTCAGCGTCGAGACCGAGCCGATGTAGACCGCCACGATGAACACCAGCCGGTACGGCAGGACGGCACGCCGCCCGAACAGGTACTCCATGCAGCGCTCGCCGTAGTAGGACCAGCCCAGCAGCGTGGAGAAGGCGAAGAACAGCACGCCGAGGGTGACGATGACGCTGCCCCAGTCGCCGGGCAGGCCCTCGTCGAACGCGCGGGCGGTGAAGGTGGCGGCATCATCCTCGCCACCGATCTTCCAGGAGTCGGTCACGATGATCGTCAGGGCGGTGAAGCTCACCACGACCAGGGTGTCGATGAAGGTCTGCGTCATCGACACCAGCGCCTGGCGCACCGGGTGGGTCGTCTTGGCGGCGGCCGCGGCGATGCCGCCGGTGCCGAGCCCGGACTCGTTGGAGAAGATCCCCCGCGCCACGCCGTACCGGATGGCGGCGGCCACCCCGGCGCCCGCGAACCCGCCGGTCGCCGACGTCCCCGAGAACGCGTCGGTGAAGATGAGCCCGAACGCCCCGGGCAGCTCCTCGATCTTGAACGCCAGGACCGCGGCCGCGCCCACGATGTAGAAGACGATCATGACGGGGACGAAGGCGCTGGTGATCCGGCCGATGCTCTTGATGCCGCCCAGGATGACCGCGGCGGTCAGCACCGTCACGATCAGGCCGGTCGCCCACGGCGCCAGGCCCCACTCGTCCTCCACGTTCTCGGCGACGGTGTTGGCCTGCACCATGTTCCCGATGCCGAAGGCCGCGATGGCGCCGGCGATCGCGAAGAACCCACCGAGGAACCAGCCGAGACGCCCCTGGATGCCCTCCCGCAGGTAGTGCATGGGGCCGCCGCTCTGCTCCCCCGCGGCATCGGTGCGCCGGAACCGCACGCCGAGGAAGGCCTCGCTGTACTTGGTCGCCATGCCGACCAGGCCCGTGAACCACATCCAGAAGACGGCGCCGGGCCCGCCGAGCGCGATGGCGGTCGCCACGCCCGCGATGTTGCCGACACCCACGGTGGCGGCCAGCGCGGTTGTCAGCGCCTGGTAGTGCGCGATGTCGCCGTCGACATCGTCGTCCTCCTTGCGCTTGAAGAACGCCAGCCAGAAGGCCAGCCGGAAATGGCGGAACTGCAGGCCGCGCAGAAGGATGGTGAGGTACAGACCGGTCAGGAGGAGGAGCGGGATCAGCAGCCAGGGACCCCAGACGAAACTGCTGACATCCGCCAGAAGGTCTTCGAGCGACTCCATGGGACCACCACAGGGGGCGAGGGGGTGAATGAACTCCCCGGACCGTAACGCGAGACGGCGCCCGTGTGAAGATCCACATTCGCGGATCATTCGCCCTATATCGGGGCAAATCAGCCATGTTTACTTCGGCTGCCAGGCGGTAGCGATGGGACCGGCCCTGTCGATGCCGCAGGAGATGTCTCATGCCACACCCTGAACAGCCGCACGACCGCACGCTGGACGATCGACATCCCGTGCCTGGATGTGCGCGCCACGCCCCCCTCGCGGTCGAGCACCTGGTGCCTCGCGACTGCCCCTATGGCTCGTTCACCGCGCCCACCCCGGTTCGTGGCGCCGATGTCATCGTCCTGCGACACCTGGCCCCGACGACCTTCTGACACCGCACCGCTCCGGGTGGCTCAGCGCGAAGCAATGACCTGGTCATCGCCGGCTCAAGGATGGTGCGGGGCCGCTGTCGGGGTGAGGTGGCCGGGTAGCCGTAGGCCATGAGCCGGCTTCGGGGACGTTGACGCCGTGCACATCCGTGCGGCCGTCGTCCCGATGATGGCCACCGCCGTCGATCGCATCCCCGAGGAACGCGCCTGTCCAGGTGGGTGCCGGTACGAACCCAAGTGGGACGGGTTCCGGACGCTCGCGATCGTGGACGAGGACGGCGGCGTGCATCTGTGGTCGCGCCGCCGCAAACGGCTGAACGGCGCCTTTCCCGAAGTGGTGACGGCGGTCTTCGAGGCCGTCCCGCCCGGCACCGTCGTCGACGGCGAGATCGTCCGGTGGGGAGGCGACGGGCGACTCGACTTCGGTGCGCTGCAGCGCCGCCACGCGGCCGGCCGCCGGCGCGCCGACCTGGCGGTCGCCGAGCCGTGCCACTACGTGGTGTTCGATGTCCTGGAGGCCGGTGGGGTGGACTACCGCCCCCAGCCGTTGGCACGGCGGCGGGCGGCGCTGGAGGGGTTGCTGGCCGAGCTTCCGGGGACGTCCCGGGTCGTGCTCTGCCCGCAACTGGCCGACGTCGGCGAGGCGCGGTTGTGGTTCGAGGTGCTGACCGCACAAGGGATCGAGGGCCTGGTGGTCAAGGCCGCGGACGGTGTGTACCGGGAGGGGAAGCGCGGGTGGTGGAAGGTCAAGCACCGCCTCACCACCGAGGCGATCATCGGCGGCGTCACCGGGACGGTGGCCGCCCCGGAAACCCTCATCCTCGGCCGGTACGAACCGGACGGCCGGCTGCGCGTGATCGCCCGGTCCACTCCGCTGCCGCCCGCCGCGCGAGCGGACCTGGGCGGCGTCCTGACGGCGGCGGGCCAGGACCATCCCTGGCCCGCCGAACTGCCCCCGGGCTGGGCCGGCGGCCTGCCCGGCGCCGAACGTCCGGCCGCCTACACGCGCGTCGTCCCAAACGTCGTGGTGGAGATCAGCGTGGACGCGGCCGTCGAGCACGGCCGGTGGCGCCACGCGGTCCGGTACGTCCGGGTCAGACCGGACGTACCGCCCGGCGACGTCCCGTCCGGCACGGACATCGAGTGAGCCGCCCTACCGCGTAGGCGCACATGCCCTAGATCCGTCCGTCGCCCTGCGGGGCGATGACGAGGGTGACGCCCGCGGCACCCGCACCCGCGGCGTACTCGCCGACCGCTAGCCGCATCAGACCGTTGTGGTTGCCGTATTCCTCGCTGCCGACCAGGACCGACGCGGCGCCGGGCATGCGGTAGGTGAGCTTGGACGTGCCGTGCTCGCCCTGCTGCCAGACACGCACCGCGTCCCCCTGGACCTGGATCGTGCCGGGGGTCCGTCCGTCATGGGAGAGCACCGGTGCCACCCGTCGCACCGGCCCGTCGTAGCCGCGGAGGATCGTGGTGACCCGGGTCTCCCGCGGGGTGACCGCGAAGCGCTCCTCGACCGCCGTGACACCGCCGCCGAAGTCGCCCTCGTACCGGACCGTGAACCTGACGTCGTCGCCGCGCAGCCGGGTCGGACGGACGACGGCGTCCTGCGTCAGCTCCGGTTCGAGCTCGCCGAAGTGGCGCCACTGGCCGGGGCCGGTCTCCCACGCCACGCCCATCCCGGTCGTCGGCGGCTTCGGGCCGTCCGGCACCCGGTACTTCGGCGCCGCCAGCAGCGAGTCGCTCGACCCGAGCTGCGGTGAGTGGCCCGCGAAGTGCGCGCGGACGAACCCCGTCGCGTCGTAGTGGTGGTCGCCGGCGGTGTCGATCTCCACGTAGCCGCCACCGGCGTTCGCGAAGACCTTGTGCAGCGGCTCGATGTGCAGGACGTAGCCACCGGTGTCCGCGGGGGCGGGCCGTTCCTTGACCCTCTCGGTCGCGGCCGCGTGTTCGTAGGCGATGGCGAGCATCGACATCGGCAGCAGGTTGTACTGCGAGTGGCCCGAATAGGACTCGTATCCGAAGCTCTGCGCCGGGTCCATCCAGTTCTTGACGATCTGCATCTCCCCGCTCGGACGCACCCAGCGGAACATGGAGCGCAGCGCGAGGTGCGCACCCCGCTTGAAGTAGGCCGCCAGATCCTTGTCACCGGCGGCCAGCGCGCGTGCCGCGAAGACCTCGTAGGTCACGCACTGCTCCGCCTCGTTCCACTGGTGGTGCGCGGACCTGCCGCCCGCGGGCAGCTCACCGTTCGGCGACTGCATGAAGAGGCTGGTGACGGCCGCGCGGCGCAGGGCCTCGGTCAGCTCGGCCCGGTACGGGCCGGTGTACCCCCGCGCGATGAGGTCCCCGAGCCAGAGACGCGGGAAGTGGTCGTAGGGCATCGGGCCCTCCAGATAGAGCCCGTAGGACGTGTCGAAGTGCTTGCCCTGCGCGGCGAAGCTCACCTCGGGGTAGCGGTCGGACGCCACCCGCAGGCCCATCTTCTGGAACAGCGCCTCACCGCTGGCGGCGACGATGTTCCAGTTGTTGACACCGATGGCCGAACGGTAGGTGGCGAACGGGTCGAACCGTCCGATGTCGTGCTTCCAGGCCGCCGAGCGCGCCGTGGGGACATGCGGTTCCAGCAGCCGGATCGCGTGGGCGAGCATCGGCGCGAAGAAGTCCTCGTGGCCGTCCGCGGCGGTGCGGTCGGCGAGTTCCCGGGCCGACCAGTCCAGCGCGAGCGCGGCCTGTTTCAGGAGGTCCTTCCGCCCGGCGTACACGACCAGGGCCGCGGCGGCGTGGGCGAAGGCGGGGGTGCTGTACTGGAACTCGCGGTTCCGGTAGGGATCGATGATCGCGCCGTCGGCGTCCTGCCGGGCCTTCCAGAAGTCCACCTCGCTCGCGATCAGCCGCAGGTAGTCGCCCCGCCCGAGGCCGGTGGGCCGGACCCGTCCGCCCGCCGACCGCGACCGGTGACCGTCGAGCAGCCGCGCCGTCGGGTCCGGCGTGGTCAGGATCGGCCCCCAGGTGCTGGTGACCGGGGCGTCGGTGAAGGTGACGCGGACCGGCTCCGGCTCCGCCGCCGGCTCGATGACCAGGGCGTTGACGACCCAGTTGTCCGCGGGCGAGTCCACGGTGACGTCGACCCCGGTACCGCCCTCCGGCACGACGAGCGTCGCGGTGAGCTCGGCGAACTGCGCGTAGCTCGGATGCAGCACCGGCAGCGGCTCGCCGCCGTCCACGCCCGGCACCCGCAGCCGGGTGAAGTGGTCGGCGAACGTCAGGTCCCCGGACAGGACGCGCAGGCGGTGGCGGCCCGGCGCCAGACCCCCGATCCGGAACACGTGGGCCGCCTTGCCGAACACGAAGTCGCGCTGCGGGGCATCACCGCCCCGGTCACGGACGCTGAGCCCGTCCGCCGAGACCCAGCCGTATCCCCGCGCCTCGCTGTAGGCCTCCGTCCCGGCCCGGACGTAGCCCGGCGCCGGCTCCGGCGCCGCGCCGCCGAAGTCCAGGCGGAGCGTCCCGGCCGCCCGCCCTTGCGCCGCCCCTGCGGGAGCCGCCCATCCGGGCATCGTGCCTACCAGTGCCGCCCCCAGCGACCCCGCGAGAAACGCGCGCCGTCCTGTGTCCATGTCCTCGCTCCTTTGCCGGCGATCAGCGATCAGTGCTCAGTGGTGTGCAGGTCATCGGCCCCGGCCCCGTGCGGGGTGGCATCGAACGGTTCCTCCGAGGGAGCGGTCCTGGCGGAAGAACTGAAAGCGCTTTCTCATAAGGCCGGCGAACGGCCGGAAGCAGCATCGTGGTGGGCGGCGCCGACGGAGCCCTTCATCGACCCTCCTCCAGAAAGCGCTTACAGAGAGCGCTTTCTGGAGAGTAGGTTGCCCCATCGGCACCGTCAACCCCTCGTATCGACACTGCTCGAAGCCTCTCGGATGGCGTCGGGGGCGCGGTCAGCCGATCGTCTGCTGGATACAGAGGGCGCCCAGGGCGGTGGCCAGGAGGCCGAGGCACAGCCGCAGGACGGTCTCGGGGAGCCGGGGTTGCAGCCGTGCGCCGAGGTAACCGCCGGCGAGTCCTCCGAGGCCGCAGGCAAAGCCGCCCGACCAGTCGGGCGCGATGTCGCCGTGTGCGGCGAGCGACAGAACCGCGTACGTGACCGCCCCCACCAGGGAGGTGAGGAACGTGGACGCGAGCGCGGCCGGGGCGACACGGGCGATGGGCATGCCGCGGCCCACCAGGATGGGGCCGAGGACGGAGCCGCCGCCGATCCCGTAGACGCCTCCGACGGTGCCGACCGCGCCAAGCAGACGCCCGACGTCCTCTACTCGTTGACCCCCATCGCCGTTATGCAGCGCTGGAGCAGGTCGGTGAGCTGCTCGCGCTGGTCGTCGTCCAGGTCGGCGATCATGCGGTCCTCGATGCCTCGGGCGATGACGTCGGCCTTGTCGAGGAGTGTGCGTCCGGCCTCGGTCAGGGCGGCGCCGAGGATGCGGCCGTGTCCGGGGCGGGGGCTCAGTTCGAGCAGGTCGCGGCGGCCGAGCTCGGCGACGATCTTGTGCATCGTCTGCGGCGTGACGTGCGTGCGGCGCGCCAGTTCGGCCGAGGAGATGCCGGGCGTGGCGGCGATGAGGTGCAGGACCGTGCTCTGCACCGGCGTGAGGTCCAGATCGGTCAGGGCGTCCCGTAGCTCCACGCGGACCAGGTGCTGGAGCTGCATGAACGGCGGAAGCGGGCGGCTCATGGTTGACATGTTATCAGCTTGGCTGATACTGATTATATCAGCCAAGCTGATAACTGAGGAGATCCGCTGATGTTCACCTCCCTCCGCACGCCGCACCCGGCCGGTGATCGTCGCCGGTGGTGGGCCTTGGCCGTCATCGCGCTGGGGCAGTTGATGGTGGTCTTCGACGTCACGATCGTGAACGTCGCCCTGCCGACGATCGGGCGGGACCTCGGTGTCTCCGAGTCCGGCCGCTCCTGGGTGATCACCGCCTACACCCTGGCCTTCGCGGGGCTGCTGCTGGCGGGCGGCAAGATCGCCGACAACCTGGGTGCCCGGAAGGCCTTCCTCATCGCACTTGCCGGCTTCGCCGCCGCGTCCTCTGTGGGCGGGGCCGCGACCGGCCTCGCGATGCTGCTGGCCGCCCGCGCCGGCCAGGGCGCGTTCGCCGCCCTGCTCGCACCCGCGGCGATGTCGATGGTCACCGCCACGTTCCCCGACCACCGTGAACGCGCACGTGCGTTCGGGGTGTTCGGCGTCGTGATGGGCGGTGGCGCCGGGGTCGGGCTGGTCCTGGGCGGCGTCCTCACCGAGCACCTGAGCTGGCATTGGACGTTCTACATCAACGTCCCGTTGGCCCTGTTCGCAGGACTGGGGGCCGTCCTCGTGCTGCCCGTGGGCCCGGCGCACCAGGCGCGGGTGGACATGGCCGGCGCCGTTCTGGCCACCGCCGGGCTGGTGGCACTGATCTACGGGTCCAGCACCGCCATTTCACAGGGCTGGACGGCACCGATCGCGCTCGCTGTCGGGGTCCTCCTGCTGACCGGGTTCGCCGTCGTCCAGGCACGCGTCCGGCACCCGCTGCTGCCGCCGCGGATCGTGACCGACCGCAACCGGGGCGGCGCCTACCTGGCCTTCGTCCTGGTCATGAGCGGCATGTCCGGGATGTTCCTGCTGGTGTCCTACTACCTGCAGACCGTCGCCGGGTACACCGCCGTCCGCGCCGGCGCGGCCTTCCTGCCGTTCGCCGCGACCACCCTGCCGGCCTCCATCGCCGCCGGGCGCGTGATGACCCGCATGCGGACGGGCACGCTGCTGGCGACCGGGCTGCTGCTGGCCGCCGCGGGGCTGGCATGGCTGACCCGCCTCGACGCCGGCACCGGCTACGCCTCCGGCGTCCTGCCCGCGCTGCTGCTCATCGGCGCCGGGGTCGGGACGCTGTCCCCGGTCGCCGCCAACCTCGCCACTCTGGGCGTCCCCGGCCATCAGACCGGTATCGCGGGCGCAGCCTTCAACGTCTCCGAACAGGTCGGCGCGTCAGTCGGGGTGGCCGTCCTCAACACCATCGCGGTCGCCGCCGCCCATCCCTCGACCGCCGGAACCGTCCACGGCTACACGGTCGCCGCCGGCAGCGCCGCCGTCCTCCTGGCGGTCGGAGCGGTCGCCGTCAGGGCTCTGGTCGACGCTCGCCTCGGAACTGACACCGCCCCTGCCACGGACATGGGCACCGGGCAGCGCACGCCCGTTCTCGCTCACCACTGAAATACCGGAAGGAAACATGTCATGACCACCGCGACCACTCAGATTCCCGGCTACATCCCCGGTACCTGGCAGATCGACCCGATCCACTCCGACGCGACGTTCTCCGTCCGCCACCTCGTCTCCAAGGTCCGCGGCAGGTTCCGCACCCTCGAAGGCGAGATCCACGGGGCCGCAAACGTGCTCGACTCCTCCGTACGCGTCACCATCGCCGCCGACTCGATCGACACCAACAACCAGATGCGCGACGACCACCTGCGGTCCGCCGACTTCCTGGAGACCGGCACCTACCCGACCCTGACCTTCGCCTCGACCCGGATCCGGCCCAAAGGCGACGCCTTCCTCGTCGATGGCGACCTCACCATCAAGGACGTCACCCGGCAGATCACCGCCGACGTCGAGATCGGCGGCTTCACACCCGGCCACGACGGGGTCCCCAGGGCGGGCCTCACCGCGACGTTCGAGATCGACCGCAACGACTACAACGTCAACTTCAGCAAGGTCCTCGAAACCGGAGGCGTGATGGTCGGCGACCGCGTCTCCATCCAGCTCGGAATTCTCGCCGTCCTCCAAGACGAGTAGCGGAGCGTACGAGCTCTGCTGTCCCAGCGGACGCCGGCTGACGGGCACGCCTCGTCACGCCGGCGTCTCCCGCGTGGAGTGGTTCTCCCTCAGCCAGTGGGAGAAGCGGTGCGTGATCGAGACGGGGTCGATGAAGAGCTTGGCGATGCCCTAATGAACGCGGCGTGTTCGTCCTGGCCGCGAGGCCCGGCGCTCTTGCTGGTCCGCGCGATGCTCGCCCGGCCCGGCACCGCCACGGAGACCTCCTCCGTCAGCCGCCTCTGATCGGCCCCGCACCGCCTGGAGGGCGTGCAGCGTCGGCGGTGCGGTCAGACGACGCCGGCTTCGGCCAGCCAGCGCCAGAGTTCGTCCTGCTGGACGACGGTGACGCCGAGTTTCTCGGCCTTGCCGGTCTTGGCGGCGCCGACGTTGGCGCCGGCGAGCAGGTAGTCGGTCGTGGACGAGACCGACGAGGCGGTCACCGCGGCGGCCTGCTCGACCAGGCGGGTGACGTCCGGGCGGCTGATCTTCGCGCCCGAGCGCGGGTCGGTGAAGGCGCCGGTGATGACGACCGACCTGCCCTTGAGCGGGGAGTCGCCGGCGGCGGCCTCGTCGACCGGGCGGTCCTCGTCCAGGACGTCGAGGTTCACGCCGCGCTCGCGGAGCGCCGCGATCTCCTCCCGGACGTCCGCGCGGGCGAAGAAGGCCACCACGCTCTCGGCGACCTTCGGCCCGATGTCGCGGATCGCCACCAGGTCGTCGACCGTGGCCGCGGCGACGTCCTCGATGCGCTCGTAGCCGGCCAGGCACAGGCGCTTGGCCGTGCCCTCGGACGCCATCGGGATCGCCAGCCCGATCAGCGCGCGGCGCAGCCCCATCCCCTTGGAGGACGCGATCGACTCGACCATGTTCCGGGCGCTGACCTCGCCCATCCGCTCGTAGCCGAGCAGCCGCTCGGCCGTCAGGTCGTAGAAGTCGCTGCGGCGCCGGAGCACCCCCTCCTCGGCGAGCTTCTCGATCCAGGTGTCGCCGACGCCCTCCATGTCGGCCGCCGGGCGCGAGGCCCAGTGCATCAGCCGGCGCGTCGCCTGGGCCGGGCACTGCAGGTTCACGCACCAGCGTTCCTCGCCGGTGCCGCGGACCTCCAGTTCGGAACCGCACGACGGGCAGTGCTCCGGCGGGACGATCTCGACCTCGCTCCCGTCGCGCCGCTCCGGCAGCGACCGGCCGGCGAACGGGATCACGTCGCCGCGCCGGACGACCGCGACCGTGTCGCCGATCCGCAGGTCGCGCTCGCGGATCAGCCGCGGGTTGTGCAGGGTGATGTTCTCCACCGTCACGCCGCCGACGAACACCGGGGCGACCTTCGCGCGCGGCGGGACACGGCCGATCTTGCCGACCGGCCACTCCACCGACAGCAGCGTCGTCAGCTTCTCCTCCGGCGGGTACTTGAACGCGATCGCGCCGCGCGGCTCGGCGCTGTTGAAGCCCGCGGCGTCGAACGCCGCCGGCTCGTGCAGCCGGACGACCGCGCCGTCGATGTCGTAGTCGAGCCCGTCGCGGCGGTCGCCGATCTCGTGGATCGCGTCCAGGACCTCGGCGGCGTTCGCGCAGACGTACTGGGCGACCGGCTCGAACCCGGCCGGGATCTCCACGGCGGCGCCGTCGCGGTCGGCACCGAAGGCGTAGAACCGCAGCAGCCGCTTGGCCTTCGCGGCGGCCTCCGGGTCTTTGAGGACGAGCGTCCCGGCGGCGCCCGAGCGGGGGTTGGTCAGCGTGCGGTCGGGGTGGGCCTCGTTGTAGGCCGACCACACCGACCGCAGCATGACGGCCTCGCCGCGCACCTCGACCCGTCCGGGCGCCTCGATCGCGGCCGGCAGGCCCGGGATCACGTGGCGCACCTTCTCGGTGACCAGCTCGCCGACCGCGCCGGTGCCGCGCGTGGCGACGTAATCGAGCTTTCCGCCGGTGTAGACGATGCTGAGGGAGAGCCCGTCGAGCTTCTCCGACACCCGGAAGACCTGGCCGCCGAACCGCTCGCAGAACGTGCGGATCTGCGCCTCGTCCGTCGCCTTCGCCAGCGAGAGCATCGGACGCGCGTGGCGCACGGTCGGCCCGGTCAGCTCCGCCGGGGCGTTGACCTTGCCGAGCGGGCTGTCGGCGGGTTCGAGCTCGGGGTGCTCGGCGACGAGCGCCGCCAGCTCGTCCTTGAGCGCGTCGTAGTCGGCGTCCGGCAGGGGGCTGTCGCCGGTGCCGTAGTACAGGTCGTTCAGCCGCCTGACCTCGGCGGCCAGCTCCAGGATGCGCTTTTCGACGTCCACGCTTCGATTAAACGCGACGGCACCGACAGTCTCCGCCCGCCGCCGGGGCCCGCGGGGCTGGATAGCATCTCCGGGTGGACGATGGGGGGACGGCGGCCGGGCTGCCGGTCGCGGACATGGACCCGCGGCGGATCCATACCGCGCTGAGCCTGCTGGTGGACCGGCGGTGGTGGACCCTCGGCGACCTGGTCCGGGAGACCGGGGCGCCGCGGCGCTCGGTGGAGTCGCTGCTCGCCGGGCTGTCGCTGGAGCGCGCCGGCGGCGACCGGTTCCGCCTCACCCCCGAGCAGAGCGGCGAGATCGCCGACCTGCTGCGCAGCGGCCACCGCCCGCTCGACCCGGCCGATCCCGTGGGGCACCTGCTGCCCGAGTACGCGGGCGTGGTCGAGCGCGTGGCCGGGCTGATCGAGCGGGCACCGCGGGCGCGGCACGTGCTCGACCACGTGTCGGCGACCCCGGAGACGGTCGTACGGCGCGCGCTGCTGCTGGGCGCGCGGTTCTGGCTGCCGGGCGCGCGGCTGCTGTGCGTGGGCGACCACGATCTGACCTCGCTGGCGGTCGGGCTCGTCCACCCCGGCGTGCAGACCACCGTGGTGGACGTCGACGAGCGGATCCTGGCCTACATCGACGCGTGCGCCGCCGACCTGGGAGTGGACGTCCGCACCCGCTGGGCCGACCTGCGGCTGGGGCTGCCGCCGTCGACCGCCGCGTCCGCGGACCTGGCGGTGACCGACCCCCCGTACACGCCCGAGGGCGTCGGGCTGTTCGTGGCGCGGGCCGTGCAAGGCCTGCGCGACCAGGGACGGGGAAGGGTCCTGCTCGCCTACGGGGCGAGCGACCGCACCCCGATGCTCGCGTTGAAGGTGCAGCAGGCGCTGCAAGACCTGAACCTGGTGTCGGAGGCCGTCTACCCGGACTTCAACCGCTATTTCGGCGCGGAGGCGGTCGGCTCTCGGGCCGACCTTTACGTCCTGCGGCCGACCGGCAAGACGCTGCCCGCGGCCGACGCCCGCGCCGACCGGTTCGCCACGGCCATCTACACCCAGGGGCCGCAGGCGGTCGAGGCCCGGAAGGCGGCGACGGTCCCGGCCGACGACATCGCCGGTCTGGAGCCGGACGTCCTGGTCGGCGACTGGCCGAAGGGGACGCTGGCGCAGGTGCCGCGGGTGCGGCTGACGACCTGGCTGGCGAAGCCGTACGCGGCGCGGGTGCGGCGGGCGGCCGTCGCGCTCCCGCCGGGGCTGGAGGCGGCGCTGGTCCGGGTGCTGCTGGCCACCCGCGCCGAGCACGTCCAGGTGTTCCTCCCCGAGCCCCCGGACGACCTCTCGGACGTTGCCGGGCTGCTGGCGGGCGTGTACGAGCTGGAGAGGCGCGGCGCGGCCGTCGAAGCGGTTCGCGTCCCGCCCGGCGGAGACGACCGGGCGTGCCGGATCCTGCGCGCCGTCATGGACCGGGCGCACGGGAAGGTCGCCAACGTCTGGCGCGACGCGCTGATCGACCTGCACGGCGGCCTGACGAAGCGGCAGGCCCGCGCCGTCGTGGCCGAGGCCGCGCCCTGGGCGCGGGACGTCACCCTGCTGGAGGTCCCGGCCCACCGGCTGCGCGAGCTTCCCGGCGCGGTCCACGCGTCCCTGGACCTCGTCCCGGCGGCGTCGACCGGATAGCGGACGACGGCATGCTCGGCCGGTCCGGGCGTGAGCACGACTCCCGGCCGGGCATCACTCGTCCACCGAATGACCACTCGGTCAGCGCAGGAACGGCGGCGGCCCTCCGCGCCGGCCAGGGGCCGGCGGGGAGGGCGCGGAGCCGTCCCGCGGATCGCTAGCGGGTGCGGGCGGGCAGGCGGCCGGCGACCAGCGGGACGACGATCGCGGCGGCCACCAGGTGGGTGGCGATGAGGGTGAGCCTCGTCCCGGTCGTGGCCGAGACGAGCAGGTCCGGCACGACCGACAGGGCGAGCAGGACGCCGGTGACGGCCAGGAACGTGCGCTTGGGCGCCGGGGCCCAGCGGCGCAGCGCCGCCGCCAGCAGCACCCCGATCGCGCTGAACAGCAGCGTCAGCTGGGTGAAGCCCAGCAGCGGGATCGGCTGGTCGTCGATCTCCACCGCCACGCCCGCGCTCCGCGCGGCGGCGGCGATGGCGGTGGTGGCGACGGCGGCGGCCACACAGGCGACCAGGGCGGTGCGCCACATCGGGACGGTGCGGGCCGGATCGGCGGAACGGGTCGCGGACATGGGGGCGGAGCCGAGACGGCCGGTGGTGACGTCGCTCGTCATGGTCTGACCTTGCCTTTCACCGAGGAAGGGATATCCGGTGGACGCTGTGTGTCCGCCGGACACTTGATGTAAGCTAGACACATCCGAGTCGGGTTGACAAGAGGAACGGTGAATGAAAGCGCTCTGGGATCTCCGCGACGAGCCGGAGAAGAAGCCGCGCATGCCGCTGTCGGTGTCCGCGATCGTCGACACCGCGATCGCGATCGCCGACACCGATGGCATCGACGCGGTCTCCATGCAGCGCATCGCCGGCGACCTCGGCTTCACCAAGATGTCGCTCTACCGCCATGTCGCCAACAAGTCCGAGCTGCTCAGCCTCATGATCGACACGGCGGCGGGCGACCCGCCCGACCTCACCGGGGTCCCCGGCGGCTGGCGGGGCAGGCTGGAGGAGTTCGCCCGGCGGCTCGCCGAGGTGTGGCGCCGGCACCCGTGGCTGCCCAACGTCACCGTCGGCAGCCGCGTCATGGGCCCCTGCGAGACCGGGTGGACCGAGGCCGCGGTGGCCGCGCTGGCCGGAACCGGACTCACCGGCGACGAGCGTCTGGCCGCCGCCTTCCTGCTGTTCGGCCACGTCCGCAACACCCAGTCGGTGGACACCGCCGGCACGCAGGCATGGACGGGCGGCAGCGAGATGGCCGAGCTGATCCGCGGTCACGCCGACCGGTTCCCCGAGCTCAACGACGCGCTGAGCGGCCCCACCCCCTGCCTGGAGGACCACGCCCGCGCCTTCGGCCTGGACCGCCTCCTCGACGGCCTGGCCGTCCTGATCGAGCGGCGCTCATGACCGGGCAGGCGCTGGCCAGGGCCTACCTCGGCGCCCTGGGGCGCGGCGACGTGGACGAGATCCTGGCGCTCTTCCACCCCGACGCGGTCGTCCACTCCCCGCTGTACGGGCCGTCGCCCGCCGCGGAGTTCTATCCGCGGCTGCTCGCCGACACCGGCTCGGCGGAGCTGCACCTGCGCGGAGCAACCGAGGGCGAGCGGCTCGTCGGCGTCTGGTTCCGCTTCGACTGGACGCTGCCCTCGGGCGCCCCGGCCGGCTTCGAATGCGTCGACATGCTCGAACTCGACGGCGACGGCCTGATCACGACCCTGCGGATCTTCTACGACACCGTCACGACCCGGAAGGCGTTCGAACGCGAGACCGGCGGCTCCTGGCGCGACACTCCCTGACGCCCGCCGGCGGCGGTCACGCGGACCCGCAGACGTCCCGGTAATCGATCCCGGGCGGGACGTACTGCGCCCACTCGGCGCGGGTCAGGGTGCGTCCCGCGATGGCGCACGCGGTCGCCGCCGGGTTCGCGGGCATGGCGATGTTCCACCGCCGCACGGTCGCGGTGTCGTCGCCGGTGGTCAGCGAGGCCGCGTCCCGGCCGAAGGCCAGGGCGGTCACCGGACCGGAGTGGCCGGCGAGGGGCGCGCCGATCTGGCTCTGCCCGGCGGTGTCCCACAGCTTGACGACCCCGTCGTCGCCGCCGGTGGCGAGCGTGCCGCCGTCCGGGCTGAACGCGAGCGACGCCACCGTGCCGGCGTGCCCGGTCAGCGGGGTGCCGATCTGCCGCCGGTCGCGGACGTTCCACAGCGCGGCCGTCCTGGTGGCGCCGATGGCGAGGGTCGCGCCGTCGGGACCGAACGCCAGAGAGCTGACCGTGGTGGCGAGCCCGCTGATCGGCCGGCCGCGCTGTTCCAGCGTGGAGACGTCCCAGATCTGGACCGCCTGGTCGACGCCGACGGCGACGGTCCCGCCGTCGGGGCTGAACGCCAGTGCCGTCACCCCGTCGCTCTCACCCGAACCGGTGGCGGTGAGCGGCTTCTTCGTGAGCAGGGCGCGCTTCTTCATGTCCCACAGGTGCACCTTGCCGTCGACGGACGTCTCGGTCCCCTGGCTCCGGATTCCGCCCCCGGTCGCGAGGAACCGGCCATCGGGGCTGAAGGCCATCGCGCTGACACGGCCGGTGTGCCTGCCTTCGCCGCCGGACCAGCGGCGCGCGGCCGGGTCCCAGATCCCGACCTCGCCGTATTCGTTGCCGATGGCGAAGGTCTTCCCGTCGGGAGCGACCACGATCCGCGACACCCCCGTCAACCTCGTTTCGGGCGGCAC
Organism: Actinomadura sp. B10D3; assembly: GCF_039871695.1. Taxonomy (NCBI): domain Bacteria; kingdom Bacillati; phylum Actinomycetota; class Actinomycetes; order Streptosporangiales; family Thermomonosporaceae; genus Actinomadura; species Actinomadura sp. B10D3. Next base: position 193,453 of record NZ_JBDPLY010000014.1, read on the forward strand.
CGGAACGGGCGGCGCCTTCTCCCGCCCGGTCGCGACGTCCCAGACCCGGAAGACGGGGGACTCGCCCGATTCGCTGTCGAAGGCGACCAGGGTCCGCCCGTCCGGGCTGGACCCCTTCGCATGCGGCCACTCTCCCGGAGGGAGGCCGGCGCGGCGTCCGGCGTCGAAGGGACGGTGGTCGGGCTGGTGGACGGCGACGTCCCACAGCCGGACGGTCTTCCTGGAGCCGTCCCCGTCCAGGGAGACGACGGTGCGCTCACCGGCGAACGCCACGACCCGAAGCGGGCCGCCGGCGTCCGTGGCGATCGTGCCGAGGTGGGTGCCGCCGGTCTCCCACAGCTGCGTGCCGATGACCACGACCCGCCCGTCCGGGCTGAACGGTCCCACCTCGCCATCGCCGGCCATGGATATGCGACCGCCCTTTTGCTTGCCGGTCTGCGCGTCCCACAGGTACACGTCGTAGCCCTCGTCCTCACCGTCCCGGATCTCCTGGGTGACGACGGTCCGACCGTCCGGGCTCAGCGCCACCGCCTTGCCCTTCACCGGGAAGGCCTTCCTGGGCCGGCCGGTGGCGAGGTCCCACAGCCGCGCAGTGGACGGGCCGGGGCCCTGCACGCCCGTGGCCACGGTGGCGGCATCGGGGGCGATGACCGTGAAACCGTCAGGGTCCCCGCCCGCCGGAGGATGGATGCCGGGGCCGCGGCGGCGCTTGGTCCGCACGTCCCAGAGCGCGACGCCTTCGCCGCCGTCGACGGCGACGCCCTTCCCGTCGGGGGTGAAGACGACCGAGTGCGGGAAGGGGGTGACGGGCAGGTCACCGAGCGGCCGGCGGGAGCGGACGTCCCAGAGCCGCACGGCGCGCTTCACCTCCCCGTCGTGTTCCGACTCGGTCCCCTCGGACGCCGCGGCGGCCAGCGTCCGGCCATCGGGGCTCAGCGCCACCGACAGGCGGAGGCCGCCCCTGGAGGGGGGCACCAGCCGCAGGAACCCGCCCACCTGGCGGTGTGCCCGGACGTCCCACAGCGCGACCGTGCCGTCCGCGTTGCCGATCGCGAGGAGCCGCCCGCCGCGGTCGGCCGCGACCGCGACGGGATCGCCCTTGTACCCGCTCAGCACGTCGCGGGCCGGCTTGGTGACGACGGTGAGCAGCGCGGCGCGGCTCTCGGGGGTCTCGCGGATGCTCTGCGCCGCGACGGCCAGCAGGGCCGCCTTGTCCGGCGCGGCGCCGCCGAACTGGCCGCTCAGCGCGGCCAGCTGCCGCGAGGCCGCGATGTCGCGCTCCCGCACCGTTTCCCACTGCGCCTTGACCGCCCAGCCCGTGGCCGCCAAAGACAGCACCGTCGTCACCGCCAGCGCGACGGCGACGGCCCGGATGCGGCGCGCACGGGCGGTCTGGGCGCGGGTGCTGGCGTCCAGCAGCCCGCGCTCCAGCCGGTTGAGGGACTGGCGGCGGGCGGCGGTCGCCCAGTGCACGGCCTCGTCCAGGCGGGCGCCGGTCAGCACGTCGCCGCGGCGCCGCCCGTGGTCGTCCCAGGTGCGGACGGCCTGCCGGAGCCGGTGGTGCGCCGCGAGCCCCGCCCGCTCGTCCTCGACCCAGTCCCGCAGCCTCGGCCAGGCCCGCAGCAGGGCCGGGCGCGCCAGGACGACCTGCCCGCCGGTCACCACCAGCAGCGGGTGGAAGGCCCGCACCACGCGCTCCATCGCCTGGGCCTCGTCAGGGTCCTGCCGGTCGGCCAGCTCCGGGACCTGCACGGGACGGGTGGTCAGGCTCCCGTCCTCCCCGGGCACCACGCACCGCAGGAACACCTCGGGGACGAGGTCCCGCTCGCGCGGCGGCAGGGCGGTGTAGGCGTCCTCGGCGACCATGCCGAGCGCCGGGTCGCCCGGCTCCCACCGGGTGTGCGGCCCCGCCTGCGCCGCCCCCGCGGCGACCAGGCCGTCCAGATCGTCGGCGCCGTCGTGCGGGTCCCGGGTCAGCGCCGCCAGGATCGCCCGCGCGGACGGCCGCTCCAGCGGATCCTTGGCCAGCGCCGCCGCGACCAGGGGGCGCAGCGCGTCCGGCAGCGCGGTCAGGTCGGGGTCGTGCGTGCGGATCCGGTGGGCGATCTCGGGCAGCGTGCCGCCCCCGAAGGCGTGCTCGCCGGTGGCCGCGAACACCATGATCGCTCCCCAGGCGAACACGTCGGCCTCGGCCCCGGCGCGCTGCCCCGCGTACACCTCCGGCGCCATGTACCGCAGCGTCCCGGCGAACCCGCTGCCGGTGGCCGAGTGGGTGTCCAGCACCCGCGCGATCCCGAAATCGATCAGCCGGGGACCGTCGGGCCCCAGCATCACGTTGCCGGGCTTGAGGTCGCGGTGCACCACCTTGGCCTGGTGGATGGTCGTCAGGGCCGTGATGATCCCGATGCCGAGGCGGTGCAGGTCGTCCCCGCCGAACCGGCGCCCCGGCCGCCCGCCCGAGCCCGCGACGGCGGACTGGAGGCTCTGCCCGTCGATGTACTCGCTGACGATGAAGGGCCGCGGCGGCTCCAGCCGCACCTGGAGGATCCTGGCGGTGCAGAAGGAGGCGACCCGCTGCGCGGCCCGCGCCTCCGCCGCCATCCGCGCCAGCTCGCCGGGCGAGTCCTCCGCTCCGTGCAGCACCTTGATCGCGACCCGGGCGCCGTCGGGGCCGTAGGCGTCGTACACGACCCCCTGGCCGCCGGCCCCGAGCCGTCCCGCCAACCAGAACTCGCCGATCTGCTGGGGGTCCCCGGGCTCCAGCCGATCCGCCATCGCGTCCACGTCCGTACGCACCTCCGCCACCCGACCGTGATCGATATGTGTGATCACGTCACTACGATGGCGCGAACCCGGGCGGAGTTCAGCGCAACGGTCATGTGCGTCCGGAGCCGCCGCCTTACAGGGTTCCTCCCCTCCCGATGCCGCGGCCGGTTCCCCGCCGAGAACGCACCTCGCGAGGCCTCCGGCGGCTGTCAGATGACGCGTCCGCCTGTACGAAGTGCCTGGCGAACAAGCTGACAACAGCGATCTTCTTGTGGACACGCGGGTGATCGGTGACCGTGGAATCCGCCGAGGGCGTCACCGCCCCGCTCCCAAGCTCCCGCTCCCACGCTCCCAGCTCCCGCCGTCAGGAGATCAGATGAAGCTGCCCACCTATGTCGCCGGCATCGCGGCGGCCGCCCTGCTCACCTCCCTCACCGCGGCGTCCGGGACCTCGGCGGCCCAGGTGGCCGGCCCCGAGGCCCTCCCGAAGGTGAACATGGAGGCCACGGTCAAGGCGGCCCAGATCGACCCGCGGCGTTCCGACGACACGCTGACCCCCGGCGCGAAGGCCAGCGTGCTGCTCGTCGAGCGGGCGCTGCGCGACCGGAAGCTGCTGGCCGCCAAGTGGGTGGACGGCTACTTCGGCACCACCACGGTCGCCGCCTACGCCAAGTACCAGAAGTCGCTCGGCTACACCGGCCTGGACGCCAACGGCCTGCCGGGCAAGACGTCCCTGGCCGAGCTCGGCGCCGGCCGCTTCACCGTCACCCGCGTCATCGCGCCGGGCGCCCGGGTGACCACCGGCGGCGTCGTCGTCAACACCCGGACGCGGAGCATGCTCGCCGAGGCGGAGCGGCTGCTCGGCCGCAAGCTCGTCCTCGACCAGGGGTCCTACAACCCCGGCGGCGACCCCACGTCCGCGGGCACCCACGACGGCGGCGGCGTCGTCGACATCTCGGTCAAGGGGATGGACGCCGCCACCCGGACCGCCGCCGCCCGCGCGCTGCGCCGCGTCGGCTTCGCCGCGTGGGTGCGCAGCCCCGCACAGGGCGACTGGCCGTGGCACATCCACGCCGCCGCCATCAACGACACCGACCTGTCCGGCCCGGCCCAGCACCAGGTCGGCGACTACTACCTCGGCCTGAACGGGCTCGCGAACCGCGGCCCGGACGACGGCCCCACCGTGACGATCCGCACCTGGGAGGAGTACCGGACCCGCTGATCCATCCCACATCCAGGCTCACCCAACGGAGGAGAAACGACATGGGCACGCTCACCAAGATCTTCACCGCGACGACCGCCGCGATCGCGCTCGGCGGGGCGGCGGCCGCCCTCGCCTCGCCCGCCTCGGCGGCGGCCCGCAACGGCGTCTGCGAGAGCGGCGAGTTCTGCTACTACTTCAACAGCGGCAACAAGGGCTCGGTCTCCGACTTCACCGGCTCGGTCGCCGACTACGGCACCGCACAGCCCTCCTGCTACGACTTCAAGGGCGCCGGCAACGGCAAGGGCAAGTGCATCAAGAACAACGCCGCATCCGTCTGGAACCGCAGCAAGAAGACCGTCCGCGTCTACTACAACAGCAACTACGGCGGCAAGTACCAGGACTTCAAGGCCGGCGCCAAGGGCAACCTCAACTCCAGCCTGAAGAACCAGAACGCCTCACACCAGTTCTCGCCGTCGTCGCGCACGAACATGTCGCGCGGGCTGTACACGGCGAGCGGCGGCCGGATCACCTGCGGGTTCGACGGCTACACCAGCACCCCCGGACGGCACGAGGGCATCGACATCGCCCGCGGCGTCGGCTCCGACGTCCGCGCCCTGGTGGCCGGCAAGATCATCTACATCGCGCGCGGGCACACCGGCAGCGGCGGGCTCTCCACCATCTCCGTCTACAACGCCTCGGCGAACAAGACGGTGATCTACCTGCACTCCGCGCCGCGGTCCGGGCTGAGCGTGGGCCAGTCGATCAAGCGCGGCCAGGTCATCGCCGACGAGTCGTGGCGCGGGGTGTCGTCCAGCTCGGCCGCGCACACCCACGTCGAGATGCGGCTCGGACGGCAGACGCACGCGGCCAAGAGCGTCAACGACCCGCACCTGGACAACCCGAACCCGACCTCGTTCTGGCACTCCCAGGGCTACAACGTCCGCTAGGGCGCCCCGCGGCCTCTGACAGAAGAGGAAGACGACAGTGTCGACACGAAACGCGCGGCTGATCTCGCGGCTGACGGCGGGGGCCGCCGCGATGGCGCTCGGCGGGGCGGTCCTGATCCCGGCGACGTCCGCCTCGGCGGCGAGCCGCAACGGCGTCTGCGAGAGCGGCGAGTTCTGCTACTACTTCAACAGCGGCAACAAGGGCTCGGTCTCCGACTTCACCGGCTCGGTCGCCGACTACGGCACCGCACAGCCCTCCTGCTACGACTTCAAGGGCGCCGGCAACGGCAAAGGGAAGTGCATCAAGAACAACGCCGCATCCGTCTGGAACCGCAGCAAGAAGACCGTCCGCGTCTACTACAACAGCAACTACGGCGGTAAGCACCAGGACTTCAAGGCCGGCGCCAAGGGCAACCTCAACTCCAGCCTGAAGAACCAGAACGCCTCACACCAGTTCCTCAGCTCCACACCGCCGACCGGGTGCAAGACCGACGGCACGAACAGCAGACTGCCCACGACGATCCTCGTGTACCGGGTGTCGCTCAACCGCGTGGACCGGGTGTCGTTCAAGACTTACGTCAAGAACGTCCTGCCCAACGAGTGGGTCCCGAGCTGGCCTCGGGAGTCGCTCCGGGCCGGGGCCGTGGCCGTCAAGAGCTACGGCTGGTACTGGGCGCTGCATTCGACGCGCAAGACGCCGGGCGGCCAGTGCTTCGACGTCTACGACAACACCTCCAGCCAGGTCTACAAGCCCGGCTCGGCGACGGCGTCGACGAGCGCCGCGGTGGACGCGACGTGGGGCACCCGGATGACCCGCGGCGGAAAGATCCTTGAGGCCCACTACTGCGCGACGACGACGGCGTGCGGCGGCTGGGTCACCGGGGACTGGATGTCGCAGTACGGCTCGCGCGACAAGGCCGACGCGGGCTGGAGTCACTCCAGGATCCTGAAGGCCTACTACCGCGGGATCACCCTCTCCTGATTCCCGCCCGACCCTGGTTCCCCGCCGTGCCCCTCGCGGCGGGGGACCATCGTCATTGCACGATGATCTGGAAATTGACCGGACGGCTTCCGGGGAACGCGACCTTCCCCGAGGCGTCCACCATCTTGAACCGCACGTAGCAGAGGCCCGGCTTGCGCGGCGTGGTGATGTCGGCCCGGATGTCGACCATCTTCCCGGGTCTCGTGTCGTCGATCGGCACGTCCGAGATGGTCTGGCACTGGTCGGCCCGCTGCGGGACGTCGATACGGCGCAGCGAGTACCCCTCCCACGGGACCTTCCCGGCGTTCTTGAGCCGCCACACCTTCGTCACGGTCTTCCCGGCGCCGACGCGCGAGCAGTCGGGAAGCGTGATGTCCGCGATGAACCTGGCCGCGTCGCCCCGGTGCCGGGGCGGGGCCGGCGGAGGGTTGGACGCGCGCACCGGGCAGTCGGCCGGGGACGGCGTGGCCTTCGCCAGGCTGCCGGACGGCTTCAGCCCGTCCCCGCCCGCCTGGGAGTCGCGATCGACGGCGACCACGATGACGATCGCCGTCCCCATGCCGACGGCCGCCGTCGCCAACGCGAGCGCGACCGGGCGGCTCAGCCGGAACCACGCCCGCCCCTCCGCCTCACCAGCGCGGGGTACCTCGCCGTCCGACCCGATGTCGATGTGCACGGCACGGCTCTCGATGGTCCCGGCGGCCGGGGTCGCGGTCTTCCCCGCACCCGCCGAGCCGACCACCCGGTTCGCGCTCTCCCAGCGTTCGCGGTAGGCGGCGGGGTCGGCGCCGCACGCCTTGACGAACTCGGCCGTGGTCCCCCAGCTCGGAAGCCTGTTCCCTTTCGTGGCTTCATGCAGGGTCGTATGCGAGATTGCCCCAGATCGTCCGGACATTTCCCGGAATGGCGGGTTTCCGACTGATTTGCGCAACTCCCGCAGGGCCGCCGCGAAGTCCGCGATGGCCTCCTCCTGCGCACGCATGTCGCCCACCGCCCGAAGCTAACAGCGCCTCCAGCCACCACTCAAGCACCATCGGGTCTCAGCAAGATCGATCTCGACCGCCCCCGACCGCGCCGGTCAGCCCTCAACGCCCCGCGGGCGGACCGGGGACCGTCTCGCCGTAGATGACGTTCAGCAGAGCATCGTCGGTGTGGGTCGCGGGGAAGAGCTGTGCCCGCCCGACGTGCTGACCCAGAAGGACGTCGACGAGCCCGCCATCGGGCGCGACGACGTGCTCGTGCGGGTGCGGGCCGCCTCGGTCAACCCCTACGACTGGCGCCATGTCGCGGCCGACCCGAAGCTCGTGCGGCTCAGCATCGGCCTGCGGCGTCCGAAACCGGGCCTGGTTCCCGGCGCCGACCTCGCCGGCGTCGTCGAGCGGGTCGGTGACGATGTGACGGGGTTCCGTCCCGGCGACGAGGTCTTCGGGGAGGTCCGGCTGGGGTCGTTCGCCGAGCTGGTCGCCGTCCCGCAGGACAGGCTGGCCGTCAAGCCGGGCGACCTCACCTTCGAGCAGGCGGCCTCGGTGTCGATGGCCGGGCACACCGCGCTGCAAGGGTTGCGGGACGTGGGCAAGATCTCCGCCGGGCAGCGGGTCCTCATCATCGGCGCGTCGGGAGGCATCGGCACGTTCGCCGTCCAGCTCGCCAGGACGTTCGGAGCCGAGGTCACGGGCGTGTGCAGCACCCGGAACGTCGAGCTCGTCCGTTCCCTGGGGGCGGACGACGTCGTGGACTACACCCGCGAGGACGTCCTGAAACGGGACGAACGGTACGACCTGCTCGTGGACATCGTCGGCAACAGGTCGTTCGCGGCGCTGCGGCGCGTCCTCACCCCCAGCGGGACGCTCGTGATCGTGGGCGGCATCGCCAGCCGCCGCGGCGGGCTGCTCGGTCCGGCGGCGCAGGTGATGCGCGGCGCCCTGACCTCCCCCTTCGTCAGCCAGCGTCTCGCCACCGTCAGCTGGAAGCCCAACTCGGCGGACCTCCGGTTCCTGGCCGGACTGATGGAGGAGGAACGGATCGCCCCCGTCATCGACCGGACCTACCCGTTCGCCGAGATCCCCGACGCGCTGCGCTACATCGAGCGCGGCCACGCCCGAGGCAAGGTCGCCATCACCTTCTGACCACCTGCCGCCGGGACGCCCACTTGGCGAGTTCCACGAGGACATAGGTGAGGGCGGCCGTGGCGGCGATCCGGGCCCAGGCCGAGGCGGGCAGCGGGGCGGAGTGGAAGACGTCGTTCATGAAGGGCGCGTAGGTATAGAGGGCCTGGACGGCCACGAGGGCGGCGGCGCCCGCGCCGACCCAGGGGTTGCGGCGGACGCCGTGCCACAGCAGGGGCCGGTCGAGCGACAGGCAGTTGAACAGGTAGGCCAGCAGCGTCGCCGCGAAGACGTTCACCACGATGGTGCGGGCTTCGCCGAGGGAGGCGCCATGGGCCTGCTCCCAGTGGAACAGGCCGAAGGCGCCGGCGAGCAGGATCACCGAGACCAGGAGGATGCGGGCGCCGAGGGAGCGGGTGACGAGCGGGAGCCCCGGGTCGCGGGGCGGGCGGCGCATGATGCCGTCGTCGCGGGGCTCGACGGCGAACGGGAGGCCGAGCACCAGCACGGCGGTCATGTTCAGCCACAGCACCTGGACGGGCAGGATCGGCAGCTCGCCGCCGCCGAGGATCGCCGCCATCAGCACCAGGCCGAGGCCGATGTTGGCGGGCAGCGCCCACACGATGAACTTGACCAGGTTGTCGAAGACGCCGCGGCCCTCCTCGACGGCGGCCCGGATGGACGCGAAGTCGTCGTCGGTGAGGACGATGTCGGCCGACTCCTTGGCGACCTCGGTGCCCGCGCGGCCCATCGCCACACCGATGTCGGCCTGCTTGAGGGCCGGTGCGTCGTTGACGCCGTCCCCGGTCATGGCGATGACGTGGGAGCGGCTCTGCAGGGCCCGGACGAGGCGGAGCTTCTGCTCCGGGGAGACGCGGGCGAACACGGCCGTCTCCTCGACCGCGCCGGGCAGCTCGCCGTCGGGGCAGGCGGCGAGGTCCGCCCCCGTCATGGCCCGGCCGTCGAGACCGATCTGCGCGCCGATCGCGCGGGCGGTGGCGGCATGGTCCCCGGTGATCATCTTGACCCGGACGCCGGCGGTCAGGCACGCCTTCACGGCGCGCGCCGCCTCCTCCCGGGGCGGGTCGTGCATGGCCTGCAACCCCAGGAAGACGAGCCGGGGCAGGCCGTCGAGCCGGTCGGCCGCGGGGTCGACGCGGGCGCGGGCGAACGCGAGGACGCGCAGGGCCTGGTCACCGTAGGCGTGGGCGATCCGGGTGATGCCGTCCGCGTCGAGGGGCTCGGGCTCGCCGCCGGAGGCGAGCTGGGTGTCGCACATGGCGAGCACCCGTTCCAGCGAGCCCTTCACGTAGACGACGCCGCCCGGGTGCAGGGTGGCCATGTACCGGCGCTCGGAGCTGAACGGGATCGTGTCCAGCCGCTCGGGGGCCTCGCCGATGCCCGCTTTGGCCGCGCTGACGACCAGCGCGCCCTCGGTGGGATCGCCCACCACACCGTCCCCGTCGAGGGCGAGCCGGGCGTCGTTGCAGGCCAGCCCGGCGAGCAGGCACTCGCGCGCCACCGCGTCGGCGGGCGGGACGATCTCGCCGTCCGGCGCGTAGCCGATGCCCGTCACCTCGTACAGGCGGCCCGCCGCGGCGATGCCGGTGACGGTCATCTGGTTGCGGGTCAGCGTCCCGGTCTTGTCCGTGCAGATCACGGTGACGCTACCGAGCGTCTCCACCGCCGGGAGGTGCCGGACGATGGCGTTGCGCCGCACCATCCGGGCCACCCCGAACGCCAGCGTGATCGTCACGAGCGCCGGGAGGCCCTCGGGGATGGCGCCGACCGCGAGGGCCACCGCGGCGGTCAGCATGTCCGCGGCGGGCTCGCCGCGCAGCACGCCGACGGCGAAGGTGACCGCCGCGAGCCCGAGGATCACGACGGTCACCACCCGGCTGAAGTGGGCGAGCTTGCGCGTCAGCGGCGTCTGGACGGCGGTGGCCTGGCCGACCAGCCGGTGCACCAGGCCGATCTCGGTGTCCGCGCCGGTGGCGGTGACGATGCCGGTCCCGGTGCCGTAGGTGGCGAACGTCCCGGAGTACGCCATGTCGCGGCGATCGGCCAGCGCGGCGTCCCCGACGGGATCGGGCGCCTTGGCGACCGGGGCGGACTCACCGGTCAGCGCCGACTCGTCCACCTTCAGCTCGGCGACCCGGACCAGGCGCACGTCGGCCGGGATCTTGTCGCCGGCCTCCAGCACCACCACGTCCCCGGGGACGAGGTCGTCCGACGGCACGCGGGCGGGCCGCCCGTCCCGGACGGCCGTGGCGACGGTCCGGGTCAGCGCGGCGAGCGCCGCCAGCGCCCGTTCGGCCCGCGCCTCCTGGACGAACCCGACGATCGCGTTGACGATCACCACGCCGAGGATCACCGAGGCGTCGACGTGCTCGCCTAGGAGGGCCGTGATGACCGCGGAGACCAGCAGCACGTAGATCAGCGGGCTGTGGAACTGCAGGAGGAACCGCAGCACCGGCCTGCGGCGCCGTGCCGCCGGAAGGACGTTGGGCCCGTGCCGGTCCAACCGCGCGGCGGCCTCTCCGGACCCGAGCCCCTGATCGAGGTCGGTGCCCAGGTCGTCCGCGACCTCGGCGGCGGTCCGCTGGTAGGGCTCCAGTGCGGTCGTCGTCGTCACGTTCCCACCCTCGCGTCCGCGCCGCGGCGGCGGACAGGGGCGAAGGTCCCCCACCGGGGCCGGTCCCTGCCGGCTCTGCTCCTCGTTCTGCACGGTCCTCGCGGCCGGAAACGTCAGGCGGCCGGGTCGCTGACCGCCCGCCGCTCAGGGGGACGGGCGGCAGGTGGAGGTGTGGGACGCCGCCTCGCGGGTGGCGGCGCCGGCGTCGCGGGCGCGGATCGCGTCCAGCAGGCGGGAGTGGTCCATGTACTCGTCCACGCGCAGCTCGGGGCTGAAGTGGTCGCGCAGCGACCGCCGGATCACCTCGCCGAGGTCGGCGTACAGCTCGGCCATGACCTCGTTGCGGGACGCCGCCACCACGGCGCGGTGGAAGGCGGCGTCCGCGTCGACGAAGGCGTCGCGGTCTCTCGACTCCCAGGCGGCCTCGCGCCGGTCGAGCAGGTCCTCCAGCCGGCGGAGGTCGTCCTCGGTCCGCCGCTCGGCGGCCATCGCCGCCGCCGACGATTCGAGGGCGCCCCGCATCTCGATCACGTCGCGCCGTTCCACGCCGGCGAAGCGGCGCACCATGACCCCGGCCAGCTCGCTCGTCGCGGCGACGTAGGTCCCCGAGCCGTGCCGGACGTCCAGCATCCCGTTGTGCGCGAGCGCCCGCACCGCCTCCCGGACGGTGTTGCGGGCCACCCCGAGCTGCTCGACCAGCTCCGGCTCGGTGGGGATGCGCGACCCCACCGGCCAGGCGCCGGAGGTGATCTGCCGGCGGAGCGTCGCGACGACATGGTCGAACAGTCCGGTCGGCCGCGGGACGGGACGTAGACTCATCCCATGATTATACGAGTTGCGGATGCCTGAGGAGAGGGCCCCCGCGCCGTCCCCGCCGCGGGTCGCGGCCCGGCCCGGCGTCCGGGCGGGATGGCTCGCGGCGCTCGCGCTGATGCTGGCCGCGCTGAACCTGCGGCCCGCCGTCACCAGCGTCGGCCCGGTCCTGGAGGAGGCCCGCGCCGCTCTCGGGATGAGCGCCACCGCCGCCGGGCTGCTCACCGCGATGCCGGCCGTCTGCTTCGCGCTGGTCGGCTTCACCGCGTCCCGGCTCGCGCGCCGGCACGGGCCCGACGCCGTCGTCCTGTCCGGCATGGGGGCGATCGCGGCCGGGATCGCCCTGCGGCCGCTCGCACCGGACGGCACGGTGTTCGTCGCGCTCAGCGCCGTCGCGCTCGCCGGGATCGCGGTCACCAACGTGCTGCTGCCCGCCGTGGTCAAGCAGCGCTTCCCCGACCGCGTCGGCGCGGTCACCGGCGGCTACGCGATGGCCCTCAACATCGGCGCCTCGACGGCCGCGGCCACCACCGTCCCGCTGGCCCACCGGTTCGGCGACTGGCGGATCGGGCTCGGCGCGTGGGCGCTGGTGGCGGCCGTGGCCGTTCCCGCGTGGATCGGCCTGGCCCGCGACCGCGTCGCGCTCGCGCCCTCGGCGGACCCGGCTCCGGACGCCGAGCGGCCGTCCCTCGCAAGGAGCCCGACCGCGTGGGCGCTCGCCGTCTATTTCGGGCTCCAGGCCACCGCCGCGTACATCGTCATCGGCTGGCTTCCGCAGATCTACCGGGACGCCGGCCTGTCCGCCGAGACGGCCGGGCTGCTGTTCGCCGTGACCTCGGTGCTCGGCATCCCGCTGTCCTTCGCGCTCGCGCTGGTGGCCGGGCGGCTGCGCCGGCAGGGCGGGGTCGCCGTCGCGCTCGGCCTGTTCGGGCTGGCCGGCTACGCCGGGCTGGCCACGGCCCCGGCCGCGGCGCCGTGGCTGTGGGCGTGCCTGCTCGGCGTCGCCAACTGCTCCTTCCCGCTGGCGCTCACGATGATCGGGATGCGCGGGCGGGACGGCGCGACCGTCACGCGGCTGTCCGCCTTCGCGCAGAGCACCGGGTACCTGATCTCGATCCCCGGCCCCGTCCTCGTGGGGGCGCTCTACGAGCACGGCGGCGGCTGGGAGGCGCCGCTGGTGCTCATGGCGGTGCTCATGGTGCCGCAGCTGGCGGCGGGCCTCCTCGCGGGGCGCGACCGCCAGGTCGGCTGAGAGCCCTGCATGTAAGGGCCGGGCATGGGCCGGGCATGCGAAGGACCGGGCACCGTGGTCGGTGCCCGGCCCTCGTGCCGGTGGCCTGCGCCGGTTACTTGAACGCGGGCATCAGGTGCTCGTGGATCAGCCGGAGCTGGCCGTCCACGTCCGGGACGCCGGTGAGGTCGCGGCCGGTGAAGGACTTCACCAGGCCGGGGTCGGTGATCGCGCAGATCATGTGGTTGACGCCGGTCGGCGCGATGTCGCTCTCGATCTTGGCGCGGACCTCGTCGGGGGTGCCCGCCAGCGACAGCTTCTCGGTGATCTCCGGGGTGGTCAGCTCGATGGCCTTGGCCAGGTCGCCGCCGCCGATGGCCTCGATGATCGGGGCCATGTCCGCCGGGTCGACGCCGTTGCGCTGCAGCTGCTCGGCCGGCATCGCCGAGGCGTACAGGCCGACCATGCTGCGGGCCGCCTCCTTGGCCGCGGTGGAGTCGGGCCCGACCGCGAACACCACCCAGGCGCCGATGTCGAGCGACCGCCAGTCCTTGCCGGCGCGCTCGGCGCCGATCTTGACGTGCTCGACGGCGTACTCGTACGCGCCGCGCGAGTAGCTGAGCGCGTGGTGGACGCCGTCGGACAGCTCACCGGCCGCCTCGAACGACTTCGGCCCGCGCATCGCGCCGATCTTGACGGGCAGGTGCTCCTGGACGGGACGGGCGAAGGTGAACAGGCCGTCGTAGGAGTAGAACTCGCCGTCGCGGGTGATGGCGCCCTCGTCCAGGAGGGTCCGGACGACCGCGACGGCCTCCTTCACCCGCGTGAGCGGCTTGGTCTTCGCCCAGTCGATCTTGTACTGGGCGAGCACCCCGAAGTTGCCGCTGCCCAGGACGACCTCGGCGCGGCCACCGGTGAGCTCGTCCAGCGTCGCGGCGGCCTGCGCGATGAGGGACGGCTCGCGCAGCGTCACCGCCGACACCGACGGCCCGAGGCGAATCTGCGAGGTGTTCGCCGCGGCTGCGGCGAACAGCAGCCACAGGTCCTTGTGCCACGGCTCGTCGGCCGCGTACACCGCGTGGAATCCCAGCTCGTCCGCGAGCTTGATGGAGGCCAGCGAGTCCGCGACCGGATAGTCGGGGAGCATGGCGTAGCTGAACTTCACGGAAAACGTCTCCTTGCAGTGCGCTTCTTCACGCACCCATCGGGGGATGGGACGAGCGTAGGCGCTGCGCCGTGACGAGGTGGTCACTTTCCGCGTATCGGACCAACCGCGGGCGGTCACGAAAAAATCAACTCATACCGGGATCGGCGATGAGTTTCCGGGCGGGCTCCGGTCAGCCTTGGCATGACGACTACACACGCCCCCACCGGCAGCGAGCCCGGACACGCCCCGACCACCCCCGCGCCCCAGAAGACCCGGAAGGCTCGGAAGGCCCCGGCCGGACGAAGTTCCGGCGCCCACCGCACGCCGCCGGTGATCCGCCTGCTGGTGCTCGCGACGTTCGTGGTGATCCTCAACGAGACGATCATGATCAACGCGATCCCGCGGCTGATGGCGGACATGGCCGTCACCGAGCAGGCGGCGCAGTGGCTGTCGACGGCGTTCATGCTGACGATGGCCGCGGTGATCCCGGTCACCGGCTGGTTCCTCCAGCGGGTCAGCACCCGCCGCGCCTACGCCACCGCGATGGGCGTCTTCCTCACCGGGACGGCCCTCGCGATGGTCGCGCCGGTCTTCGAGCTGCTGCTGCTCGCCCGGGTCGTCCAGGCGACCGGGACCGCGGTGATGATGCCGCTGCTGATGACGACGCTGATGACCGTCGTCCCCGAGCAGGACCGCGGCCGGGTGATGGGCAACGTGACCCTGGCGATGTCGGTCGCGCCGGCGATGGGCCCGGCGGTCTCGGGCCTGATCCTGCAACTCGGGTCCTGGCGCCTGCTGTTCGCGGCGGTGCTGCCGGTCGCGGCCCTCGTCACCTGGCGCGGCCTGGCCCGGCTGGAGAACGTCGGCGAGCCGCAGCTCAGCACGATCGACTGGTTCAGCGTCGGCGCCGCGGCCGCCGGGTTCGGCTCCCTGGTCTTCGGGCTCAGCCGGTTCGGCGAGGGCGGCACGGCCGTCCCCGCGCTGATCGTCCTGGCCGGGCTGGCGACGATCGCGGCCTTCGCGGTCCGGCAGCTGCGGCTCCAGCGCCGCGACGTCCCCCTCATGGACCTGCGCGTCCTCCGGCACCCGGTCTACGCCCTCTCCCTGCTCCTGATGTCGCTCGGGTTCATGGCGATGCTCGGCTCGATGATCCTGCTGCCGATCTACCTGCAGAACCTGCGCGGGCTGTCCCCGCTGGAGACCGGCCTGCTGGTGATGCCGGGCGGGCTGGCCATGGGGCTGCTCGGCCCGGTCGTGGGCCGGCTGTTCGACCGCTTCGGCGCCCGGATGCTGATCATCCCCGGCGCGCTCGGCATCATGCTCGCCCTGGCCGGGTTCACCCAGATCTCGATGACGATGCCGTACTGGCAGGTGCTCGGCCTTCACACGCTGCTCATGGTCTCGCTGGCCGCGGCGTTCACCCCGGTGTTCACGCTCGGCCTCGGCGCCCTCCCCGAGCACCTGTACCCGCACGGCAGCTCGATGCTGGGCACCCTCCAGCAGGTCTCCGCGGCCCTCGGCACCGCGCTGGTGGTGACCGTGATGGCCGGACGGGCCGAGGCCCGCGTCGCCGCCGGCGTCCCCGCCGCCCTCGCCCAGCTGGACGGGATGCGGCTGGCGTTCGTCCTCAGCGGCGTGCTCGCCCTCGTGATGGTCGGGATCTCCTTCCTGCTGCCGAAGCGGCCCGCCGCCCCCGGGAGCGCCGCGGCGCTCGACGCGTCCGGAACGGCCGCCCGCGAGCCGGAGAAGGCCGGACTCGTCCTCGAACCGGCCTGCTGATCCCGGCCCCGCGGACACGCGGCGTGGTCGAGAGGCGGCAAAGCGTGCGCCAGCCGGCCGAGGCTTTGCAGGAATCCCACAACTGGAGACGCGTAGCGTGCGTAGTTCGCGGCATGGCGCCGGCGGGGCGGGAAGCGGGAGGCTGAACACTGCCGCCGGCGTCATGTCGCGGCGCGGATCGTCTACAGAAGGGCTCGGTGCGGTGTTCAGTCGTGTCGCCATCGTCAACCGCGGTGAAGCCGCCATGCGGCTCATCAACGCCGTGCGGGACATCGCCGCGGAGACCGGGACCCGGATCGAGACCGTCGCCCTGCACACCGATGTGGACCGGACGGCTACGTTCGTCCGGGAGGCGGACCTGGCCTACGACCTCGGCCCCGCCTCCGCCCGCCCGTACCTGGACCTGGACGTGCTGGAGCGCGCGCTCGTTGACACCGGCGCGGACGCCGCCTGGGTCGGCTGGGGCTTCGTCGCCGAGGACCCGGCGTTCGCGGAACTGTGCGAGAGGATCGGGGTCGCCTTCGTCGGGCCGAGCGCCGAGGCGATGCGCAAGCTCGGGGACAAGATCGGCGCGAAGCTGATCGCCGAGGAGGTCGGGGTCCCGGTCGCGCCGTGGAGCCGCGGCGCGGTGGAGACCCTGGACGCGGCCCTCGCGGCGGCGGGCGAGATCGGCTACCCGTTGATGCTGAAGGCGACCGCGGGCGGCGGCGGGCGCGGCATCCGCGTCGTCACCGACGAGGCCGACCTCGCCGACGCCTACGAGCGGACCAGCCAGGAGGCAGCGCGGGCGTTCGGCAGCGGCGTGGTGTTCCTGGAGCGCCTGGTCACCGGCGCCCGGCACGTCGAGGTCCAGGTGATCGCGGACGGCCAGGGGGCGGCGTGGGCGCTCGGCGTCCGCGACTGCTCGGTGCAGCGGCGCAACCAGAAGATCATCGAGGAGTCGGCGTCGCCGGTGCTGAGCCCGGCGCGGGCGGCGGAGCTGAAGGCCTCCGCCGAGCGGCTGGCCGTCGCGGTCGGGTACCGCGGCGCGGCGACCGTCGAGTTCCTCTACCACCCCGGCGACGAGCTGCTGGCGTTCCTGGAGGTCAACACCCGCCTGCAGGTCGAGCACCCGATCACCGAGGCCACCACCGGGTTCGACCTGGTCAAGGCGCAGCTGCACGTGGCGTCCGGCGGCCGGCTGGACGGCGGCCCGCCGGCCGAGCGCGGGCACGCGATCGAGGCCCGGCTGAACGCCGAGGACCCCGACCGCGACTTCGCACCCGCCCCGGGCCGCATCGCCCGGCTCGACCTCCCCGCCGGACCCGGCATCCGGGTGGACACCGGCGTGAGCGAGGGCGACACCATCCCCGCCGACTTCGACTCGATGATCGCCAAGATCATCGCCTACGGCCGGGACCGCGACGAGGCGCTCGGCCGGCTGCGCCGGGCGATGGCGCGCACCACCGTGATCATCGAGGGCGGCGCGACGAACAAGAGCTTCGTCCTCGACCTGCTCGACCGGCCCGAGGTGATCGACGCGAGCGCCGACACGGGCTGGATCGATCGCGTCCGCGCGGAGGGCGGGCTCGTCCAGAACCGGCACTCCGCGGTCGCGCTGGCCGCCGCCGCCATCGAGGCCTACGAGGACGAGGAGCGCGCCGAGCGGCAGCGCCTGCTCTCGACGGCGTTCGGCGGGCGGCCGCAGGTCCAGCACCGTAGCGGCCGTCCGCTGGATTTGAAGCTGCGGGGCGCCGTCTACCGGGCCCGGGTCGCGCGCGTCGGCGCGGACCGCTTCCGCGTCGGCATCGAGGCAGGCGGCGACGTCCGCACCGCCGACGTCGAGCTCGACCGCTTCGACCGGCACAGCGGCCAGATCGTCGTCAACGGCACCCGGTACCGGCTGCTCATCGGCACCCACGGGCCGGTCCACCTGGTCGAGGTGGACGGCGTGACGCACCGGGTCAGCCGCGACGAGGGCGGCGTCGTCCGGTCGCCCGCGCCCGCGCTGGTCGTCGCCACGCCGCTGGCGGCCGGCGACGAGGTCGAGGCGGGCGCGCCGGTGCTCGTGCTGGAGAGCATGAAGATGGAGACGGTGCTGCGGGCGCCGTTCCGGGCGCGGTTGAAGGAGTGCACCGTGTCCGTGGGCAGCCAGGTCGAGACCGGCGCGCCGCTGCTGCGGCTGGAACCGCTCGCGGACGACGCCGAGGACGAGCAGGCCGCGTCCGCCGCGTCCGCCGAGCTGGACCTGCCCGCCGCGCCCGGGGAGGTCCCGGCGCGCGACCGCGTCGCCCACGGCCGGGAGTGCCTGCGCGGCCTGCTGCTGGGCTTCGACGGCGACCCGCACGACGAGGGCCGGGTGCTCGACGACTACCTCGCCGCCCGCCGGGCCGCCGCCGCGGACGGGCACCGGCCGCTGGCCGAGGAGATCGGGCTCCTCGACGCCTTCGCCGACCTCGCCGAGCTGAGCCGCAACCGCCCGGCGGGCGAGGACGGCGACTCGGGCGGGCACGTGCACAGCGCCCGCGAGTACTTCCACACCTACCTGCAGAGCCTGGACGTGGAGCGGGCCGGACTGCCGAAGAGCTTCCAGGCCAAGCTCGCCAAGGCGCTCGGGCACTACGGCGTCACCGACCTGGAGCGCTCCCCCGAGCTGGAGGCGGCGGTCTTCCGGATCTTCCTGGCGCAGCAGCGCGCGTCCGCCGGCGCCGCGGCCGTCGCGGCGCTGCTGCGCACGTGGCTGCGGGAGCCGCCGCCGGAGGAGGCCCTGCGCGAGCCGGCCGGGCTCGCGCTGGAGCGGCTCATCGCCGCGGCGCAGGGGCACTTCCCCGTGGTCTACGACCTCGCGGCCGGGGTGGTGTTCGCCTGGTACGCCCAGCCGATGCTGCGCCGCAACCGCGCCCGCGTCTACGCCGGCGTCCGGGCGCACCTGCGCCACCTGGACCGCCACCCGGACGCCCCGGACCGCGCCGAGCGCATCGCCGAGATGGTGCGCAGCACCGAGCCGCTGGTGCGGCTGCTCGGCCAGCGGCTCTTCCGCGGCAACCAGGACAACGCGGTCATGCTGGAGGTGCTGACCCGCCGGTACTACGGCAACAAGGGGCTGGCGGGCGTCCGCACCGCCGAGGCCGGGGGCTGCACGTTCGTCGTCGCCGAGCGCGAGGGGTCGTGCCTGGTCTCGGCCGCGGTGAACTTCGAGCGGCTGGGCGGCGCGCTGAACGGCCTCGCCGAGCTGGCGGGCGGCAAGGACGCCGTCGACGCCGACATCTACCTCTCCTGGGAGAAGCAGCCGCAGGACTTCGACGCGATGGCGGAGGCGCTGCGCCAGGTCATCGACGCGCAACCGCTGCCGGGGCAGGTCCGCAGGCTCACCGCGACCGTCGCGGGCAGCAGCGGCGCGGTGATGCACCACCACTTCACGTTCCGCCCGTCCCCCACCGGGATGACCGAGGACCGGCTCATCCGCGGCCTGCACCCGTACATCGCGCAGCGGATGCAGATGGAGCGGCTGAACAAGTTCGACCTGACCCGGCTGCCGTCCTCGGACGAGGAGGTCTACCTCTTCCAGTGCGTGGCGCGGGAGAACCCGTCCGACGATCGCCTCGTCGCGTTCGCGCAGGTGCGCGACCTGAAGGAACTGCGCGACCACGAGGGCCGGCTGCTCGCGCTGCCGACGGCCGAGTACACCGTCGCCACCTGCCTCGACTCCATCCGCCGCGCGCTGGCCCGGCGGCCGTCCAAGAAGCGGTTCTCCACCAACCGGATCGTGATCTACGTCTGGCCGCCGAGCGACCTCACCCGCGCGGAGCTGGAGATGCTCGCCGAGCGCATGCTGCCGTCGACGGAGGGCGCCGGGCTGGAGGAGATCCTGTTCATCGCGCGGCGGCGCGACCCGGAGAGCGGCGCGCTGACCAAGGTAGCCGTGCGGATCACGTTCGACGCCGCCGGCGGCACCGAGCTCACCGTCGGCGAGCCGTCGGACGACCCCGTCGAGCCGCTCGACGGCTACCGGCAGAAGGTGCTGCGCGCGAGCAGCCGCAACACCGTGTACCCGTACGAGCTGACCGGGATGCTCGGCGACTTCGCCGAGCACGACCTCGCCGAGGACGACCTCGCCGAAGACAGGGCGAACGTGCTGGTGCCGGTCGACCGGCCGAAGGGCCGCAACACGGCGGCGATGGTCGCGGGCGTCGTCACCACACCGACCCCGCGCCACCCCGAGGGCATCACCCGGGTCGTGCTGCTCGGCGACCCGACGAAGTCGCTCGGCGCGCTGTCGGAGCCCGAGTGCCGCCGCGTGATCGCCGCGCTGGACCTGGCCGAGCGGATGCGGGTGCCGCTGGAGTGGTACGCGCTGTCCGCCGGCGCCCGGATCTCCATGGAGTCGGGCACCGAGAACATGGACTGGGTGGCCGCGGCGCTCAAGCGGATCGTCGAGTTCACCCAGGACGGCGGCGAGATCAACGTCGTGGTCGCGGGCATCAACGTCGGCGCCCAGCCGTACTGGAACGCCGAGGCGACGATGCTCATGCACACCAAGGGCATCCTCGTGATGACGCCGGACTCGGCGATGGTGCTCACCGGCAAGCAGGCGCTCGACTTCTCCGGCGGCGTCTCGGCCGAGGACAACTTCGGCATCGGCGGCTACGACCGGGTGATGGGCCCGAACGGGCAGGCGCAGTACTGGGCGCCGAACCTCGCCGCCGCCCGGGACGTCCTGATGGCGCACTACGACCACACCTACGTCGCGCCCGGCGAGGACGCGCCGCGCCGCGCGGCCACGACCGACCCGGTCGACCGCGACATCTCCGACTTCCCCCACGCCGTGGAGGGCAGCGACTTCACCACCGTCGGCGAGATCTTCTCCGCCGAGGCCAACCCGGACCGCAAGAAGCCGTTCGACATCCGGACCGTCATGCGGGCGCTGTCCGACCAGGACCACCCGGTGCTGGAGCGCTGGGCGGGCATGGTCGACGCGGAGACCGCGGCGGTGCAGGACGCGCACCTCGGCGGGATCCCGGTGTGCCTGCTCGGCATCGAGTCGCGGGCCGTCCCGCGGCGCGGCTTCCCGCCCACCGACGGCCCGGACGCCTACACCGCGGGCACGCTGTTCCCGCAGTCGTCCAAGAAGGCCGCGCGGGCGATCAACGCGGCGAGCGGGAACCGGCCGCTGGTGGTGCTGGCGAACCTGTCGGGGTTCGACGGCTCGCCGGAGTCGATGCGCAAGCTCCAACTGGAGTACGGCGCGGAGATCGGCCGCGCGATCGTCAACTTCCGCGGGCCCATCGTGTTCTGCGTGATCTCGCGGTACCACGGCGGCGCGTTCGTGGTGTTCTCCAAGGCGCTGAACCCGAACATGACCGTCCTCGCGCTGGAGGGCTCGTTCGCCTCGGTGCTCGGCGGCGCCCCCGCCGCGGCGGCGGTGTTCGCGAGCGAGGTCGACGCCCGCACCGCGGCCGACCCGCGCGTCCGGGGTCTGGAGGCCCGCGTCGCGCCGACCTCCGGCGCCGACCGCGCCGCGCTGACGGCGGAGCTGGACGAGCTCCGCGCGGCGGTGCGCACGGAGAAGCTCGGCGAGGTGGCCGCGGAGTTCGACCGGGTGCACGACATCCGGCGCGCGGTCGAGGTCGGCTCCGTGGACGCCGTCATCGGCGCCGCGGAGATGCGGCCCCGGATCATCGAGGCCATCGAGGCTCGCCTGCACTGATCCGCGGGCGGCGCGGGGGCCGTGGGGGGGGGGGGGGGGGGG